>NZ_LSZI01000018.1:0-128489 GCF_001647535.1 Acinetobacter sp. SFA | reverse complement strand
TTCAGTAATATGATCGAGCAGTTCCTGTTATTTATCCCGCAGTTACTAGGTGCAATTGCAATTGGATTCATAGGCTGGATTGTAGCCAATCTGGTCAAGATGGGATTGCAGAAGGTCCTTGACCGAACGCAACTGGATGAAAAACTCAGTGCGGAAGTAGGTGTCAGTCCGATCAGCCAAAACATCAGTCAAATTGTTTACTGGTTAATCCTGTTGCTGTTTTTGCCAATCGTACTCTCGATTCTAGGTCTCAACGGTCTGTTGTTACCGGTCGAAAATATGCTGACTGATGTCGTAAGTTATTTACCAAATATCTTTATTGCTGCAGTGATCATTTTTGTCGGTTATATCCTAGCTAAAATTTTACGTGGTATCGTGGAAGGACTGGTAAATAGTTTTAATCTACAACAGCATGCTGAAAAAGTAGGAATTTTTAAAAACTCGAATGTCGCCCAGGTAATTGGTACATTCATCTTCGCCGTGGTCATTATTACTGCGCTCATCGTTGCATTTGAAGCACTCGGTATCGAGGCAATTTCTCAGCCTGCTACAGCCATGCTGTATGAAATCATGAATGCCATTCCAAATATCATCGCTGCTGCGTTGATTCTGATACTGGCTTATGTGGTGTCTAAACTGGTTGCTGCTCTGGTTGTTGAAGTAATCGCCGGTACAGGTGTTGATGAAGTTCCTGCCAAACTGGACGTCCAACGCTTTTTAGGAACGACTAAACTTTCAAGTGTAGTCGGTTACCTGATCGTTTTCTTCACCATGCTATTTGCAGTATCGGAAGCAGCGAATCGCCTTGGCTTTGAACAGATCAGTGGCCTGATTGCGATGTTCATCTACTTTGGTGCCAACATCCTGCTAGGTGCGGTAATTCTGGTTATCGGTTTCTGGCTGGCCAATATCGTTGCTAATATCGTACAGCGCGGCGAATACAAGAGTTCACACTGGTTAGGGAATCTGGTTCGTGTTCTGATCATGGGACTAGTTGTAGCAATGGGTCTGCGTGCCATGGGTATTGCCGATTCAATTGTTAATCTGGCATTCGGTTTAACTCTAGGTGCTGTAGCAGTGGCATTTGCCTTGGCATTTGGTCTGGGCGGCCGTCAACCTGCTGAGCGTGTACTTACAGATCTGATTGATAAAGCCAAACGAGAAGCTAAACATCCAAATCCGGTCAAAGAAAAAGCTGAAAACAGTATATTTTCCAGCTTAGGTGGCAAAAACCGTACTACCGGAACAGGTACTAATGATTCTTCAATCACAACTCCAGGAGCAGGTATCGTGCCAAATCAAGACTCAGATAATACCCCTATAGATGACGATTTATCTCATACGACACCGGCCATCCTTACGACTGCGCCACAGGATGATGAGTCTTTGGGTATTGATCCGGTCCCGGGCGAGGATCAAGCTGTACCGGATTCAGTAAAAGTCGATCCGACTCATCCGCCAGCCAATAATCCATTTGGTTCAACCGGAGAAAAAGAGCCGAATGTTGATATTGACCGTTCTACCCAAAACAAAGATGACCTGAAATAACCTGTTATTTCTAAGAGAAATCGACCACGCTTAAGTGGTCGATTTTTTTCAGTCCTAAGGAAAATTGCATGAATACCAAGAAACCTAACAAGGTCCTGGCGCCTTTAGTCATCGCAGGAATTACCATTGGCTTTTTTACTGCCGCCTACCGATTTATTTTTGTGAAGAGCAAACAGGACGAACAGTCTGAGCGAGAGCTGGAAAAGGAACTTCCTGAAACTGATGAATTTAACTAAAAGTGAAATCCAGCTTCGTACTTAAAAATAGAATATGGTCTTTAAAATATATATAATATTCAAGTGAATACTAAAATGATTTTGGTATTCTTCTTGCATTAAAAATATAAGGACAAGGAGATCAACAATATGTGGAAAGCACTACAGCATACATTCATTGCATCTACAGCAGATGAACTGCCATTACATCTGCGAGAAGCAACGCGAAAAATGCAGCTTGCGATTAACCGTTTAGAAAGTACGGCCAATCTCAACCTGTTTAAAACAGATTATCTGGAATGAATAAAGTATTAATCCAGATCATCTATTGATTAAACATATTCCGATGCGGCATGCGCAGATGACCATGCCCATTGGAAGTTATAGCCACCTAAATGTCCGGTGACATCCAGAACTTCACCAATAAAATACAAGCCTTTCTGCTTTTTACTTTCCATGGTTTTTGAGGATATTTCAGTGGTATCTACACCACCCAAAGTCACTTCAGCAGTCCGGTAACCTTCAGTTCCGGAGGGTTTCACTTCAAAACCATGCAGACGCGCCGTAATCTGTTCCAGCTTATCATCACTGATGTTACCGATTGAAGTTTCTGCAACATCCACCCAGATCAAATTCTGCAATTCCAGAACCACACTTTTCGGTAAATATTCATTCAGTAGCGTACGTAGCACGACTTTCGGCTGGCTTTGTTTTTTGGATTTGAAAAAATCCAACAGATCAACACTTGGAAGGAAATCTACCTTAAAACTCTGACCAACATCCCAATAGTTGGAAAGCTGCAGGGAACTTGGTCCACTTAAGCCGCGATGGGTAAATAGCAGCGCTTCGGTAAAACTATTAAGCTCATTAGAAAGCGTTGCTTCTACCGCATTACCACTCAAACGCGTGGTAACTTCTTTAAATCCATCAGAGAAAGTAAAGGGGACCAGTCCGGCACGGGTTGGATAGACATGATGTCCAAACTGTTTTGCGATTTCATAACCAATTCCTGAACCGCCTAGAGTAGGAATCGATAAACCGCCCGATGCCACCACGACCGACTCAACTTCAAAATACCCCAAAGACGTTGCAACCTGGAAACCTTGATCATCTACCGCATTGACTGCTTTGACTTCACAATTGGTTTTAATTTCGACCAGACCGGTTTTATCGCATTCTGCCAATAGCATTGACAGGATATCTTTGGCACCATTTAAGGTAAACAACTGTCCATGTTTGCGTTCCTCATATTCGATGCCATATTCGCACACCAGTCCAATAAAATCCCAGTTGGTATAGCGAGTCAGGGCTGAAATGACAAAATGCGGATTGTGTGAAATGTAATTTTCAGGTTCGACATACAGGTTCGTAAAATTACATTTTCCGCCACCTGACATCAGGATTTTTTTGCCTACTTTATTGGCTTTTTCTACCACTACGACTTTACGCCCACGTTGCGCAGCCATATACGCCGTCATTAAACCTGAGGCACCGGCGCCTATGACGAGAACATCATATTGCTTGGAAGACATCACACACTCATGGGAGAACAAAAGGAGAGCATTATAGACAATTTTATTTCAGCTTTCTCTATTCCAGAAAAAACAGTCCCTGGATTGCAGATGTGCACCCGATTTTAAACATAAAATATTTGAAAGCTGCTTAAAACTCATGCATAGTTTTTTTACCAACTCCATAAAAAGCATAATAAGAAGGAAAAAGCGAATGGCAAGTGCAGATGATTTAAAACAATATAATCTGATTACTTATATCCTGTATATTTTAGGATTTATTATTGGTGTTACACCATTTATCGCGATTGTGATGAATTATATCAAGCGTGATGAAATGCGCGGAACCTGGCTGGAAAGTCATGTCGATTGGCAGATTAAAACCTTCTGGATCAGTTTGCTAGGCTATATCATCGGAGGCTTGTTGACCATGATTCTGATTGGTTTCCTGATCGTGTTTGTAGTCTTTATCTGGCATATTTACCGCTTGGTCAAAGGGTTAATTGCCTTGAATAATAATCAGCCGGTTCAGGCCTGACTCGGAGCAAAGGGAACATTACGGCCTTGCAGACCACCGCTATGAATCACCAGCAGTCTTGATCCAATCGGAAAATAATTTTTCTCGATCAAATCTAAAATCCCCATTAGCATTTTGGCGGTATAGACCTGCTCCAGTGGAATTGAAAACCGGGATTCAAAGTCCTGAATAAACTGCATCAGTTCCGGTGAGGTTTTGGCATACCCCCCACAACAGTAGTCATCGAGAATATTCCAGTTGGTTTTGCTGGTGAGTCGGGCGACTTCATCTTTTAAGAATGAACCTTTGAGTGCTGAAAATCCCAAAACCTGCTGATGGGTTTGACTGGCCTCAATCAAACCTGTAATCGTTCCGCCAGTTCCTGCCGCACAGCAAATGACATCAAATTGAGTATCATCTTCTTTTAGAATTTCCTGACAACCTTGAATGGCCAATGCATTGGTTCCACCTTCAGGAATGACAAAATGCCCAGGAAATTTTTGTCCCAATTCCAATAAATAATCAGCCTCATGCTTATGTCGATATTGCTTACGACTGACAAAATGCAATTGCATCCCGAATTTTTGGGCGGTGGCTAATGTTGGATTCAATGCACGATGAGCAAGTTCTTCCCCACGAATAATCCCGACAGATTTAAAGCCAAAGTGCTGCGCAGCAAATGCAGTTGCCGCAATATGATTGGAGTAAGCGCCTCCAAAACTCAGGATATGCTGATAACCTTGTCTTTGCGCTTCAAGAAAATTATATTTTAATTTAAAGAACTTATTTCCCGAGATCTGGGGATGCACCAGATCCAGACGCCGTATAGTCACAGAAATATCTCTAATAAAAATCTGTTGATCGGGGATATTTTGAGCAATCGTTTCAAACATAAAAATCAAGACAGTAGGTTGTTTTACCTGTATGACGAAGGTAATAAAAGAATTAGAGGCTTAGGATAGGTTATTTCTTATAGCTAGACATCGGTTTTGATGCAGAATGTCACAAATATTTTGCTGATTATTTGAGCAGGAATGTTAATCTAGAAATAGGAACTCCCTTGAGGAGGGTAGAATAATGAAAATATTATCCTATGCTGTTCTAGCCGGTGTACTGCTTGGTTTATCGGGCTGTGATGATGCGATGAATAAGCCTAAAACCGAAAGCCGCACAATGATCATCGGTGGTGTGCCTGTCCATGATCGGGATTATAAGATGATTGACTCCTCGGTGACCGCACGAGATCAACTGAAACAATAAGATGACCTCATGAAATATTAAGAGATTTGTGTAGAAATATTAAAGCAAAATTAATTATTTTTACTTAAAATAACGCATTCATTTTTAAGCTGGGATAGTCACGTGGAATCATTCTGGATTTTAGGTTCTATTGCTTTCGCCCTGATGTTAGGTGCGATGAGCCCAGGGCCGACTTCTATATATGTGGCAAAAAATTCAATTGCGATTTCACGTAAGCATGGCTTATTCACCGCTTTAGGTACGGGGACTGGGGCTGCCATTTTTGGTCTGTTGGCAGTGCTGGGCTTACAGGCATTTTTACTGGCTGTACCTTCGGCCTATCTGGCCTTAAAAATTTGTGGTGGTTTATATCTGCTCTGGCTGGCTTTTAAAATTATTAGACATGCCAAAGATCCGATTGAGGCAGATGCTGCCATTACCAAGCAGATGTCGTTACGCCGTGCGTTTACCACCGGCTTGATTACACAATTGTCCAATCCCAAAATTGCCATTGTATTAGCCAGTATTTTTACTGCGCTATTACCTAAAGAGATTCCAACGCATTTTTATTTTGTCTTGCCCATTTTGTGTTTTTTTATTGATGCAGGCTGGTGTTCTTTAGTGGCAGTGGCATTGTCTGCAGAAAAGCCGCGTCGTGTTTACTTGAAATTTAAGGCCATCTTTGACCGTGCAGCAGGAGCAGTGATGACCGTATTAGGTTTGAAGCTGATTTTTGGGATGAAGTAATTATTTCTTATAAGTTCAGCTTATAGATATAAAAATAGCCCCTATTCTTGGGGCTATTTTTAATTTGGTCGTTAAAAAATATTATCGTCGGAGTTGGCAGAAATCCGGTGAATAGACAAGTCTGCACCCATAAATTCATCTTCCTGACTCAGACGAATACCGATGCAAACTTTAAGCAAACCATAAACCAGGAAGCCACCTGCCAAAGCAGTAATAATCGCCAGAGCTGTACCAAATAGTTGTGAAAGAATAGAAACACCTCCGATGCCGCCTAGCCATTGTTGACCGAAAACACCTACAGCTAATCCGCCAAAAGCACCACAAACGCCATGTAAAGGCCAGACTCCCAATACATCATCCACTCTGAGTTTATTTTGGGTATAGGTAAAGAGTTTCACAAAAATTATGCCGGCACTGATGCCGATGAAAAGAGCGCCCAGCGGATGTACCACATCAGAGCCTGCACAGATCGCTACTAGTCCGGCCAAGGGTCCATTATGCAGAAAGCCCGGGTCATCTTTCCCTGCTATTTTGGCAGCAATAGTTCCTCCTACCATTGCCATTAAGGAATTAATCGCAACCAGTCCGGAAATAGCATCGAGGCGTTGTGCGCTCATGACATTAAAACCAAACCAGCCGACAATCAGAATCCATGAACCCAAGGCCAAAAAAGGAATTGAAGAGGGTGGATGTGCAGTAATCCGGCCATCATTTTTATAGCGGCCATGACGTGCACCGAGCAGAATTACTGCAGCCAATGCGATCCAGCCGCCCATGGCATGCACCACCACTGAACCTGCAAAATCATGAAAGCTGGCACCGAATGTATGAGCTAACCAGTCCTGAAAGCCTAAATTACCATTCCAGATCATGCCCTCAAAAAATGGATAGATCAGGGCAACCAGAAATAATGTCGCTAAAGCTTGAGCACGCATGTTAGCACGTTCAGCAATTCCTCCTGAAATGATCGCTGGAATGGCCGCAGCAAAGGTGAGCAGGAAGAAACAGCGCATCAGGTTATAGCCATGATCGGCTGCCAGCGTATGGGCATCGTGGAAGAAATGCTGACCATAGGCAATATAGTAACCCACTAAAAAATAAGCGATGGCGGAGATGGCAAAGTCAGTTAAAATTTTACTTAAGGCATTCACCTGATTCTTATGCCGAACTGTCCCTAGTTCTAAAAAAGCAAATCCTGCATGCATGGCAAGCACTAGAACTGCACCCAGAAGAAGAAATAATAAGTCTACATTTTGCATTGTGCGTTCCAATTTAGTGCGTAGAATCACAAAAGAAAGCCAGTATATAGAGGCAAACTGATTAGCAAAGAGGCAGGAACAAGGGAAATTTTGATGAAGAATTTCTTGAAATTGATAAGACTCGATATAAAGCACAATACAATTTTTGTGCACCAAACTAAGCCATGGCAAAAATTCATAAAGTTGAAATTTATATTATATTTTTAGATGTTTATATTTATCGTAAGAAAAACGGTGCTAAAAAAGCGTGCTAAAGGTGCACATGAAAAGTGAAAGATTTTTAAGAAAAAATTTAAAAATAAATGAAACCCTAACCAATTAGGGTTTCATGTTTAGATCGAATTATTGAAGTATTCAATTAATCTTTAAAATGTACCGGAATCCACTGATAGCTTTTACTGTCCGTAGAATAGATATGACCAATGCCCGGGAAGGGTAAATGCGGTGCTGCAATGGTCTGGCCCTGTTTTGCATATTCGGCAAAATACTTTAAACGGGTATCTACTGCTTTTTTTGGATCTATATCAAAATCTACCGCAGTCTGTGGACGGTCAAACTGGATACTGTGCGAATGCACGATATCCCCAATAAACACCATTTCCTGACCTTGTGATTTTAAGCTAAAACCAAAATGTCCCGGTGTATGTCCAGCCGAACTGACTACATTGAAACCCTGAATCTTGTCGCCAACTTTGAAGGTTTTTAGCTGATTCTTGCTTTGGTAGGGAGCAATGGCATCTTTAATTTTATCGACTGTGTTAGTAAAGCTTGCTCGTCTTTGCTGCGGCAAACTTTCTACGCTTTTCGGATTCATCCAGAAATCCATTTCAGGTTGGGAAATATAGATGGTCGCATTTGGAAAATTTGCCACGCCATTATTGCTAATGCCACAGACATGATCAGCATGTAAATGGGTTAATAAAATTGCCCCGACCTGTTCAGGACGATAACCTGCTGCTTTCAGATTGGTTAGAACCGAACCAAAATTGGGACCGTTACAGCTAGAGGCACCGCTATCTACCAACACAAGTGTTGAGCCGGTATTGACCAGAAAAGCATTTACAGAAGTTTGAATGCCTTTAGCCTGATCGATATAGTATTTTTTTAAAATCTGATCCGCCTGGACTGGCGGAATATCCTTAAATAAAGCTTTGGGCAGATAATTTGTGCCATCCAGCAGGGCGGTGATCTGTAAATTTCCAAATGGATATTGATAATAACCGGCCACCTGTTTCTGTTGAGCAGGAGATACAGGTTCAGCAGCTTGACTGTGGATACTCACCCCTAAAACAGACAATGAAAATAGAGAGGTGAAGAGGGAAGTTTTTAAAATATTCATGACAATTCTTATGTTGTGGAGTTTGTTCTATGTATTAGCATGTAAACTACGGAAAAAGAATATAAAAAAATTTACTTTTTTTAAAGAGAGATAAAGAATTGAACATCTGTACTAAGCATTAAGTTGAAAACTGTATATTGATTTTTTCCCAAAAATAAAATGTTTTTATTTTAAAATATTTTTATAAATAAATTACTTAGATAAATTTCACTTTTTTAAAAAAGCCCGTTAACATGAGATATCACGAACAGCTTTGGGTATCGATATGAGTTTTTGGAAAAGAAAAAACAATGCCAGCTTTGTATTTTTTATCATTACCTTGTATGGGCTGATTGGTTTCGGACTAGGTTATGTCATCTGGGAATTTATCCTACAAGGCTAGGTAACCCAGCAATAAAAAAGCCTCTAGAGATAGAGGCTTTTTTGATATTTGGATTTTATGAGGGGATTAGCCAGCGACTTGTTTTTAGGTGATGGTGATGGGTTCAGCCGCTTGAGTGGTGAAGGCTGTAGTGCTTAAGGCGAGTGTGAGGAATAGAAATTTTACAGTTTTGATAGTGGTTCTTATGGACTTTAAATATCTATTATTTTTAACATTTTTAATTATAATTTGTATACTATGGAGTGAAATATTCTAAATGTTTTAAATTAAAAAATTATAGGGAAAATATGAGCTCCTTAAATATCCTTTCAGATGTAGATACAGTAGCAACATATGACTTCACAACACTATGTATAGATTTCTTTGAACTTAATAGTAATATAGTTGAAAGAATTAAGAATAAAAAATCTATAGTCTTGAGTCAAAATATTATTGAATTAGCAGAAATTTATGAGTCTCATAGGCTTATAAATCATGAATATCAACATTTCTTAGATGCAACAAGTACATTATGGGGCGTGAAATTCTTAAAGCAAATGCATGAAGCGTATGAGGTTAGAAATATTCCTCAAAACTTAAACCCAGAATTTACAGAGTATTTTAAAGCTAAGCTCTTTTATAAAAACTTTTTAAGCATTAAATATCCAAAATATTACTCTCTACAACACCCTGAAGTTGTTATAGATAAAAATTGGCAATTGAGACCAACTATTGGAAAAGCATTTGATCACCAAGGAAAACCTTCAGATTTTACTATTTTATTTGCTCGATACTTTAATTCAAAAAATGAAACATTTGCTAGAACACCTGTAAGCTTGGTAACTCTTTTAGAGTGCTCAGCAGTAATTCAAGAGATTTACACTACTTTAGATTATATTAAATTGATTAAAGATCCTCAAGTTAGAAAAATTCATAATGATAAACTTGATAAATATTTTGCTGATACTCTTTATAATAGGGAGTTAACAGAATATTCATCTTGTTTTCATCTAGTGGCAAATAAAATTAGATGTCCTTTTGGGGTCAAAATTTTAAATATTTGTGAGGTTCTCATTGAAATATCATTGAATTGTACAGATGAACATTTTGATAAATTGACACACCTTAAATTCGATACAAAGAGTACGGAGTTTAATGAGAATATTATTAAAGGGTTAAAATCGAGAAACAGAGGGGTATTATTTTTTCTTTTAAATTATATTGCAATAAATAAGGTTTATAACTCAAAAAAAGAAGTTATTCGTGACCTAGATAAAATATTAAATAGTATAGGGCTATCATATTCTAAAATAATGAGGGATGCTGAAGATGAAATAAGAGGTCTTCTAGCTAGTATTAAACACAAAGCAGATAATAATTTCATTAAAATTTCTGAATCTGCCCTATATAATTTTATAAAATTATATAGGGCGAATTATTTCGAAAATAAATATAATATATTTCACAAACTAGAATTCCCTAAAGCACTTTTTTATGAAGACGGAGAATATGCAATATTCTATGAGAATAATAATATTGGAAGTCTAGACCCAATTGAAATGAATCAGATATTTACAGAGGCATTTAACTGGTGTAAAGAGTTTTCTAAAGCATGCTTTATTTAATTAAAAAGCCCCTATAATATAGGGGCTTTTTCTCATCTTAATCT
Organism: Acinetobacter sp. SFA; assembly: GCF_001647535.1. NCBI lineage: Bacteria > Pseudomonadati > Pseudomonadota > Gammaproteobacteria > Moraxellales > Moraxellaceae > Acinetobacter > Acinetobacter sp. SFA. The sequence continues at coordinate 118,084 of NZ_LSZI01000018.1, read as the reverse complement.
AACCATTAAGACACTTTATCACCTGGTTTAGCACCAGATTCAGGTGAAATCACCCAAACCCCTTCGCCATTACCCGCAGCTAAAACCATGCCGTTAGAAATACCAAAACGCATCTTACGTGGTGCAAGGTTCGCCACCATTACCACCAATTTGCCTTTAAGGTCTTCTGGTTTATAGAACTCACGAATACCACTAAATACGTTACGTGGCTCAGCTTCACCGACATTTAAAGTCAATTGAAGAAGCTTATCAGAACCTTCAACTGTAGCCGCTTCTAAAACTTCAGCCACACGTAGGTCAACCTTCATAAAGTCTTCGATACCGATGATTTCAGCTTCACCGACTTTAGGTTCAGGCTTTTTCTCAGCTTTCTTCTCTTTTTTCTTTTCGGCTTTTGCAGGTTCAGCAGCAGGTGCAGCCAAAGAGTCTTTAGATGCATCGACCATTGCCGCAACCGCTTTCGGGTCTACACGTTGCATCAACGACTGGAACAATGCAATTTCATGACCCACTAGAATTGTTTCGCGAGAAGCAAAATCGAAGCTTTCAAGTTGCAAGAAATCTTGAACCTGTTGAGCCAGTTTCGGCAATACAGGTGCTAAATACACTGCCAATTGACGGAACAGGTTAATACCCACAGAACATACGTCATGAACTTGTTGTTCCTGACCTTCCTGTTTCGCAAGTGCCCAAGGCTTTTTCTCGTCGATGTACTGGTTGGCTTTGTCCGCAAGTGCCATGATTTCACGGATCGCTGCCGAGAACTCACGGTCTTCATATGCTTTTGCAATAGAATCACCCGCATCAATAAAGCTTTGAACCAGTTCAGGCTCTGCACATGTTGCACTTAACTTGTTATCAAATTTAGTATTGATGAATTTCGCACAACGGCTGGCAATGTTGACTACTTTACCAACCAGGTCGGAGTTCACTTTTTGTACAAAGTCATCCAGGTTCAAGTCCGAATCTTCAACTTTGTCTGAAAGTTTCGACGCGAAGTAATAACGTAGATATTCAGGGTTTAAATGTTCTAAATAAGTTTCCGCTTTAATGAAGGTACCACGAGATTTCGACATCTTCTGACCGTTGACAGTCAGGAAACCATTTACGAATAAGCCTGATGGCGTACGGTAGTTTGCACCTTCCAGCATTGCCGGCCAGAACAGGGCGTGGAAATACACGATGTCTTTACCAATGAAGTGATAGACCTCATTTTCAGAATCTTTTTTCCAGAAGTCGTCAAAGCTTAAATCAGGACGTTTAGTCTTGATGTAATTTTCAAAACTCGACATATAGCCAATTGGCGCATCGACCCACACATAGAAGTATTTGTTTGGCGCATCTGGGATTTCAAAACCAAAATACGGCGCATCACGCGAGATATCCCAGTCGTTTAAACCATTATCAAACCATTCGTCCAGTTTGTTGGCAATGGATACCGGTAAGCGACCTTCGTCACGGGTCCATTTTTGCAGGTATTCACCAAAGTTAGGCAGTTTAAAGAAGTAATGGTCTGATGATTTCTCTACAGGAGTCGCACCACTTAAAGTCGATTTTGGATTCAGTAATTCAGTTGCGTTATAAGTCGTGCCGCACACTTCACATGAATCGCCATATTGATCTTCAGCCTTACATTTCGGGCAGGTACCTTTAATGAACCGGTCTGACAGAAACATGCCTTTTTCAGGATCAAATAACTGCGTTACGGGACGAACAGCAATATTGCCAGCTTCACGGTTTTTGATATAGATTTCTGAAGCACGAGCGCGGTTGGTATCACTATGCGTAGAATCATAATGATCGAAATGCACACCGAAACCGTCAAAATCACGGATATGTTCTTTTTGCACATTGGCAATTTGCGCTTCAGGTGAAATGCCATTCGCTTCGGCACGCAGCATGATCGCTGTACCATGAGCATCATCCGCACAGACATAAGTCACGTCATGACCCATCGCGCGCATGGCACGTACCCAAATATCTGCTTGGATATAGCCAAGTAAGTGACCCATATGAATCGGGCCATTGGCGTAAGGAAGGGCATTGGTGACTAAAATTTTACGCACGGATTCACTCTCTCATTCGTATTTTATGCAATGGGCGATAATTTTACATGAGATAGACATGACTTGCATAAGGCTTTTGGTGAATTCTTCAAAAATGCTGGTAGCTTGATCATTCACGATATTTAATCTGATAAGCTCTCTGTAAATCTAAAAATAACAACAGCGATGAGTATGCTTAAACTTTTAAAATTAAAAGTAGTACTGAAAGTATTTATATATATGTTTGTTATACCTTGTATGGTTGTTATTTTTTGCTTAATGATTGCATTGAAGATAAAAGACGATCGGTTATATCAAGCAAGATGGAATGAAGCATTCAAGGTTGATCATCAGCAATTTCCAAACTTGTCAGAGCCAATTTTGTACTTCAGCCGGCGTCATGGTGGTGATTGGGGTGTATGGGTTATGGTGTATCCGCTCGATGAAAAAACCAAACAAGTATTTCTCAAGCAATGGAAAGCTGATGAAGCCAACACTGTTCAATCTATTGAATGTATCAAACCAACGGTTAAAAAGCGTTGGAAAACGTGGCATTCAAATATTCATTATGTGGTGTCAGATCCATGGTTCAAACTCAGTCGCCAACAACGAGTACGCGATTCATTTATCACTTTTGGTTCAGAAAAATATATACGATATGTCGAAAGTGCCTGTCAGGAATCTCATTTTAAAAAAATGGAAAAATCTAAACCGTATTACCATAATTATTGGGCAATCGCGGAAAAGCAAAAACTATTATTCAGTGTGAATGGCTTTTATTGAATTGCATTGGTGCTGAGTTTAGTGAAATCGTTAAAACAGACCACTTTATTGGTATGGCTCATGCAAGAATCGTGGATAATAGTGCGATTGCATTCACTAAAATGAGTCAGCCGTCCATGATTGAATATGACGACTATGAAGATGATCAACCCGTCACGCGGATTAAATCGAATATCAAACAACAGACTTTAGGCAAACGCATTCTTGAAGATGCTCAACGCTATTTAGAACAAATCTCGCAAGGCGAACATACATTTTTAATCGAAACCTTGCGTGATCTGGCACAGCAAGATGAATACTTTAATGTGTGGGCAGACCAGCTCGATCAACCTGTCGGCTCAAAAGTCGCCAATGATGCCTTGACCCTGATGCACTTCTGGCAACAGAGGCATCGTCATGAAGATGTCCAAACCTTTCATTTATTGGATGTCCTCAATAGCGAAGACTTTCAAAAAGAGCTGCTCACGGCTTTTGATGCGATGCAGATAGATGAAGCCCATAAAGCCTTACGTCGTCCAGTGATCATTGAAGCCTTTAAAATGTATAAATTGGGCTGTTATGCAGGTTGTGTGCCTTTGCTCTATGCACAGCTTGAAGGCTTATTGACCGATGTGCTGATTCAACAAGGCTACTTAAAACAAAATGGAACCAAGTTTGTTGATGTCTATAAAATTGTTCCCGGTTTAAAAGGCAATGAAATTAAGAGTCTGTGGCATAAATCTAAAATTGCCACGGAAATGAATCCATACTTTGCCGAACTGGCAGCCTATAAGATGGATTCAAGCTCGAATGTGACCGCAAGTCGTCATAACATTTTGCATGGCACAGATGTGGCACATTTCACCCAAGCGCGTAGTTTTATCCTGTTTATCTGGCTGTTCTCGGTATTAAGTTTTATGAGTACCGTGCGAGCTTAAGCTAAGATCTCTGGTTACCTGTAGTTTTAATCATCCTGTAAAGGTTTAATGTAGATTAACACCAAGCATCCTTTAGCTTTAACAATCAGGCGATAACAGCATTTGAATGGGCGAGCTACAGGAAATGCGATGTCAGAATGACAGAAAAATGTTTTAGTAGAAGTGTAAAGAATGAAGATGAACAGAATGTTCAAAACACAAATCACGATTTTTTGCGGCTGGCAGTGATTAAAGTTTGAGATCGTGAGGTTTGTACTATCTGATGCAATGATCAGCAACAACATGTACAGGCTTTGTTGCAGTTTGCTTAATTCAGCTACTTCATTGCATGCTTTGTGCTAAAAAATTGTCTGATAATTTATTATTTATGACACCTTAGGAGGGTACTCATGACTCAGAATAACCAGACAAGTACTTCAAAGCAGAACCAAGATAAAGAACAACATGCACGTGAAATGAATGATCAGGTTTCAAAAGAGCAAAAGCAGAACGAGATCGATAAACAGCATAATCAGGAACACAAGAATGGACAAAATGCTCAGACCAATGCCGAGGAGAAGTCTGATACTCAGCATAGCAGCAAAAATGTAAATACTGAGCAAAAAGACAGTTCTAAAGAGAATGAGTCAGATCAAAAAACTGAAAGTTTCAAAATGGATGACTTAAAAGCCAAAGCAATTGCAATTGGTGAGGAGCTTTTGCAAAAAGGTGAAAAGCTTCTGAATGAGCTAAAACATGGCAAATCTGACAGCCAGAAAAATGGTGAGCAAGAGACAGATCACGCGAAAAAGGCCAAAGCCGATCATAAATCTCAAGACAAATCATCTGATAAGTCAGATAAACAGAATTCTAAAGATGATCAGAACGATCAGCAGGCCGGTATGGCAAATTTGAAAGACGAAGCCATGCATAAGTTTGAAGATACTAAACAAAAAATCACGGAATTAGTAAGTGAAGCTTCTGTTAAATTCGCCGAGCTGAAACAGATGGCGACGGATACCATGAACAAGATGAAGGATACTCAAGCTAAAGACAATGATGCTGATCAGCAGAAAGACGCGAAAGATACAGATTCAGCAAGTAATTCCGAATCCAAAAAAGATGAATCAAAACAGGATCAGGATAAAAATACAAAGGAACAACAGGGCAAGTCTGAAAACAGTAAAAATCATAAGTAATTTATGATTATAGAGCCACTTTAATCACAGCAGGTTAGAGTGGCTTAAAATATAGAAACCTAATATAAAAAATAATGTTCACATCAAAAATAATATGTCTTCATTTACTTCTTTCTCATTCATTTTTCATTATTTATATGTGCCAAGATTTCATGAAATATTTTATAAAACCAAGTGAAATAGTTGGAAATTGAACATATCTGTTTCATCTTCTCCAATACAGTGCTTAACCTTCGCCTAAAACCCCGTTAAACTAGGCCATTCAGATGTCGATCTACATTTTTGGAGTAACCTATGTCGTGGCTTTCTTCGCTTAAATCGGTTTTTTCGCCTTCCAAGGAGGTGAACGAAGAAGCTGTGCAGAACGTACTGCAAAACTATATTTTGCCAAATTCCAGCAATGCCTTGAAAGATCGCATTACACAGGTCAATGTACAGGGTGAGATTCTGCAAATTACCCTGAATACCTATCCAGAAGAAAAAGAACAACTGCAACAGATTCATGATGAGCTGGCAGAAGCTTTGCAAAAATGTGGTATTCAAGAGTTGAATATGCATGTGGTTCAGCAAAAAACCGGGCCTAAAAGTAAAAATTCGGGTGGTTGCGGACATAACCATGCTGAAGGAGAAAGCTGTTCAAGCCAACCTGCAGTACCAGCAAAACCCAATCTTCCGCCTGTAGTTGATGCTTCGGCTCAAGCTGAAAAGGCAGAAGATGCTGATCCGAATAATCCACCGATTCAAAAAGCTGCACCACAACAGCGTGATGTCCCGAAACATCCTCGTATTCAGAATGTGATTCTGGTGTCATCTGGCAAAGGTGGGGTGGGTAAATCGACTACTACTGTCAATCTGGCCTTGGCTCTAAAGCAAATGGGCCTGCGGGTAGGTGTACTAGATGCCGATATTTATGGTCCAAGTATTCCGACCATGCTCGGCAATGCCGGTAAAACACCGATGATCGAAGCAGAACAGTTTGTACCTCTTGATGCCTATGGAATGGCAGTGTTATCGATTGGACATTTAACCGGTGATCACAATACACCGGTTGCTTGGCGTGGTCCAAAAGCTACGGGAGCATTAATGCAGCTCTTTAATCAGACTCTATGGCCAGATCTGGATGTCCTGATGATTGATATGCCACCTGGCACGGGCGATATCCAGTTGACCTTAGCACAGCGTATTCCGGTGACGGGTGCTGTAATTGTGACAACACCACAAAATGTGGCCTTGCTGGATGCAACCAAAGGCATTGAGCTGTTTAACCGTGTACAGATTCCAGTCATGGGCGTAATTGAAAATATGTCGACCCATATCTGCTCAAATTGTGGTTTTGAGGAACAGATTTTTGGTACAGGCGGTGGCGATAAACTGTCTGAGCAATATCAAATCCCATTATTGGGCCGCTTACCTCTGGACGCTAAAATTCGTGAAAATGCTGATGCAGGAAAACCTTCCGTGATTGCAGGGGACGAGGCAGCAGATAGCTACATGGCGATTGCAGAGAAAATTGCAGTACAGTTACCAAAAGCAGAAAAAGACCATAGCCGAATTTTCTAAAGTTCCACGTTAAAAAAAGAGAGCCGAGGCTCTCTTTTTTTATGAGGTTTTGACTGAGATGGTATTTTCTTTTCTTGCCTGAATCACATTAACTCCAATAGCAATAATTACCATAATCGTTCCTGCAATATCGGTAATCATTTCAGGCACAATCATCATTAATGCGCCGACACCCAAGAAGATACGCCAGAACCAGTTCATGGCAGTTTTAAAATAGCCTTCTACCGCTGCGCCTAATGCCAGAATGCCAACAATCGACGTTACCGTAATACTTAAAATGACATTCCATGCTGGTAAAGTAAATTCTTTGGCATTGACTGCAATATCTGTGGTGTCAATCATCAGCATTGCTGGGTTATAGACAAACAGGAAAGGCACAATAAAACCAGCCAGTGATAAGCGTAAGGCCTGGAAGCCAGTCCGCATGGGGTCGCCTCCTGCAATTCCGGCTCCGGCAAAGGCGGCCAAGGCAACCGGTGGGGTGATATTGGCAAATAGTCCGAAATAGAACACAAACATATGTGCTACTAAGATTGGAATATCAAAGTTCGCCAAAGCCGGCGCTGCCATAGTGGCTGTGATGATATAGGCGGGAATCGAAGGCAGGCCCATGCCAAGAATCATCGATGCAATCATGGTAAAAAACAAGGTCAGGAACAGACTGCCTGCACCAATACTCATAATTGAAGAAGTCATTACCGAGCCAAAACTGGTCAAGCTGACCACACCGATAATAATACCCACCACCGCACAGGCAGCCATTACTGAAAGGGATTGTTTAGCGCCATCTGCTAAGGCTTCCAGAATTTCCTTCGGCCCCATACGCGTAGATTTTCTAAATGCCGCAACGACGATGGTCAATAAAATTGTATAAACTGCTGCATAGCTGACCGGCATCGACTGGAATAAGAAGACCACGAGGACAATAATTGGAAGTAATAGATGTCCGCGTTCTTTCAGTACTTCTTTGACCCGCGGCAAGTCTGATTTGGGTACGCCTTTTAGATTATCCCGACCTGCCCTAAAATGGACTTGTGCTATTACACCCAGGTAATACAGCAGGGCAGGCAATACCGCAGCTAAAGCAATCGTGCCATAACTGACACCAGTTGTTTCTGCCATGATGAACGCACTAGCCCCCATGACTGGAGGTAAAATCTGCCCACCCACAGAAGCACTGGCTTCAACCGCACCGGCAAAGTTTTTGTGATAGCCAATTTTCTTCATCAAAGGAATGGTAAATGAACCCGTTCCTACGACATTGGCAACTGCTGTACCATTGATACTGCCCATAAAGCCACTTGAAATCACCGCAACTTTGGCAGGGCCACCTTGCTTATGCCCGGCAAGTGCCATAGCCAAATCGTTGAATAATTTTCCCATTCCTGATTTTGCTAGAAATGCCCCAAACAGAATAAACAGGAAAATGAAGGTGACCGAAGCACCAATGGCTGAAGAATACAGACCTTCGGTTTTTAGATACATTTGCCCGAAGATATCACTCAACGTATAAGGGCGAGTGAGCAAGCGATCCGGCATCCAGTCAAAATGACTGACAAATGGGTAGCTCAAGAAAATCAGTCCCAAGATCGGTAGTATCCAGCCCATAACCCGCCGTGCAGCTTCGACCACCAACCCCACAGTCATAATCGAGAATACAATATCCATCGTATTTGGTATGCCTCCCCGGGTGGTCATAATTGCCTGATATTCCTTGAACAGATAAAAGAAAGAGGCAAAAGAGGCAATCACTAAAATCCAGTCAGTCCACGCAACCTTTTGTCGGCTACTGTTTTGACGCGCTGGATACAACAAGAAAATCAGTGCCAGACCAATTGAGACATGCGCTGCACGTTGAATCAATTCCGGTAAAGGGTTAAAGGTGATATACAGATGAAATAACGAGTAAGATATTGCCAGGGCAGCAATAAACCAGCGTACCGATTTATTGATCGGGTTACGGGTAACGGATTCACGATCAAATTTTTCTAATAATTCTTGTTGCTGCTGCTCATTTAGTGCTTCTGGCACATGTTTTATTTCTTGTGGATTCATAGGCAATCATTTAAACCTCTTTTTTTCCATAGGCTGTCTTTTTTTATAGAGATATGTACGGTGCTGTAGTCAGGGAAGTCCTGATAAATATTCCAGACCCGATCAGCAATCTCGATTTTTCCCTGCATCCTGCGCGAAATGACCCAGTTTAGTTCTTTCATCTTCCGGTTAATTTGCATATGGATGCTTCCATCTTTCTGCCGGGTAAGAGTACCTTGGTCGGGTGTTCCTGCACCGAATGAAACAAATTGTGTTGCTGCCAGAATTAAATCGTTTTTATCTTGAATATAGCGCTCTTTCCACGCTGTTTTTTCTACCGAATGAATCCAGCTAAGCTGAAAAGTCTTCTGGGTAATTTTGCATTGAAAATTTTGCTCTTTCACTTCGATAATAATGTAAGGAAACGTCATCCATAAACAGCTTGCAAGGAATCCAGCCAAACCAAAAAGTGCAGCAAATGCTGCACCTTGTATCCATTTCATCAGTTCGCTTTATTCTCATCGTAGAATTTTTGCGCGCCAGGATGCAAAGGAGCAACCAGACCTTTTTGCGCACCATCTAAAGTGATTTCCTTAGCGGCCTGATGCGAGTTTGCCAGTTGATCCAGACTGGAGAAGAAAGTCTTGGTCAGCTTATACACATCATCGGTAGATAGATCCGAACGAACCACGAGAGCATTCATAATTGCAGCTGTTGGAATATCTTCAGCATTGCCATACGTGCCTTTAGGAATGGTCATCGGCAGGAAATAAGCCTGATCTTTGGCAATAGCTTTCACTTTGTCAGGGTTGATACTGACCAGTTGCATATCAAAACCTTGTTGTAGTTCCATCAAAGAAGAGTTTGGAATACCACTGGTGAGGAAAGCTGCATCCAGCTTGCCCCCTTTCAAAGCATCAGCTGCTTCGGCATAGCCCAAGTAATCGACTTTTACATCCTTATAAGTAATACCAAAACCCTTCAGCAGACTACGCGCATTTACTTCTACACCTGAGTTCTGGGCGCCAACTGCAATACGTTTGCCTTTTAGATCTTCAATATTTTTGATACCAGAACCTTTAGACGTTACGATTTGCACGTAGTTCGGATAGAGAGCCGCGATCTGCTGAACATTATCAATCTTGTTGCTAAAACTGCCTTGACCATTAATGGCTTCAGTAAGACTGTCACTCATGACAAAGGCCATTTCCACTTTATTCTGTTTTAATAGGTTCAGGTTCTCAACGGAAGCACCCGTGGTCTGAGTTTTGGAATTCACGCCGTAGGTCTTGTTATAAATTTCAGCTAATCCTGTCCCAATGACATTATAAGGTCCTGAGGCACCGCCTGTGGCAATATTCACAAAGCGGGTTTGTAGTTTATCTGCAGCCACGCTTTCGCCGGATGCAGCCTGATTGGCAGATTTATTTTGTGTATTATCATTCGAGCAGGCGACTACACCGGACAGCGCTAAACTCATGGCTGAAAGCTTGATCCATTTATTCATATATAACTCCTGATATTATTCTATAGTTCTTAAAAAATATAATTAAAACAACAATATATTAAACCGTCTGGATGTGAAAAATGTGAATTATCATCTGTTGTTCTTGTACAATTTAACAGCAATTATTTTGCCTGAATACCTTTAATAGCATTTTTTTAAAAATTTACTTTATCAATATGTTCAAAAAATTGAGCAAGATAGACATTTTAACTTTGTAGCTTAAATATAATAATTTAGAGATCGATAAAAGTTAGGTCTATAAAAAACCTTCATGTATCGCCTTATAAACTTGATGCGCAGGAGTAGTGGGGGCAATTTTATTTAGTTAAAGTTGAATAAAAATACTGATTTTAAAATTATTTGCCTTCATTTGCTGAAAATAAGTATTTGGAGACTTTAAGCCTCGGTGTTAGGTTGAAAAAGTCACTTTTATAGCCTTTTTCTTATCAGCTTATAGTTTTGTAAATTGATAAAAATGACTTGAGAGTAGGGAAGCTATATTTTTAATTAACCTTATAAATTAATTGAAAAATATTTAATTATTAACTTCTATAATAGGTTCTCTTACAATTATTTTTTTGCAGCTTTGACTTAACTATTCTATGCTACGCGGATTAGAGCGAGGTCAAACTATGATTTCATGGTTTTTTATTGGTTTAGTGGCAACCATTCTTTTAACACCAGGCCCAACCAATACCTTATTGGCATCTTCAGGCATTCAGGTCGGATTTAAAAAAACATTTCGTTTAATTCCTGCTGAAGCCTTTGGTTATCTGATTGCTATTAGTTTTTGGGGCATTCTGATCGGGAAAATTTCCGTTCATCTTCCACTGTTACCGACCATTCTCAAACTTTTTAGTGCTGGCTATATTCTGTTCCTTGCTGTGAAATTATGGCGGACTGCAGAGCTGAGTGAAAATTTTGATAAGGTCTCAATTCGCGCACGTGAATTGTTTTTAGCAACCTTACTTAATCCCAAGGCACTTTTATTTGCCTCAGCCATTTTTCCTGTGATTGTCTGGAAAAGCAGCCAACATTATGTGGCTCATATGCTCGTTTTCTTGCTTTTACTGATCCCGATTGCATTCTTCTGGACTTTTTTAGGCTCAATCCTAGCCAGAAAAAACAGCCGCTGGCTCAATCAGAAAAACCTGCAGAAAACGGCTTCGCTGGTGCTAATGAGCTTTTCTATTCCTTTAAGTTATTCTGCACTTTTAAGTTTATAAGCTGATCTCGATCAGCAATTTTTGGGCAACTTGAGCTCTCAGACTTTCACTTATTTTCATTAGTGGCAATTTCAGTTAAAGTACGTCGCAATAACTTGTTCTTAAGATTTTTGGATTATATCAATGGCAATTAAGTCTGATCGTTGGATTCGCGAAATGAGCGAAAAACACGGCATGATTGAACCGTATGCAGAAAACCAGGTACGTTTGGATGAAAATGGTCAAAAGCTGATTTCGTATGGCGTATCCAGCTACGGCTATGACGTGCGTTGTGCACGTGAATTTAAAGTATTCACCAATGTGCATTCTGCAATTGTCGATCCGAAGAACTTTGATGAACGCAGCTTTATTGATATCGAGTCGGATGTTTGTATCATTCCGCCGAACTCGTTTGCTTTGGCGCGTACCATCGAATATTTCCGCATTCCCCGTAATGTTTTGACCGTGTGCTTGGGCAAATCTACTTATGCGCGTTGTGGCATCATTGTCAACGTGACGCCGCTTGAGCCAGAGTGGGAAGGACACGTAACTTTAGAGTTTTCAAATACTACCAATCTTCCTGCGCGTATTTATGCAGGTGAGGGTGTAGCGCAGATGCTGTTTTTTGAATCTGATGAAGTCTGTGAAACCTCATATAAAGATCGTGGCGGTAAATATCAAGGTCAGACAGGTGTTACTTTACCAAAGACCTAATTGCTTTAAGCTATTGAATGACGGGACTTTATGTCCCGTTTATTTTTTTGAGATTTTCATTCATCGGAAACTGCTATTTTTCGCCTAATTGGCTTTGGCATCTGTGTTAAAAATCAGCATAATGGATTCCGCATAACCATAAAAAAAGACGCGGCTGGGAAGCTGAAGTATAAAGGTGCGGAGCATCAGATAAAAAGGAAAGAGCGAGATGACTCAGATCAAAGCTATATTAAAATTTCGCAAAAGTTATTTGGCGATGACCATCGGTTTCAGCCTGTTGCCTTCTGCACATGCGATGCAGGAATTATCAGACTCTTCTCTTTCTGACACCACTGGTGAGGGTGTTGCACTGGTACTTGATGATTTTAAAATGGTGTTTCAGGGACCCAAAGATCTTTCTGATGGTTCCAGTTACGCGAGAGGAATTCAAAATCCGGGGCAGGCTGATACCGGTTTTATTCGGATTATTCCAACCGGCGAAAACTATAACCAACTTGGTCAGCGTGCTTACGATAAAATTTATAAAACCTCTTATGACAGCAATGTTCTCCAAGGCAAAATCGATAGAGGGTATAACACCTTATATACTTCTACCTATAATTCCACTTATGACACGAATTATAGAAGTTTATACAGCACTTATACTCAGCCTATTCCTGATAAATTAACTGCTGAAAGAACCAAATTACAATCTGAAATTCCTGACCGTTATTTTAATTCAGATACAATTATTCAACGCTATTTTAATGAGCGACATAATTACTATCGAGCGGGTACTAATGGGGGATTTCTAGGTGGTGATGATGATGCAAAAGTTATAAATGATGGTACAACCATTTATAAAACACGTCCTGTTAGTGAGGATCCCACAGGGGTTTTGAAATATGCTGCAAAAGCCCTGGAATATGCCACTACAAATACCTATGAAATGATTCAGTTACTGTATGGTGGTCGTGCGGGTGAAGCAAATACAAATTTAACCAATTCTACTTTTTATAAAAGTTTGAATAGTTTCACGCGTAATAATACTATTGGGGCAGAAATTACTACTTTAGTACAGCGACTTAGCGATGCATCATATGCAGCAGCAACTATCCGCGCTAAATTTGAAGCAGGACAACTTGCAGAAGCAGAGGCTAAAAGACTAACAGAAGAACTTTATACAAGCATCCTTAGAGATGCGAGAACAGCTGCTTTGCTAGAGGCGAAAAATACTCCCGTCAGTTCCCTAAGAACCAAAGCAGATGTATTTATTTATGGTCTGGCATTATCAAAAAGTGATGGTTCTCTAAGCACGCGATATAGTAATCAGGGTTTTAGTTGGGGATCGGCAGATAATCCCTGGTTATTCCGGGCAGGAACTGAGAATGTCAAACAGTTTAAGGATGCTGCTAAAGATGTAGGTTATATTGCTTTGGAAGCCCCATTAAGCCCCATCGCAGGCGTCGAAAGTGATAATAATATCAAGCTGGGCTTCTGGAGTGATATTTTTGCTCGCGCGCTTGACTCCTCTAATCTGGTAGATCCTATAACAGGTGGGCCAACATCAGGGCTTGATACGGATTACCGATTAAGAACCCAATTTGTTGCCAATGGTTTGAGTTTCAATGGCTCGCAAGTTCGTTTATTTCAAACCCTGGAATCTGATAATAAGGATTACAGCCAAACCTTAGGTATGACAAGTATAATCCGGCTAAATACTAATGACCGGCCAGAAACGCTCAGCAGTAGTGACGCTAATCTTAACAGTAAAGGTATTCGTCTCAGTACTGCAGCAAAAACCAATGCACTTGATGGTGATGGACCGACTCCGGCTTTGAACGGCAGTGTTGCTCCGATATTTCATGATTCTGAAGGTTTATATCTCTATAGTCCTAATATTAACTTGGTGCTCGGTAATATGTACCAGCCTTTTGTAGTCGGTTCAGAAGGTAATAATATTATTTTAGAAGTGACACGTATTCCTAAAATTCCTGCTATCTATAATCAAATCTATCAGAATTATGGAGGCGGACTGGGAACCACAGATCTAAAGGGTTCAACCTGTAATGTCTATAGTTGTGGTACACCAATTAAAAATAATGCTGCAGATACTAGCGCACTTTATCAGGGGCGCAATGCGACTCACAGTAGCATCTCGATAGGGACTACAGAGCGTGTCCCGGGGACCAATATGCTGCGAGCCAAGGATGGTGTGAATTCAACAGGAATCGTATTTAAAAATACTGATGGTGTAAGTAAGAATTTTGGATCTGCTGTCATTGATGGTGTCCTGATTCAGCATCTGAAAATTAAAACAACTGGTCTATAAAGGAGTATAAAATGTCCAAATTAACCATATTCTGTACATTATTGTGTACTTCTATGATCAGTTTTGCCGGATTGGAAACCCTTGATCAGCAAGAGTTAACCGATACAGTGGGGCAGGGTGGAGCTGACCTTAGCTGGACTTTATCCTTGAACCATATCTATGCAACAGATTTAAGTAAGGCTCAAATTTCCCGGCTTAACGGAAGTGGTAATCCGCTCGAAGTATTTTATGTTCTAGATCCCACCGCTTGTGGAGCAACAAAACAATTTTGCCGTCTGGCAATAGCGCCGAATAACCATGTTGATGCCAATGGAAATAAGAAGTGGTTAGTCTTTAAAGGCATTCAAGGCACAATTCAGATTGATAAGTTTTCAATTGATGGTACAACCATTATTAATCACCGTAATGAACCACAGACGGCGATGCAAATTACCTTTTACGATGACAAGCCTTTAAAAATCAGGAACTTGGGTTTTAATACGGTTTCGATTGAAACGGGCACAGGTGCTGGCGCCTTAGAAGGTTATGCCAATACAGATGTTTATAGTACCTATACTGGCCGTATTTATAATGCTGATGGAACTTATACAACCGCGCCCCAAGATGTTCCTTCATTTGATAAAGGTGCTGAAAAAGGATTTATGGGGTTGAACGTGCATGGAAATCTGCATATGTCAGGCAATTTGAAGATATTTGGTTATAACTGTACAGGTGGAGCACAAAGTCGTTGTTAGTAACAACGCCAAGTACAGCATAAGGATATAGAAATGAAAAAAACAACAATAAAGTTGAAGTTGCTGACGGTATGCATGTGTCTTATACAACAAAGTTATGCACTTGAAATTATCGAAGAGCAGGAGTTGAGTGAGGTGACTGGACAAGACGGTATGGTCATTACCCATGAAATTTCTAAAGCCACTATTGCCCAAGTGAATTGGTACGATCCAAACTTAAACCCCAGTACTAAAATGGGTTTAGGTTTACATAATTTTGAAATTACTGGAAAAAATAATAAACCAATTATTAGTCAACTTGAAATAGATGTAGGTGCCACACAACAGGGAGCTGGTCTCCGGCTTGCGGCAAGTATTTCCCCATTTCAAGCCACTGCAGATTTAAAGTTGGTAAAGGTTGCCTGTACCACTAATCCATGTAGCCAATCTGCGAATAGTATTCGGACTGCTGGGGAACAATCTAATCAAAGCTTAGGTGTATTGGGAATGAGTACTTCTACACCGCTGAGTGTTCTATTACAAACCAGTGCCGGTTTATTTAATAAAGACTCAATTGCCAGTATCGATTTTCAACTTAAAAATGCCACGATTAGTCATAAATTGGGTGAAAATAGCTTAATTCTAAATGACTTTAATTTTAATTTCGCGGGTCAGGGATATTTGTATATTGACCCGGCTGAAGGTGTGGTGCTCACTACGAGAAACGGTAATCAAGATCATTATGTCGATCTTAAGCGTGCTGAAGATACAACTGATCTCGTAGCTGGTCGGGTTAATCCGACCAATCCTGGGGTCAATATAGACTTGCGTTATAACACGCCAAATAACGAACGTAAAAATATTATGCGTTTAGGTGCTTCGGGTGCCGTGACCAATGCAAGGTTATCCATGAGTGCTGATCAAACCCAGATCGGTACTTTTGATGTGAGTAATAAAGTAAATGGGGTACTGGAGCGTCAGGACAAAACTGCCACAGGATACAGTAGCCTGGTTGGGGAAGGCGGGTTGAACCTGGGATTATCTGCGGATTTTACTGGTGCTAATAGTGCCGGACGTCCAGCCACTATGGCCCCAACAACATTTGAGATTGGGCATACTGGTAAGGGAAGTCATGCTGTGCAATTTTCTAATATTAGACCATTGACTACACGTAATGCTGACGGAACCTTACATGGTAAAAATGCTTATATCGACTTTGGCAATATATATATAAATACCATTACTGCAAAAAATCTCGATTTTATAATCAATGAGAATATGCAAAAGACGCTAGGCAGTAGTAGTAATGTGCTTAAACAAATACTCAGTACTACCGCGAATGGAGAAGATTTTGCCTTTATCGCCGTGCGTGGAATGGATTTTCAATCCATTGCTGCGAAAGCACGCTTTATATCAGATAACTCTTTGGCGGAAATTGGTGGGGACGGAGGTTCTTGGGGAATCGGTATTCCTATCTATAATTTGAATGCCAATGTTGCCTTGTCGGGAACGACTTATGGAGCAGACAATAAGCAGGCAATTGCTTATAACATGATGGTATCTACAGAAGGTTACGGAATTGATAAAAAAACCGGTTTGCCAAGCACAACCTCAATTATATTGATTGATGGCAAGAATGGCGATCATGGTGAGGCAGTTAACTATTATGCGGGTTTTAGGAATATCGATGCCCTGATCAAGTCGGAAGGTATTATTGGCTATGAAGATGAAGGTATTTATATTCGTGCCGATAAACTGCTGATAGGGGCTAAAGCTGAGCTTGCGATTGGTCAATTACCAGGCTCTAAATACAATTGTACCAATGCATCGGTCGCTAAGTGCGGGGGCTATGTGCCTTACGATAATTTTTCTAAACGTGATGATGTTTTGACCAATATTGCTTTTAAACTCGATGGAAATGGCGAGCTCCTCATCATTCCAGGAGTGGATCCAACCAGCGATTCACCAGATACTAATTTTTTATCTTTTGATGCAAACTTTAAATTCAGACCCCTTACTGCAGAAGAAAATGCAGACAAAAATAATCTGGGGAGCTATTTTAGTATTGCCAATGAAGATATGGATTCAACCGGTGCATTAAAAACTTCTTCAATTAACTTTAACCGGATGGAAGGTCATTTGGGTGTTAAAGGGAAAGTCCGTGTCAGTGCCGATACAGTAACTTTAGATAATCAGGTCAAACTGAATTATACAAATAATATTGCGACACCATTTAAAACCAATTTTGCGATGGCCACCAATGGCAATATGCAAAACATAGCAAATATTGCGCTGACTGGTGGGACGATTCGTAGCACGATGGGTATTACGCCACGCTAATAAGAATATAAGGACATTAAAATGAAAAAAATACTTTTAAATAGTCTGGTTGTAGCAATGTGTGCGATTACACAACAAAGTTTTGCAATGACCAGCTTAAATGATGAAGAATTATCTACGGTAGAGGGTCAGGCACTTCTTTCGATGGAAGTACAAAAAGGTTTTAAACAAATAGATAATCTTGGTAATAACTATGATCAGTCCAATATTTCTTTCTATAAATTAGGTTTAGAAGCCGAGATGGAGATCAATACCAATATTAAAAAGCTACAACTGGGTTGCGGTGGCGTGAATGGGGCGGTAGGCTGTGATATTGATATTGATAATATCGCATTAAGTGGTCTGCCCGCGAATTCGAACTATACTGCCGATGATCGCGCAAGTAGTTCAGCATTGATCACCAATCCATTTCTTCAATTTGCGATTAAAAATCCAAATCAGGCATCTACTCGTGAAGTCCTAGGCTTTCGTCTAAGCGCCGAAAAAATTCAGGGTCTTTTGACTTTGGGTGCTGAAAATAGCAATACACCTAATGGGATTAACAGTTTTAGTGGTTATATGAAGACTAAAGCAGCATCAGGTGTAGCAAACACAGCTTCTCGGGTTATGGACTATGCATCTACGGGCCAATATATTGAAGGTACTGTGAGGGGTAAATTAGGGAATTTAACCTTGCCTCTTGATTTGCATTATAAATCAAATGATTATTCCTTCACTTTGCAGGAATCAACAGCCCCATTTGCTATTCCTTCTACTATTGTTTCAGGAACACGTATGAAGGAAATTGTCTTGAAAGGAACAGGCACAGTGGAGCGTATAGATTTCAGTGGTCCATTAAAAGCGCAGTTGTTAAATGGTGCTCTGACCCTCGATAAGCAAATTACGGGCTATTTAACAGGTCTCAAGACTGATATTACAGTAAATCAAAATCTTGGCTTAATCCATGCTCTATATTTAAATAACCCGGCATCCTTATCATTACAATCACAAAAAATTCTTTGGCCAGGCGCGGCAGTCGCTGCGAATCAAGGATGGTGGCTGGCAATGGAGGATGAGGTAGATTTAGGCAGTATCTCTCCATCAGATAAAGTACAAATTACAAATGAGGTTTTACAACAAACGATTGCAGGAATTAACCATGACTTGACTAATAATGTCCGAATTTGTGGAGGCATTATCAGTGGTTGTATTGTTGGCGGTTCACTGGATGTAAGTGAAATTAAAAACCCGACTTTAATTGATTTCCCTCTAAACAATTTAAAATTACAAGGTCAAGATTTTAAGCCGAACTGCTTTGGTGGTCATAAATTCTGTTGAGGCCGAGATAACCATAAAAAATCCCGCATGAAGCGGGATTTTTTATGGTAAGAAGGAATTACTTTGCGATTTTCGCTAATAACTCTTCTTTAGAAATATTTACAGATTCAGCATCACGACGGCCTTTATACTCAAACGTACCCGCATCCAGACCTTTTTCACCAATTACAATACGGTGTGGAATACCGGTAATTTCAAGATCGGAGAACTTCACGCCTGGGCGCTCATCCCGGTCATCAAGAATGACGTCATAACCCGCTGCGGTCAATTCTGCATACAGTGCTTCAGCTGCTTCCATGGTACGTGGTGACTTATGCGCATTCATTGGCACAATCGCAACTTCAAAAGGCGCAATCGCTTCAGGCCAGATAATACCTTTCTCATCGAAGTTTTGCTCGATTGCTGAAGCCACCACACGTGTCACACCAATCCCGTAACAGCCCATGGTTACAGTAAATGGTTTGCCATCTTTACCAAGAACTTTACAGCCCAAAGCCTCAGAGTATTTCTGACCTAACTGGAAGATGTGACCCACTTCAATACCACGTTTGATCTGAAGTGTACCTTTGCCATCTGGAGAAGGGTCGCCTTCAACCACGTTACGCAGATCAAAAACTTCAGTGAACTGTGCATCACGTTCCCAGTTTACGCCAGTTGCGTGTTGATCTGCTTCGTTTGCACCGGCAACAAAATCAGACAATACAGATGCTGCACGATCCACAATGACAGTTAAACCTTTTTCTACCAGACCTTGAGGACCAACGAAACCAGCAGTTAAACCTAAAGCCTGAATTTGTTCTTCGGTTGCAAAAGTCAGTGGCACTGCAATTAAAGGATGTTTTTCAGCTTTAATTTCATTCAGTTCATGATCGCCACGAAGGAATAGCGCCACTACGGGTGCATCCTGACCTTCTTCAGCCGCAACACCTTGTACAAGCAACGCTTTTACTGAATGGGCAGGATCTGTACCTAAGAAGGCAGATACATCAGCAATGGTTTTCTGATTTGGCGTATCTACCAGTTTAAGTTCTTGTGTTGGTGCTGCACGTTCACCGACAAGCACCGCTTCAGCCATTTCAATGTTGGCGGCATAGTCAGATTCAGTCGAAAACGCGATATCATCTTCACCACTTGAAGCCAGGACGTGGAATTCATGTGAACCTGAACCGCCAATCGAGCCAGTGTCCGCTTGTACTGGGCGGAAATCTAAACCTAAGCGGGTAAAGATTTTGCAGTAGGCTTCGTACATTTTGTCGTAAGTTTCTTGCAAAGATTCCTGATCGGCATGGAAAGAATAGGCATCTTTCATGATGAATTCACGTGAACGCATTACACCAAAACGCGGACGGATTTCATCGCGGAACTTGGTTTGTACCTGGTAGAAATTGGCAGGCAATTGCTTGTAACTTTTCAACTCGTTACGTGCAAGATCAGTAATGACCTCTTCATGTGTTGGGCCAAGCACGAAATCATTGTTATGACGGTCTTTGAAACGTAGCAGTTCAGGACCATACTGTATATAACGTCCAGACTCTTCCCAAAGTGATGCCGGTTGAGTTACAGGCATCAATACTTCAAGAGAACCGGCATTGTTCATTTCTTCGCGAACGATCGCTGCAACTTTATTTAATACGCGAACGCCCATCGGCAACCAGGTGTATAAACCTGAAGCCAACTTACGAATCATACCGGCACGAAGCATGAGCTGATGCGAAATAACTTCAGCGTCGTTCGGGGTTTCTCTCAAAGTTGCAAATAAAAAGCGACTCGCGCGCATGGAAACTGTCCTAAAAAATTAAGCGTTAAAGCAGGGATTATACAATAAAAAATGAGGTGAGCATTTGGGAATGTCACCTCATTGTGTTGCATTAAATTATGCCATGATTTTACATGCCTGACGCAGCATAAAATTCTTAAAGTCATCCAGATAGGTAAAGATCACCGGGACCACCACCAAAGTCAGCAGGGTAGAGGTAATCACGCCACCAATCACGGCGTGTGCCATGGGTGCACTTTGTTCCCCCCCTTCGCCTAGTCCCAAGGCCAGCGGAACCATCCCCATCACCATGGCACTGGTGGTCATCAGAATGGGACGCAGACGGGTTTTACCTGCTTCAATAATCGCATCATAACGGTCTTCACCGCGGTCCATGGCTTTCTTGATAAAGTCGATTAGCAGAATCGCATTCTTGGTCACTAGTCCCATCAGCATGATGATCCCGATAATCGAAAACAGGTTCATGGTCGAATTAAACAGGAACAAGGCCAGAAATACCCCAATAAGCGACAATGGCAATGAAGCCATAATTGCCGCAGGGTGAATAAAGCTGTTGAACTGCGAACCGAGTACAATATAGATAAATACAATTGATAGGGTAATCGCGGTCAAGGCATAACCTGCAGATTCTGCCATATCGGCATTGGAACCCTGAGTGTCAAAACTATAGCCCGGTGGCATATCGAAATTTTCTTGCAAGCGGCTGATATCAGCCCCGATGTCGCCTGCAGGGCGTCCAGACGTATTCGCTTCTACGAGTACTTCACGAGCCAGATCACGTCGGTTAATCTGCGAAGCGCCGAGCTTTTCTTCAAATTTGGCCACGCTTGAAAGAGGAACCAGAATTGGTTGATTGCTGGCAGTGGTTTTATTCGAAGTGATATACATATTCTGTAAATCGCTTGGCAAGCTACGCTGGTTTTCGGTCAGGCGCAGATTTACATCATAGGTTTCACCTTTTTCATCCTGCCAGGTGGTGACATCATCACCAGCAATCAGTGGACGGACCACATTGGCAATCTGATTCACCGATAAGCCTAGATCACTGGCCAGGACACGATTGATCTGGACACCAAGCGTCGGCTTGGGCTCTTTCAATGAAGTTTCCAGATCAACAATGCCATCAATTTTAGCCATTTCCGTCATAAAACGATCGGAAATTTTTTGCAGTTCATCCAGATCAGGTCCTTTGATCGAAATCATGATCGGTTTCTGACCACCTGATACGGTTTCATCAGCGGATGCCACCGAGGTAATGCTGATTCCGGCAACAGATTGCAGACGCTGACGGAATTCATTATTCAGCTCATTCAGGGTTTTTTCACGCTCGGTACGCGGTGTCACGGTCACCCGTAAACTGACATGGTTTTTACCGCGGTCGGTTGCACCATTAATCACCCCATAGGTGGCTTTGACCTCCGGATGCTGACGAATAATCTGATCCACCTGCTGCAGTTTGGCTTGTGAATATTCAAGCGATGAATCGACTGGTGTTTCAAACTTGATCCGGATTTCGCCTTTATCCGGAACTGGTACAAATTCGGTACCAATCAGCTTGGATAACCCCAAGGCACCAAATAATGAAGCAACGGCAATCAGAAGGGTGATAAATCTGAACCGCAGTGCCAGTTTTAGCAGTTTTTCATAAACATGGCTTAAATTATCCAGCTTGCCGGAAATCCAGTTAAAGAAACGTTGTATCCGGCCTGGCTTTCTGTTCGGATCTTTTTTCTTTTCTGCCCAGTGTGCAGAGAGCATCGGGTCCAAGGTAAAGCTGACAAACATTGAGATCAGCACGGCTATACTTACCGTGACCCCGAACTGGTAGAAAAAGCGGCCAATAATACCGCCCATGAAGGCCACAGGCAGGAATACGGCAACAATGGTCAGTGTGGTGGCCAGCACAGCGAGTCCAATTTCTTTGGTGCCATCGAGTGCAGCAGTCACATGATCTTTGCCCATATCGGCATGCCGGACAATATTTTCACGCACCACAATTGCATCGTCGATCAACAGACCAATACTCAAGGACAGCGCCAGCAAAGTCATCATATTGATGCTAAAGCCAAAGGCCCAGATAAAGGTCAGCGTGCCCAAGAGTGCAATCGGCAGAGTCAAACCGGTAATTACGGTTGAACGGAAAGAACCCAGGAACAGCAGGACAATCAGCACAGCCAGTACTGCACCCTCCACAATAGTGCGGGCTACATCGCCAATGGTGCCACGGATACTTTTGGAGGCGTCCACCACCACCTGTAAGGTAGTGCCTTGTGGAAGCTGCGCTTCAATATTTTTTAAAGCTGCGTAGGTCTTGTCTACTACTTCAATAACGTTTGCATCTGAACTGCGCAAAATATCAATTGCAACTGCAGCTTTCCCATTCAAAAAGGCAGCGGATTCCAGCTCTGCCTGACTGTCTTGAATATTGGCCACTTGTCTGAGAAAAATCGGTACGCCGTTTTTATTGGCAATGACCAGATCACCGAAGGCGAGGGGATGCAGCACTTTGGAATTGATTTCAATAACCAGTTCCGAATTCCCAGACTTGAGAGTGCCTCCCGGGACTTCAATATTTTCTGCCTTTAAGGTATTAATGACACTATCTACACCGATACCAAAAGCTTGCAGTTTTTGCGGCTCTACCTGGATCCGGATCTGGCGTTGTGCATCACCTAACAGATTGACCGTACCGACCCCTGGGATTGTACGCAGTTGTGGCACAATCCGCTGGTCCAGATATGAACTCAGTGTTTTTACGTCCATATTGTCAGATTCAAATACAATCGACATCACTGCATTTGCTGTCGGATCATAACGTTCGACAATCGGTTCCTGAATTTCATCCCGGAATTCAGCAGTCACAGAGGCGATTTTATCCCGCACGTCCTGAGCTGCTGTGGTAGAGGTCACATCTAGATTAAATTCGGTGGTGATGATGGACAGGCCTTCACTAGACTGGGAAATCACCTGTTTCAAACCGGAAATGGTATTGATCTGATCTTCGAGTTTCTTGGTGATTTCCGATTCAACCGTTTCCGGAGAAGCGCCTGGATAATTGGTATAGATCACCACAAAAGGGAAATCGACATCAGGGAATTCTTCAACGCCCATCCGCTGCCATGAAGCCAGCCCCAGCACCATTAGGCAGAACATCATCATGATGGTGAAAACCGGATACTTCACACTAATTCGGGTAAACCACATATCAATGATCCTGTATGAATGGCTTTAGTTGGCGCGAAGGGTGACAGTTTTTTGCAGATCGGCTTCGCTAAACTTAACCCGGCTGACCTGATCACCATTTTCCAGTCCTTGAACCACGGCAATGTTATCGCTATAACGCTGTTCTAGTACCTGAACATTGACCTTGATAATTTTATTCTGGCGAATCACCCAGACATAGGGTTTGTTCTGGATATCCTGAATGGTATCCAATGGAATCAGCTGTCCGGAAATCTGTTGTGAACTCAGAATGTTGCCTTCAACGAAGGAGCCGATACTTAGCGAGGGAATGGTTTCATTTGGCGTGGCAAAGAATTCGATCTGGCGACTGGCCTGATCTGCAATAGGGGAAATCCGGCTAATTACGGCAGTGAGCCGGTTTGGATTACCTTGAATAGTGTATTCGATTTTACTGCCCAGCCTTAAACCTGATTGCAGATCACTGGGTACGCGTGCCTGAATTTCCAGCCGTTTCGGATCGACGATTTCAAACAGGGTTTGTCCAATTGCAACGGTCTGGCCAGGCTCAACCTGGCGCTGGGTAATTACACCACTGATCGGGCTGGTCATGATGCCATCACGATCTGCTTTCTGGGCAATATCAACATTGGCTTGCTGGGCACGGACATTTTCCAGCTGTGCCTGATAGTCCACCTGACTTTGTTCATATTCTACTTTTGAAATAAAACCCTGATCTAGCAGGCGCTTTTTACGCTGCATCATATTGCGGGCCTGATTGGCTTGCGCTTGAGTGGAGGCCAGGTTGGCACGTGCTTGTGCCAGACGGGCTGCATTGTCCTGGTTATTCAGGCGTACCAGTACCTGTCCCTTGTTAACTGATTGACCTACCTGCGCGTTTACGCTGGTAGCAGTGGCAGAGACCTGTGCCTGTATGCTGCTTTGATTGACTGCACGGATGGTGCCGGTAAATGCGGTTTTTTGAACTGAATTGCCAGATTGAACCGCAACTAAATCCTGTGAAATGACTTCAATAGATTTTGGGGTTTCGGCTTGCACTGCAGGTTCATTTTTGTCGCAAGCCACTAAAAACATATTTAAGCAAAGTGCACTCACGATTAGCACAGAGCGCGGCGAAAGCATATTTAAATCATGAGAGTGCGGTGCAGGTTGCATATGAGTCCTTTTAGTTAGCTATGAATCAAAGCCTTGGCCAACTATTTGCATTTATTCAAGTGCTTTTAAACGGGCGATAATTTTGTCGTATTCTGCTTCCAGATTTCGATAGCGACTTTGTAAAGATTGAATATTCTCTTTTTGGGAAATGAGATTTTTCTGATTATTTTCCAGCATGGTTTTGAGGTGCGCCGGTGGAGTTTGACCTTTACGTAAATATTCCCGTTCCTGGCGAACGAACATGATCCGATCTTTTTGCAATTGCTTAATTTGCTCTTGCTGAAAATCAATCTGCTTTTTTAACTGGGTCAGGCTGTCATTCTTTTTTTGCAAGGCAGTCTGACTATTGTTATAGGCTCGCTTAAGTTTATGGTCTTCCGCAATCCGCTGCGCCTGTTGAGCACGTTGCGGGGCTTGTCTGATATCGGCTTCAGCGTTATAAGGACGGGCACGTTTAATGACCTGCATATTCTGGTCAAGTGCCTCATAACCATAACGGATATGATTGGGCGTAACATTGGTGCTGATATTGGCCACACCTTTACTGTCGTAATAACGGTACCAGGTGGCTTTTTGTGGGAGCTGGTTACTGCTCGCACAAGTTAAGCTGAGCTGCAAGAGCAACAATACAGCAACAATGAATTGACCAGTCATTTTATTTTTATCAATGACAGCAAGTTTTATTGAAAACTGACTCATCATTGGCTCCCCGAATTTAAAGTTGGCTAAATTACTTATTTTAAAGTAATAATATTGTTATATTAGACTTAAATTTATCAATAAAAAACTACCGTTAGTCAAAAAAAAACCAATAACCATAATAAAATGTGAAGCTGTTGTTAAAAATAAATGATTTTGTCTACTTGTGTAGAAAATGTTCATTGATAATACAAGTGACTTTATGTTAAAAATGTTTATCGATCGTAATAAAATAATCCTATGAGCCTTATGGCATATAGTTTCTAAAATGGGAAGGGTTAAACAAATGGACGATAAATTCCAAAATCTAAAAATTATGGTTATTGATGACTCAAAGACCATTCGTCGTACTGCAGAAACTCTTCTTCAGCGTGAAGGTTATGAAGTCATTACTGCGGTAGATGGTTTTGAGGCTTTATCAAAAATTGCCGAAGCAAATCCGGATATCGTTTTTGTAGATATTATGATGCCGCGCCTAGATGGTTATCAGACCTGCGCCTTAATCAAAAACTCTCAGAATTACCAGAATATTCCTGTGATTATGCTATCAAGTAAAGATGGCTTATTTGATCAGGCCAAAGGTCGTGTCGTGGGTTCCGATGAATACCTGACCAAACCTTTTAGTAAAGATGAATTGCTAACTGCAATCCGTAACCATATTAGTGCTTAATATATTTGATTTTTTTGGGGAATTGGCATGGCACGTATCCTAATTGTGGATGACTCACCGACAGAAACTTTTCGCTTTAGAGAGATTCTTTCTAAACATGGCTTTGATGTGATTGAAGCAGCTAATGGGGCAGATGGGGTCACCATGGCACAGGCAGAACTGCCGGATCTGGTTCTGATGGATGTAGTGATGCCGGGCGTGAATGGATTTCAGGCGACCCGCCAGATTGCACGTGGGGCAACAACCAAACACATTCCAATCGTGATTGTGAGTACCAAGGATCAGGCTACTGACCGCGTATGGGGCAAGCGTCAAGGCGCAGCGGACTATCTAACAAAACCAGTCGATGAAAAACAATTAATAGATGTAATTAAGCAGCACCTCAATGCAGGATAAGCTCTATGGCAGCAAATGGATTTATCGAATTGCTTCGCATTGCGAAACGTGGAAATAAAAACTACGTTTCCAATGGCAATGAAGTTAACCGATGGTCGGGCATTGCTTTTGAGATGATGGGGCAATATTTTGTTGCTCCGCTGGGGGAAGTATCAGAAGTGATTTATCCCCCAAAATATACGCCGGTACCCAAGACACAAGCCTGGGTATTGGGTTTGGCGAATATCCGGGGAAGACTGTTGTCTGTTTCTGATCTGACGCAATATGTATCAGGGCAAAGCAGCCAATTTTCACCGACTCAAAAAGTATTATGCATCAACCATAATGACCAGTATGTGGGTTTGGTCGTAGATCAAGTTTTGGGTATACAACATTTCAATAAGAAAAGTTTCTTTTCGAAGAAATCTGAATTGGATAAAAACTTACAAGAATATTGTCAGGGGTTTTTCCATCAGCACAACCAGCAGTGGCATGTGTTTTTATTCAGTCGTCTGTTGCAAAATCCAAAATTTATGAACGCATCTATAAAATTTATAAATTAAATGTCGCGCTCGAAAGTAAGCAAGGCGTCAACCGGGGAGAGGCTGCATGGGCTTTAAACTTAAAAAGAAAAATACAGGTGAGAGCACTGGCCGCAAGGGCGGTAATGCTTTTTTAGCTAAGATTCAAACGCAAATAGATCAGTTATCACGTGTCTTCGGTGATAGTGAGAAATCAAAACCGCTGATCTATGGAGCAGCAGGCTGTCTTTTAGCCGCACTGATCACTTTATTGTATCTTTTTTATAGTGTACCACGTACCAACGAACTTACTCAGAGTCTGGGTGACCTGCGTCTCCTCTCGCAAACCATTTCGCGCCAGGCGACTGAGGCGACCGCTTCCGGTACACCAGAAGCTATGAAAAACCTGACTGACTCGCAAAAAGCCTTTGCTGAAAATCTTGAGACAGTTAAAAGTATTCACTCCAATAATGATGCGTTGCAGGCAGTTGATAAACAGTGGACAGAAGTTTCCAGCAGTATTGATCTGATTACCTCGCAACAAAAGATTATTAACCAGTTATACGACACCAATATCGCGATTGGTGAGGCAATTCCGGGGATTCAGGCCGAATATAACTTGATGGTTGACCAGATGGCACGTCAAGACATGCCGTCGAACCAGGTTGTTATTGCCAAAAACCAGGTATTTATTGCGGAACGTATTTTGCGTTCGATCAGTCTGGTACTGACGGGTACTGATGGTTCACGTGAATCTGCAGATGACTTCAGTGCCGATACCGAAACTTTCGGCTCATATTTAAATGCTCAGTTAAATGGTTCTGCTGAACTGGGTGTACAGCGTATTGATGATCCAACCCTGCGTGAATCTCTGGAAGGAATCAAGGCTGAATATGATGACGTACTGGAATCTGCATCAGCAATTATTCTTAAAAACTCTGCACAGATCGTCAAAGTTCGTCAGGCTGCTGCATCAATTTTTTCCCAGTCTGATGTACTTTTAGACAACCTGAATAAATTATCAGGTAACTCAGGTCTTAAAACAGTAGTTCCAGCTGTCCTGCTGATTGCATTATTAGTCAGTTTCTTGCTGTGTGTATTCAAGTTACTTTCTCTGCGTGGCTTGTCAGATAAGCAGCGTGTGGGCCGTTTACAAGAAGAATATGACCGTAACCAGAATGCGATTTTACGTTTACTCGATGAGATCGCCGACCTTGCAGATGGTGACTTACGTTCATATGCAACGGTATCTGAAGACTTTACCGGTGCGATTGCCGACTCGATTAACTTTGCGATCGACCAGTTACGTGACCTGGTATCGCGTATTACTGAAACTTCACAAGAAGTTGCGCAATATACCGCGACCACACAAAGCATTACCAACCAGTTAGCTGAAGCATCTGAACATCAGGCACAAGAAATTGCTGGTGCTTCTGCAGCGATTAATGAAATGGCGATGTCGATTGATCAGGTATCTGCCAACGCCGATGAATCAGCTGTGGTAGCAGACCGTTCGGTACAAATTGCTGCAAACGGTGCAGATGTTGTACAGCGCTCGATTGAGGGTATGGACACGATTCGTGAACAGATTCAGGAAACCTCAAAACGTATTAAACGTCTGGGTGAATCTTCTCAGGAAATTGGTAACATCGTAGCCCTGATTAACGATATTGCCGACCAGACCAACATCCTGGCATTAAACGCAGCGATTCAGGCCTCGATGGCGGGTGAAGCAGGTCGTGGTTTCGCGGTCGTTGCCGATGAAGTACAGCGTCTTGCAGAACGTTCTGCCTCTGCAACCAAGCAGATTGAAGGTCTGGTAAAAACCATTCAGACGGATACGAACGAAGCCGTAATCTCGATGGAACAAACTACGGCTGAGGTTGTGCGTGGTGCGAACCTGTCTAAAGATGCCGGTGTGGCACTGGATGAGATTCAAACGGTATCGAATAACCTGGCAAAACTGATTGCGAACATTTCTGATGCTGCGAAACTGCAGTCGGCTTCTGCGGGTCATATTGCGACCACGATGAATGTCGTACAGGAAATTACCTCGCAAACCACCAGTGCGACCTTCGATACAGCGCGTTCGGTATCCGAACTGGCAAACATGGCCGATGCATTACGTGAATCTGTAGCTGACTTTAAACTGCCAGAATAAAGTCAGAAATGATGGGGAAATGTGTCTTGACTGCGGTTGAGACACATTCAAGAAATACAGATAAAGCCTCGACAAGATGTACTTAACTTCATACGTTAGGTATCGCGTGACGGTCACAATTAAGTTTGAGCGCCCTTCTTGGCGGCATAACGTAAGAAGCATGAGCTATGAAAGAAATATTAAAAAATTTAGTTGAAACGACAACGCTTCCTGAAGATAGTTATCTTGACCAAGATGCAGAAATTCTTGAAATTTTTGTTGAAGAAATTGAAGAAATCTTCGTTGAGTTAAATGCTTTATTTCCAGAATGGTTAAGTCATCCAGATCATCAAGAAAATCTGAAGACTATTCGTCGCCATTTTCATACCTTGAAAGGTTCAGGCCGTATGGTCGGTGCCAAATCGGCAGGAGAGATGGCCTGGGCGGTGGAAGATACCCTGAATCGGGTTTTGTCGGGTTCAATTCCACTGACACCGACCGTGCAGAAATTTGCTCAAGCAGTATTGAATATCTATCAATATGCTTTATATCCGAAATTCAAACAAGTCCAGCCGCTTGATCTCGATCTGCGCCCAATGGTGCTGTTGGGGCAACAATTACAACAACAAATTACACCTGAACCTGCGCTGCAGGAATTATTGATATTGGCAGATCATTTAACTGCAGAAGGTCAAATAACAGGTCTTGAATTTGCAGATAATGCAGACAATGGGTTAGGTGCAGCTGAGCCAGCTCTAGCTCAAGTAGAAATCCCTGTTCGCAGTGATATTGAAGAGACAGTGGCAATCTTTATTGAAGAAGCAGAAGAGCATCTGGATACGATTGCGACTTTCCTTCGTACTGAAGATGAAAAATCACAAGATTATAATGCCCTGATCCGTGCGATTCATACCCTGCGCGGCAGTTCATCCATGGCGCAGATTGAGCAGATTTTTGAAGCCAGCTCCAAGGTGGAACATCTGTTCAAAACTTTGCTACAGGATGAAATTGCTTCTACTTCAAAAGAAACTGCTTTGCTGATTCAGTATGCGGAGTTCGTGAGTGACTATCTGCACCTGCTACGTCAGGGCAATACCGCAAAACTGGATACGGTCTATGCAACCTTTGAACGTGTCTGGCATGATTATGGCTTTGCAGTTACTGAAAATAGTATTCAGACACAGGGTCTGGTGTCCAAACTGGTTGAGCTGGATATTGATCTGTTGCTGGATGCCGAGTTTGAATTTGATAAACGCGCCCAGGTTGATTATCCGGAATATATTCAGGCACTCAGTCAGCAGGCTGCAGAATTGCTGGCCCATACAGAGAGCCGGGCAGCCCAGGGTATTCATGAATTTACCAGTGATCTGAAATCGGCTTATGATGCATTGCTTGAAAAGCCAGTGTTATTGAAGAGCAATTATGCCTATGAGCTGTTTGCACAGGCGCATCAAGAGTTTATTCATTTGTTTGATACCCTGGCCGCAGGGCAGCGTGTCATTCTGAATGAAGAAATTCAAAAAATACTCAGTGAATTGTCTGCATTTGTGCAGCAGGATCTTGAAATACCTGCTGAAGATCATGCAATTCAGCATGTTCAGGTAACGACAGAAGTTACCCAGGCAGCCGAACCTGTGGCAACAGCCAGTGTCGATTTTGCAGGCTTGAGCCAGCGTATTGCTTTGGATCGTCAGCAGCAGCAAAGTGCTGAGACCAACCGTGATTTTGATGAAGAATTATTAAGTATCTTCCTGGAAGAAGCAGATGAATTGCTTGCAGGCATTGATGAAGACCTGAATACCTGGAGCAAAAAGCAGGATGATACAGCTTCGCTGAACAACCTGATGCGTCATTTGCATACCTTAAAAGGTGGTGCAAACATGATCTCAGCTTCACATATCGGCTTGATTGCGCATGAACTGGAAAGCATTTATGAACGTGTAATCCGCCAGCAAATTGCCGTGACCCCTGCTTTAATCCAGGTTATCCGTCTGGTACAGGACAACGTTTCGGATCGGATTCAATCCATTCGTGATGAAGGCATTGACTATCCTGCAACGGAAGCGATTTCAATTCTGCAGAATATTCAGTCGCTAGTTTCCGGACAGGCTGGGACTGCTGTTGAAAGCGCAGTTGCTGCAATTGAAGTGGAAGAGATTGAAGCTACAGCAATTTCTGAACCGCAACTGGCAGAATCAGCAACGACGGAGCAACCAGTTGCTGATCTGGCTGAAACTGAAGAATTACCGGCAATTTCGCAACCTTCTGCTGATGCAATTAATGATAGTTCAGTGGAACGTTCTGAAGAAGATGAACTGAAATCCATTGTAGAAGAATCTTTCCTCGAAGAAGCCGAAGAAATTCTGGTAAATGCCGAGAAGCTGCTCAATCAATGGTTTGACCAGCGTAGTGACCGTAGTTTATTGCTGCAATTACAGCGTGCTGCCCACAGTATCAAGGGTGGCGCACGTATGGTAGATGTTGAAGAAGTGGCCAGCGTTGCCTATGAGCTGGAAACGTCTTTCGAGCAGTTTGCCGTCTATCAGTTTAACTCGAATGCCTATGATGGTCTGTTGCAGAAAACCCTGACCTGGTTAAGACAGGCGATTTTCCAGCGCGACTATAGCGGTTTTGAGCAGCTGCACAGCAGTCTGAAAAAGATCGCCTTTGTGGATGTCACGGCACAATTGCCTGAGCGTCTGGCGAAAACAGACAATCTGGTGGTCAGCGACTTTGGCTTTGTTGAAGGCGATGGTACTGAACCACCACACATGATGGGTGAATGGGCGGATAGTGGAGCCAGCGATACCAATAACGAGATGATCCGTATCTCTGCCGATCTGGTCGAGAAGATGATTGACCTGTCTGGTGAGAACTCGATTAACCGTTCACGTATCGAGATGGATCTGGGCCAGCTTGGCAATACACTGAACGAAATGGAACTGGCGATCAAGCGTCTTGCCGATCAGTTGCGTCGAATGGAAGGAGAGCTGGAATCACAGATTATTGCCAAACATGGTTCAGAGAATTCGCGCTATGCTGACTTTGACCCGCTGGAAATGGACCAGTATTCGTCGCTCAACCAGCTGTCTAAATCACTGGCAGAATCTGCATCGGATTTGGTCGACTTCAAGAGTACCTTAGCCGACAAAATTCGCGAAACTGAAGGGCTGTTATTACAACAATCCCGTATTCAGGCCGAAATTCAGGAAAGCCTGATGCGTACCCGTCTGGTTCCGTTTGACCGGATGCTGCCGCGTTTACAGCGTATCGTGCGTCAAACCTCGACCACCTTGAACCGTCCTGCAGAACTGATCGTGCAAAATACCGAAGGTGAACTGGACCGGAATATTCTGGAGCGTCTGGTCACCCCATTCGAGCATATGCTGCGTAATGCAATTGATCACGGTCTGGAAGATACTGCAGATCGTATCGCACTGAACAAGCCGGAAGTCGGTTCGATTGTCTTGAATATCAGCCGTCAGGGAACCGATGTGATCGTGTCCTTTAGTGATGATGGTAAGGGGATTGATGCAGAGAAAATTCGTGAGAAGGCCTTAAGTCAAGGCCTGATCAAAGAAGACCAGACACTGGATTCGGAAGAGCTGTTACAGTTTATTTTCCATCCGGGATTCAGTACCGCGAAAGCAGTGACCCAGATTTCCGGTCGTGGAGTCGGTCTGGACGTAGTACAAAGTGAAATCAAATTGTTGGGTGGTCATGTGTCGGTCAGTTCACAACTGGGCCAAGGCACTATCTTTACCATTCGTGTACCGACTACCGTAGCAGTCAGCGATGCCTTGATGGTGAAAGTAGGCGATCAGCAATACGCGATTTCTCTGGCTCAGATTGACCGAATTGTGCGTATTGCGCCGATCACATTGGAAACGTACTTCAACAGTAACGACGACTATTTCAAGATCGATGGCGAAAAATATAAGCTGCGTTATTTATCTGAATTTGTGGGTAACCAGCCGATTCCACGTCTGAATAATGTTGGACATTCATTGCCGGTGCTGTTGATCAAAGGCAATAGTGGTCAAACCATTGCCTTGCTGGTCGATCAGCTGGTCGGTTCACGAGCGCAAATTGTAGTGAAACCGATTGGACATCAGTTTGCCACTATCGGTGTAGTGGCGGGTGCTACGATTCTGGGTGATGGTCAGGTTTGTCTGATTCTTGATGGACAGAATATTGCCCGTCAGATTCAGGCGACACAGCGTGTCAAACAGCTGCATGATCAGCGTGATGGATCACGTTATTCCAATGCACGCCGTCTGGTAATGATTGTCGATGACTCGGTGACTGTACGTAAGGTAACGTCGCGTCTGCTTGAACGTCAAGGCTATGATATTGTCACTGCCAAAGATGGTGTGGATGCGATCGAGCAGCTTGAAAACGTCAGACCGGATCTAATGTTGCTGGATATCGAAATGCCGCGCATGGACGGTTTTGAAGTGACCAATCTGGTCCGTCACCATGATATTCACCGTGACTTGCCGATTATCATGATTACCTCACGTACCGGTGAGAAACATCGTGAACGTGCATTTAGCCTGGGCGTAACGCACTATATGGGTAAACCGTTCCAGGAAGCGGAACTGCTGGCCAATATTCAACAACTGATTGCTGAAAAACAGGGGTAATACATGAGTCAGACCAATTCAAGCGGCAAACTGGCTGATCAGATTAGCCAGCAGGAACTTCAGCATCTGATTACGGTATCGACCGGATTTATTGATGCCTATATTATTGACTGTCATGGTAAAGAACCGATGCTGTTGCCACAAAACATTGTCCTGTCAGCCCTGGATAGCAATACCCAGGTCAAGACAGTGGAATGGCATGAGGCACAGTTGCCGGTCTATGCAGTGAATGATCCGTTACGTCAAAATGGGGTGGCATTGGTGATTGAGGGCGATGAAATCAATCAGCGCTTTGCCCTGATGTGCAATGAAATGCCGAACACCATCCGGATTCGTATTTCCGAAGTAGTCGATGTCGATCAGCAGGTAAATGATCCTGCCATCTTTCAATATGTGCGCATGGATGAGCGGCTGTTCCATATTCCAAATATGACCCATATTCAGGCTGCAATTGGACTGTAACTAAAAGCAACAACTAAAAAAGGAACTCTATAGAGTTCCTTTTTTATTACGTTATCTATTTATTTAATTCGCAAGTAAGTTGACCAGGATCTGCTCATAAATTTCAGCCAGTGGCTCTAGGTCGGCAATATTGACATGCTCATTGATCTGGTGGATCGTAGCATTTAACACGCCAAGCTCCAGTACTTGTGCACCGGTAGGCGCAATAAAGCGGCCATCAGAAGTACCACCTGAAGTGGATAGTTCGGTTTCAGTGCCTGTTACATTCAGAATAGCATTTTTAGCTGCATTCACCAGTTCGCCGACAGGAGTCAGGAAAGGCAAGCCCGATAAAGTCCAGGAAACATCATAGTCCACACCATGACGATCCAGAATTTCCAAGGTACGTGATTTGAGTTCTTCGGCAGTCACTTCGGTTGAATAGCGCCAGTTGCACAATAGGTTCATGGTACCGGGAACAACATTGGTTGCGCCTGTACCTGCATTGATATTGGAAATCTGGAAAGAGGTTGCCGGGAAATATTCATTGCCATGATCCCAGACTGTGTCACATAACTCGGCAATCGCTTTAGAGGCAGTATGAATCGGATTTACCGCCAGATGGGGATAGGCCACATGACCCTGTTTGCCTTTGACTGTGAGATTGGCATTTAACGAACCACGACGGCCATTTTTGACAATATCACCCAACGTATTGGTACTAGACGGCTCACCAACCAGACACCAGGTGATTTTTTCATTACGCGCTTCGAGTGTTTCAATCACTTTCACCGTACCATTAATCGACGGACCTTCTTCATCTGAAGTGATCAGGTAGGCAATCGAGCCTTTATGGTCTGGATGTTTTTCTACAAAACGTTCTGTTGCAACCACCATAGCTGCCAAAGCGGTCTTCATGTCGGCACTGCCACGACCATAAAGCTTGCCATCACGGATCTCAGGTAAAAATGGATCTGAGTTCCAGGCATCAAGATTCCCTGTTGGAACGACATCGGTATGGCCAGCAAAACAGAATACCGGGCCTTCTGTACCTTTGCGTGCCCAGATGTTATCTACATCTTCAAAACGCATGGATTCAATATTGAAACCAACCTTCTCTAGACGTTCAGCCATAATATTTTGGCAGTCATGATCGATAGGGGTAACGGAAGGCTGGCGTAATAGTTGCAGACTTAAATCGAGGGTAGCGGAAGAGCTCATGCAGTTTTCAACAGTCGATAATTTTCTCGGCCCTATGATAGGCGAATATGAGCTTGAATGTGAATGAATGAGATAAAAAAAACCCTATCTAAGATAGGGTTCTGTGAACGATCAGGAAAAAACTAGTTTTGACGAATTTCATCAGAAGTTTTTTCAGCAGTGTTGGTTACTGCATTCCCCGCTTTAGACACATCTTTGCCCATGCCTTTTACGGTGTTACAGCCAGTCAATACAAAAGCCATCATTAATGAAGCAGCAAGAATTTTTTTCATCATCATCTCCGTATAATCAATAATAAAATTATTATGATGTGGGACTTAGAGTAAAAAATATACGCTCTAAAAAATATGTGGTTTTCATAGTGCTTCGGTTAATAAATGTAATGCTTTATAGGGGCTTATGCGATGAGTTCAGAATCAGCACCGGTTGTCGGTACATATAAAAATCGTTGCTGTCGGCTTTTTTATAAAGTCCATTCGTCCACCAGCGCGCAGTCAAACTACTTGGCTGGGCTTGCGGATAAATCCATTCATGTCGTTGCAGACGGTAGAAACCGTGCCGGGCTGCAGGAATATACTGTCCCCATAAACCCAGACGACGTTCGGTATTGATCCACGCAGGAATCGGCTGGTCAGCACGATGTGTAGGCAGATATAACTGTCCTTTCAGGACGCAATATCGTCTTTGAATGGAATACTGCAAAGCCTCATCAAACTGGAATTGTTTTTGTGTGAAATGTTTCATTTTTCTGATCAGAGTATCGGTACGGTTCAGGCCATACCAATGTGGCAGGCTAAAATCTGCTTCGGCCAGATAATATTTTAATGCCACTTCCCAATGTTCAATCTGTCCTGTATCAGTATTTAATAACAGAAAATCCAGCTCCCCCAGGGTTTTTGCGCCTTCAATCTTTTGCAGACTATGAGCAAGCAGCTGATACGGATGATAGGCATCATCCAGTAACCAGAACCAGATCAGCATTTCAAAGCGCAGCCCTAAACGTGTACTTTTCAGTTGCTGCACAAATTCGATTAATTCTTCTGGATGCTGATCAAGAAATTCTAAACGTGGATGGTAACGGCTGAGATAGTGCTGCCAGGTCTGGCTGTCATGCAGTTCAAAGTGATGCATAAGCTCAAGTTTATCCGGAATACCGGACAAGATATTCGGACTGCCGACAGCGAATGCCAGCTGACGCACCAGAGGATGTTGATAACGTTGCCATACTTCTACAAGATTTTGGTTTAAACTGGAAAAGGGCATAGTACAACCTGTGAAAAGTGCAGAAATACAACGGACAGTATCGGAAAACGCTTTATACTACCTGAATTCTGCGGTTAGGGTTGATGTATGAAAGTGTTGTTTTGGCGAAGTCTGGTGGTGCTGTTTGTGATCCTGGGCTTTATCGGTGCAATCCTGCCGGGTATGCCAACAACGGTCTTTTTGATTCTGGCCGCCTGGGCCTCATCCAAAGGCTGGCCACAAATGGATGCCTGGTTATTGAATCATCCTAAATATGGCCCGACCTTAAGAGATTGGCGTGCCCATGGTACTGTGCCGCGTAAGGCCAAATGGTTAGCCAGTATTATGATGCTGATCAGTGGAATTATCATGCTGTTTACCACGGCGCCGTTGGCAGTCAAAGCATTTACTGATATTACCATGCTCATTGTCGCGATCTGGTTATGGCGACGCCCTGAACCCAATCCGGTCATCATTCAGCAAAATGCAGTCGACCTAGAAAAGACAGATATGCCGGCAGCGCAGTCTGCAGAGAGCCAGTTAAATCCAGAAAAGTCAAACAAAGCAGAATTAAAGAAAGTAGAGTCAGAGAATAACAAGTCATGAATAACTTACAGCTGGATCAAGCCGACATCCTGATTGACCTTGCTCAACAAAAACTGTATCTGCCACGTCTAGACAGGCAATATCTGATCTCTACGGGTAAAAATGGAATTGGCGAAACTGAAAACAGTGGCCAGACTCCTCGTGGCTGGCACAAGGTCGCCGAAAAATTTGGTCAGGATGCTCCCTTAAATAGTGTATTTGTGGCACGTCAGGCGACAGGTGAAATTTATAATGCCGAATTGGCGGCAGAATTCCCGCAGCGGGACTGGATTCTGACACGCATTTTATGGCTGAGTGGCCTTGAAGCTGGTTTTAATCAAGGCCCGGGCTGTGATACCTATCAACGATATATCTATATTCATGGCACTCCAGAAACTGAAAAGATGGGGGAGCCACTGTCGCATGGCTGTATCCGCATGCGTAATCCAGAGATCGCTGAACTATTTGACCTGATCAGTGAGGATGCACTGGTTTATATTTCAGAGCAGCCATTGGATCTAAATTTGCTGGATTTTTCGAAGAGCGAATAAAATGTAGATTTTAAGATCATGTGAAAATGATTTTATTTTTATGGGTTGAATCTGCTTGTTTGAGACAGCAGAAGAAATTCATCAATCTGACCCAGCTGGTATTTTCCTCGCATGAAACGGATTAAATCATGAGTTGCAGATTAGGTTTTCTGTCATGTTCTGAATAAAAATAAATGACAGCTGAAAGATTACATGAACACAACGTCGAGTATTTTAAAGCTTTGTATAATCCTTAATCAGAATCGCAGCACATGGCATCGCTAAGACTGAAACTTCGCAGGGTAAGACACAAAATTTTGCTTCAACTTTCATTTTGAAAATTAAAAAATTTCGGTAGAGACTTAAAAAATAAACAAAAAGTGTTGTTTTTTTTAACAAACAACCTATTTTTTAATCACTCACACCTAAAAAGTGGAAAACATTCCGAAAAGCGTTTGACAGGCTGTGCAGATTCTCTATAATGCACCCATCAAACGATGATAGACGTTTAGAAAGGGCGCTTAGCTCAGTTGGTAGAGCGTCTGCCTTACAAGCAGAATGTCGGCGGTTCGATCCCGTCAGCGCCCACCAAGCTCTTTCACGTTGAGACCTTATAGTTGCAGCGGTAGTTCAGTTGGTTAGAATACCGGCCTGTCACGCCGGGGGTCGCGGGTTCGAGCCCCGTCCGCTGCGCCACTTTAAGATCTTGATTTTCGTTTGCCACATTAGCGACATTGTGTAAGTGCAGCGGTAGTTCAGTTGGTTAGAATACCGGCCTGTCACGCCGGGGGTCGCGGGTTCGAGTCCCGTCCGCTGCGCCATTTATACGATAGACCTTTTGAGGGCGCTTAGCTCAGTTGGTAGAGCGTCTGCCTTACAAGCAGAATGTCGGCGGTTCGATCCCGTCAGCGCCCACCAGATTCTTTTGCGATGCAGCGGTAGTTCAGTTGGTTAGAATACCGGCCTGTCACGCCGGGGGTCGCGGGTTCGAGTCCCGTCCGCTGCGCCATTTCAAGAGAAATTAAATTGAGGTCCCTGAGCCTGAATTTAATAAACTAAAGATTGACAATCTTTATCAGGGCGCTTAGCTCAGTTGGTAGAGCGTCTGCCTTACAAGCAGAATGTCGGCGGTTCGATCCCGTCAGCGCCCACCAGATTCTTTTGCGATGCAGCGGTAGTTCAGTTGGTTAGAATACCGGCCTGTCACGCCGGGGGTCGCGGGTTCGAGCCCCGTCCGCTGCGCCATCTTAAGATGAGAAGCTTGGATTCCTGAGATCTAAGTTTTCCAGATACCAAGACAACATTCCTTGTTAGTCTTGCGTCATTAAAAACAACGCTGTTGTTTTTCTCAGGGCGCTTAGCTCAGTTGGTAGAGCGTCTGCCTTACAAGCAGAATGTCGGCGGTTCGATCCCGTCAGCGCCCACCATATCTTCTTGCCTCAATTCTGTTTTTTCCTTAGAATCTGATTCTATTATAATAATATTAAGATTTCACGACCATGAGAAATCCCTATCAGCGCAAGGCAGCGTCCAAATTTCAACATACGGTATACGACCCTCAACAACTTTATAAGCAATATATTGAAGCCATTGTTGCCAATGCTGGCATTTTTGCGCTTTATCAGGATGGCTGGGCTTTGTGTGCCACGCCTACCGGACAACGTGCATTTGCCAGCTGGCACAGTAAAAGTCTGGCGCGACTGCTCATTAAAGATAATTGGGTGAATTACGATATTCAGGAAATTAGCCTCAAGGATTTTGTAGAAAAAGTCATTCCTTTTTTACGCCAGGAAAGTACCATTGTCTCGCTTGACCTGACGCCAGAAGGACAGAATATTCTGGTGGCACCAGAAAAACTATTACTTGATATTAAGAACTATCTGTATCAGATCTATATGCAAAAGCCGGAACTGTTTAAAAATCCGGACATGCCTTTGCCCAGAAAGATTCGTTTAAATTAATTTTCCTGTTTTTCAACATTTTTTTATTTAAATAGTGAATATTCATTTAGCAGCCAGCCACTAATCAAAGCAAAATATTCACGAAGCCAGGAATTGTAGCGGACATTCTGGGGAGTGCTGGCACTCAGACTGATGACGTGTTGATAACCCTGATGTCTGGCAATGGCCCGCGCGCGAGGGCTATGAAAATCGCTGGTGACAATCGCAATGGGTTCATGTTGTCCTATATTCTGTTGTTTCAAGATCCCTTGAGAATATTGCAGGTTCTGTTGGGTACTTCTGCTTTGATCTTCTAAACTAATCGGATTTTTGAGCTGCGGATAGGTCCTATGAATATAATTTTGCATGACTTCAGCTTCGCTCTGTCTTTCCCAGAGATTTCGTCCACCGGTCATAATCATCAAGGTATTGGGATAGCGTTTTGCATACTTTGCTGCAGTGTCCAGACGATTTTTCAGAATGGGGGAAGGCTGACCCTGGTCAATGCCACTGCCTAATACCAGAATTGCTGTAGCGGGTTGTGTTGGAATATTGGAGTTGATCGACATCTGGATATAGGCGAAGAAGGCCGCGACACTGATGATCCAACAAAAAAAACCGCCCCAGAGACAGTTCCAGAACCATGTCCTGAACCGGGAATTCTGTTTCCAGCGCTGAATAGATGAAAAAAGCAGGGCGTACAGGATAAGTGCTACACCAATCATGAGAAACAGGGTGATGGCAAAATGCCTCTGCCCATGGCTCATTAACCAGATACTATATATGCAGAGAACCAAGCCAGAAATCAGGCTGAGACTTCGTTTCAGTTGCTTGAGCATCCACGTTTCCTTTTTCTTATCAATATTTTTATTATTACTTCTGTATCTTCAAATAAAAACCGGGCTATTGAGCCCGGTTTTTATTATATCAGCTTATATTAATATACATCACGGCGATAGCGGCCATCCAGACGTAATTGATCTAGTACGCTTTCACCGAGAATATCAGTCAGCGCCTGATCTACATCGCTGGCCATACCATTGATGCTACCACAGACATAGATCACTGCACCTTGAGCAATCCAGGCTTTCAGTTCTTCAGCCTGTTCACGCAGTTTATGGTGTACATAAACTTTTTGCTCCTGGTCACGAGAGAAGGCCAGATCGAGACGTTTCAGAGTTCCCATTTGCAGCCAGGCCTGAATGGTTTCTTTAAAGAAGAAATCATGTTCACGCTGACGTTCACCGAAGATCAGCCAGTTCAGGGTATAGTCCTGACGGTTACGTGCACTGAGCAGACTTAATAGTCCTGCAATACCGGTACCATTACCAATACAGATAATCGGACGGTTGTCATTAATCAGGTGGAAAGAGTCATTGCTGCGAATACGTAGCGCAACGGGTGCATTCAGTGCTGCATGTTGAGTCAACCAGCCGGACCCCAATCCCAGATTACCCTCGGCATCGGTTTTCTGACGCACTACCAGACGCAAAACCTGCTGGCTTGGAATGCTGGCAATCGAGTATTCGCGCGTTGGCAAGGTTGGTAACTGGACAAGAAGCTGATCCAGAGAATCAAAAGGTTCAGCCTGAGTCAGATCACGGTCCCAAAGCGCCTGTTCAATGCTTTGTTGCAGAGATGGGACCTGTGTACCGGCAGCAATCTGGTATTTTTGCATAAATGCACGAATACGTTCCGGGCTATTTCCTGGCTGGATCTCGGCAATATCACCTGCCTGCCAGACTGCTTCATGCTCGGGAACCAGTTCAATATTGAAGGCAGGGGCACCTAGACTACCGGGATTCAGCAGTTCACGTTTGCTCAAGATCCACTGATCAAAAGTCTTATCAATATTCATTGCTTGCAGTTCAAGTCGAGTCACCCGTGCAAGTGCAGTATTCCACTGCTGAATATGCTCATTATTGGCATTATCTACTTCAATGGTCTTGAAAAGCTGGTGCGCACCGTTCTGGTGTAGCCACTGGTCAATTCGATGGCCAAAGCTGCAGTAGGTGTCCGGATATTCCCGAGAGCCCAAGGCCAATACTGCATAGCTTAAATGACTAAGATCAGCTTTTGCAGACAGGATTTTTTTCTCAAAAGAAGAGGCCCGGTCCGGTGCTTCTCCCGTGCCATACGTACTGGCAACAAATAATACCTGTTCGGTTTTCTGTAACTCGTCTAGTGTGAGCTGCTGCACCGGCTTGACGGTTACAGGTTGCCGCGCCTCCTGCAGGGCAGTCGCTGTACGCCAGGCCAGCTGCTCGGAAACTCCTGTTTGTGTGGCATAAGCAATGAGCCACGGTTTGGCATTTGGATCTAAAGGCTGAATCATTGTAGCTTGACGTGCTGCCAAGGTTAATTTTTTCTGCTTGCGGCGTTTCAGATAGAGCATCCAGCCGGTCACAAAAAACAAGGGCATCAACAAGGCTGCGACCATGACAAAGAACTGGTAGATCGGACCAAAGAAACTACCTCGATGCACCGGTAACATGCTACTCATGATTTTTTCATTGAGCTTTTTATCTTCGTACATTTCAACTTTGGTGAATTCAGCCGTCCGGTAATTATAAGTAGCATTGTTCCGGGCGCGTTCATGCTGTACTACAGGGTCGACAAAGCTCAGCTGCATTTCGCCATCCGGTTTTTTCGGCAGGTTAAATGTCACAGTCGAGTATTTGTGAGCAAATTGAGTATTAAAACCAGCCCAGCTCAGATCCAGTGCGCGAGAGATATTTTCTGGATTCATGCCAGTTTCTTCACGTCCTTCACCACGAGCACCGCGTTCGCCACCCTGACGGCCTTCACCTCGTGCCTCACCTTCAGCACGTGGGCCACGGTCGCCACCTTGACGGCCTTCACCACGGTTATTGCCGGCATTGGTCTGCATTTCCGGTTGCGGGCGATCCACACCCAGCACCTTAAACATGCCGTTGCGCCACCAGTCATAAGACCAGTACAGGCCGGTACAGGCCAGAATCAGGTAGAAAATCACTACCCAGGTCCCCACAACCGCGTGCAGATCCCAGATAAAATTACGGCCTTTCAGTTGAGGTTTTATAAACAACCATTGCTTGATCGAATGACGTTTCGGCCAGCGCAGATAAAGGCCTGACAGTACGAAAAAGATCAGCATCAGGGTACAGGCGCCGGTAATCTGTTTACCCACCGGGCCCACTGTTAAATTACGGTGCAACTGCTGAACAAACTGGAAAAATTCCCGGCCCTTAATCTCTGGCAATACTTCTGCGGTATATGGATTGACCATGATGTTCTGGCCACGCCGCGCACCTTCTTTAGCAACATTTACAGTACTTGAAGCACTTGGGTCTTGTGCCACGGTAATACTGTTGATCTTCATGTCAGGTGCAGTATGGTTAAAGTGCTGATATAGCTGGGCAGGCGTAAGTTTTTCACGTTGTTGAACCTGAACCGTATAACTGTCGCTATTTATCCATTTTAATATTTGTTGTTCATAGGAATAGATTGCGCCAGTGACCCCCATTATCGAGAGGATTAAACCTGCTGTAATCCCCAGAAACCAGTGGATTTGGAAAAATGTCTTTTTAATCATGGTGGTCAGATTAAGGGTAAGCGATAAAAATAATGCCAAAATTATAACTGAAATTTAAGCCTAAATTATAGATGTTGAAGATAATATTTATTCTCATTATCATTCAATGTTGTGTGATTAAAAAAACCTCCATGCCGAGGCAGGAGGTTTTTTATGAAAGAATGAAGCGGTTAAATTTGTTTTGCCGGACCGACTTCTGCTTCAAGATGTTTGCGAATCGTGGCAAAAGAAAAGTTTTTGCTGTCCAGACGTTTAGGCAGGATGTATGCACCTTGCTGGCCTTTAACCTTGAAATTGACCAACATAAATTCTGGTGTGTTGTACCATTCATAGATGTCTTTCCAGCTAATCGCGCCAACACCTTCTTGCATACCCATTTTTTGGCGCATCACGATACCGTGCGGCTGTACGCC
Source organism: Acinetobacter sp. SFA (assembly GCF_001647535.1). NCBI lineage: Bacteria > Pseudomonadati > Pseudomonadota > Gammaproteobacteria > Moraxellales > Moraxellaceae > Acinetobacter > Acinetobacter sp. SFA. The sequence continues at coordinate 74,330 of NZ_LSZI01000018.1, read as the reverse complement.
CAGGCGAACGCCCTTGATTTCCTGAACCGGAAATTCATTCATCTTGCGTTTAACATACCATTCCAGACCAAAGGTACGGATCAGGTAATACAACACCACACAGACAATCGCTACCCAGCAGAACACGGTAGAGTAGTTCTTCAGAAGCAGAATGCCCAGAATAGAAAGTGCAACAACAGCACCCATAATCAGCCATGCTTTCATGCCAATTTTATTGGTACTACGCCAGATCACCAGCTGAGCATGACGTTGCTCGGCTTCTGAAATTTCATAGTTCACAGGCTGGAGGGTATAAGCGTATAAATTTTTCGCGGTCATAGGGAAACTAGCAGATTTTAAACTGTAAAAAGTTTAGCATTAATTGTACCAATTCAGTGAGTATATTGTTCCAAAATCAGCCAAATTATAATGAACCCAATTCTGTTGCCTGTTCATCCCACTCATGACTTAAACTTTGTTTGAGCTGGCTTAAATGATTTAAAATGCTAAACATTAAAGACAGTTGCTGCAAAATGATCAGGGATTTCTGATCCTGCTCCCGTTCATGAGACAGACGCTGTCGAATATTGACAATCATATTCTGTGTGCTCGAATCGGGCATTTCATCTCGCAGCAGTGCGTCACGAATATTATCCAGCGCGTGGTCCAGTAGATTCAGGATGTCCTGATCTTCAATTTTTTCCCGATGCGCTCCCAGTGCAGCAATATAACTGATAAAAGTATGGTTCAGACACAGGAACTCAAAGGCCAGTGATTTTTGTACCGGATCAATATCGGGCTCTGTGGCCAGTGTTGAAATCAGTGAAGCCACCTCGGCATCGGTATTGTGGGCAGCACGGCGTACAATCCGATATTGCAGGCCATTATTACGTCCCGATTTATACTGCTCGATGACTTCATTCAAATAATCGACTTCTGCCTGCAAGCTGCGTTTGATACTGCGCGGTAAACGTCGGAACTTCCAGTCCGGAAAAATAAAGCTGACACCGAACCATGCAATCGCACAGCCAATTAAGGTATCAATCATCCGTGGAATGGCCGCAGCAAAGCCCATACCATCCAGATTGAAGTTGATCAGCGCTAAAATTGTGATAAAGGCAGTGGCTTGTGCATACTGTTTACTGCGCAATTCAAAGAACAGAATCCCGCTCAGTACCAGAAGTAATAACTGTCCTTCGATGGAGGGCACAAAATACAGAATGGCATAACCGAGAATAATCCCGACCAAAGTACCGATAATGCGCAGACGTAAACGGCGTTTGGTGGCGTTAAAGTTTGGCTGGCTGACAAAAAGGGCGGTCAATAAAATCCAGTAACCATATTCAATATTACTGACCTGTACGAAGATATAGCTGATCAGCAGCACAATCGACAGGCGGATGGCATGCCGGAACAGCACTGATTCTGGGGTCAGATGCTGTTTAATTCGAACCTTGATGTCATCCCAGCCTTTCAGGTCATCATCTTTGAGCTGGTTTTCGATATGTTTGAAACGTTCAGACTTGATACTCTGTTCGGTTTCTAGGTTGCGTAGCTGGGCATCAATCGATTTAAGGTTCTGAAACAGCGAAAATAGGGCGTTGATCCAAGCCTGGTCATAATGCTGATCCTGACGTAATTTATCTAGCGACAGTCTCAGGTTATCGAATGCATGCTTAAAACGCTGATTATGCACATAAGGTTTGCGCTGCAGCAAACTTTCACTCAGATCCTTACAGGCCTTGCCCTGGATTGACATGATACGCTGGAAGCGGAACAGGATATCGCTATGCTGGAAAATCTTGGCCAGTTTTTGATAGTCAATATGTGCCGAATCGGCACGTTCATGAATATCCTGCGCAACAAAATAATACTGCAAACTGCGACGGGTATCTTTTTGCCCACGGTCACCTTTCAGACGGGTCAGAAGGGCGGTTTTCATTTCGTTAAAAATGGTAATCAGCTTACCATTTTCCATCGACAGTTCAATCATGCTCTGCTGATAGCTTTTAGGAGTCATATCCACATCAAAAAGATTGGATTTGGCATATAAGAAGTCACCGAGCGCAGAATAGGAGATGGCAAGCTTGTCTTGCGCCAGTCGGGTAGGGAAGACCAGGAAACTCAGCGTTGACAGCAAGCCATACCACATTGCGCCGATCACCAGCAGGCCAGCCTGCTTATACCATTCATCAAACAGCTCCACCCCGAGCATCGAGTAAACGGAAATGACCAGACAACCATAGGAAATCGTGGCATAGCGCCTGCCAAGAGAACCCAGCAGAATCAGTGCAATACAGGACACAATCAATGCCAAGGCAAACAGGACTGGATGTGGATACAGCAGATATACCCCAACCGCCGTAATAAAGAAGCCAATATAGGTGTAGAGCAGATTTAAAATCCGCACAGAAAAGCGGTCATCAATATCGCTTAAACCGGCTGCAACCACCCCTAAAGTCAGTGGAATGGTCAATAATTGTTGTCCCATAAAATAGGGAACAAAGGCAGTACCTGCAAATGCCGTCATCATGCGCAGGTTATACATTAAGGTCGTGTTATAGGTAGTTTGCTTGAGACGAGTGAGCCAAGATTTCAAAGGTCGTCCTTTATGCTGCAGTTTTACAGCTGAATCTGAATATACTAATGAAAATAGTAGATTTATAAATCTTCATTTCAGGCTAAATCATACTATGCACTGTGTTAATTTGTCTGCATATTAGCGCTTTAAATCTTCATGCTTATGACATCGAATAAAATAGTACAACAACCTTATGCCATGTCCTGGATTGTGTTGCTGGCAGCACTGAGTGCACTCGGGCCTTTATCCATTGATATGTATCTTTCTGCCTTGCCGGCCATGGCAGCAGATTTTGGCGTCAGTACTCAAATGGTTTCCAATAGCCTGCCAGCTTATTTCTTCGGTCTGGCTGTCGGACAGTTGATCTATGGACCGATCAGTGACCGGATTGGACGTAAACCACCGCTGTATTTTGGGCTGTGTTTATACATTGGGGCAAGTTTGCTGTGTGTCTTTGCACAGGATGAATGGAGTCTGATTGCTGCCCGGGTTTTACAAGCTCTCGGTGGCTGTGTTGGCGTGGTCATGGCACGTGCTGCAATTCGTGACCGTCTGGATATGCACTCAGCAGCTCAGGCCTTTGCCAGCATGATGATTGTGACCGCTATTGCACCAATTATTGCCCCGAGTCTGGGGGCCTGGATACTCAAGTTTTATGAATGGAACACGATATTTCTGGTATTGATGGGCTGTGGTTTGCTGAGTCTGGCTTGTGTGCACTTTCTTTTTAAAGAAACCTTGGAACCAGAACGCCGTCTCAAGCTGAATTTTCAACAGGTATTAAGCCTATACCGTAGCATTTTTCAGGATCCCAGCTTTCGGCGCCCGCTTTATGCCGGCTGTTTTTCCGGTGCGGTGATGTTCTGTTATATCAGTGCTTCTTCGGCCATTTTGATGGATCGTTATCATTTCACCGAGCAGCAGTTTGCCTATGCTTTTGGTGCAAATGCGGTCGGTATCATGCTTTTTTCGACATTGAATAAGCGGCTGGCCGGACGTTTCTCGATATTGCAGCGCCTGAAGATCGGCAGCTATCTGCAGTTTGCCGGTGTGTCAGCTTTAATCCTGCTGGGCTGGCTGGACGTAAACTCTGTGCTCTGGGTACTGCCAGGCATGTTTGTCATAGTGGCAGCCATCGGTTTTACTGGTCCGAATGCCATGGCTCTGGCAATGGCTGAACAGGGCGAACGGGCAGGAACCGCCAGTGCCATTATGGGAAGTATGCAATTTGTCTGTGGATTACTGGGCGGCGTATTACTGAATTTTATGCTCTGGCAGGCTTTACTGAATATGGCATTGATCATGCTGGTTTTTGTCTGTATTTCTGCTTGGACAATTTTTAAAATAAAAATGCCCAGCCTAAAAAATGCATAGATGCTGGCTGTTCTCTCAGGCAATAAAAATACTGATCCGGACAGAGGGCTAAGTCAATTAACTTAGCCCTGCCTGCCTCACTCTTCGATAAACACGGCAAATTCCTCTACGGGAACGCGCGGGGTAATAAAGCTGTTAACAATCTGCTCTGGATCGGCATAGCCCAGTGCCATACCGCAGACCAGCTCTTCATCGGCTGGAGCACCCACCAGATCAAGTACGATCGGGTGAAAATGATTCCAGGCAGCCTGCGGGCAAGTGTCCAGACCGCGGGCTTTTGCGGCCAGCATGACATTCTGGATCATCATTGAAACATCCATTTTGGAACCAATCGCCAAAGAACGATGGACAGTAAAGAACAGGCCGACAGGCGCATCAAATAGTTCAAAATTGCGTAACTGCTGACGTGCCATTTTTTCCTTTTCGCCTTTTTGAATGTTAAGCAAGCCATATAAACCCCAGCCATTTTCACGACGACGTTCAATAAATGGCGAGATCCATTGTTCAGGATAATAGGCAAAAGTTTCCTGATACTGCTGTGACAATTCCGGATTTGCATAGATTTGCATTTGTGCCTGACAGACACGTTGCACGATTTCATCGCGCTTTTTGCCAGTTACCACATACACTTTCCAGGGTTGGGTATTGGTGCCTGAAGGGGCACGGCTGGCAACGGCCAAAATCTCTTTTAAGGTGTCGGTATTCACGGGTGTATTTAAAAAAGCACGTACTGAATGACGAGAGGTAATGGTGTGATCTACCGCATGAACAAAATTTTGATCCATTGTAAAGTCCAGTCAAATATCCTTATTGAGTTGGCAATGACTATAAACTAAACAAACAGAAGGGGGGATAGGAAAAATTCATTGTTTACCGGCTGATAAAAATGATTTATCCAAAAAATGGCCAAAGAGCACTTATTTGGCCTTCCAAAATACGAGTTTAGTCCTCTAAATGATTAGAATAAAGATCGTTATGAAAATTGTCTTTAAGTGAAAAAAATAGCTTAAATCCCAAGTGTTTGAACAATTTAACAATAACAATTTCACACAGAGAACACATTTATTTTGCCTGAAAATCGAGTTAATTTAATTTCAAGATTCCGATGTTATTCTGTTTTGAGTAAGAGACTAATATTTTTTTTGAATTAAAAGATAGTTTAATCTTCATATAAAAAATGAGAACTTATAATTATTTTTTATAGTTTTATTAACTATTGCTAATAAAAAACAATATAACGTTATACAAAGAAACAGCATAATGTACGACTTTTCATCTTAATTCATGCTTTGCATGATCAAGATCTGTTTGAAATAACGCTATTCCAGATGGCTTGAACGAAGCCTTTAGGTTGAAAGCACTCATCAAGCAGTGAATGTTTTTTGAGCTTAAAACACAGTTTTTTTATTAGCATGTATGTCTGTTTGAAGATTGCCTGCAATTTTCCAAAAGACTGAGTATCGGAATAGAAATGGTGTTGCTTTTATAAATCTCTCATTTGTTGAATATGATCGTGACGATGATATTCATAAGTTTGAAAGAGATGATAAACGTTTTGTTTTCTAAAGGTCATAGATTAAATCCGGAGGTAACGGGTGCATATCTAATGAGAGAGCTAGACATATAGTCGACTCTACGACTTTTAGAATAATAAAAAATTCAGAATCATCTTGGGCAAAAAATTATGGATTTTACTTTTAACGCATTTTATACCCTGATTGCCGCAGTGATTGTTTTATTACTTGGGCGGTTCCTGGTTAATAAAATCGATTTTTTAAAGCGCTACAACATTCCTGAGCCGGTTGCAGGCGGTTTGGTTGCTGCGATTATCTCATTACTGGTGCATTCACTGTGGGGATACAGCATCACCACCAGTTCAGAGCTACAAACCAGTTTTATGCTGATCTTCTTTGCCTCGATCGGTCTGAGTGCCAACTTTTCCAAGTTGCGTGAAGGCGGTGTCGGTCTGGTAATTTTCCTCTTTGCTATATCAATTTTTATTGTTTTGCAAAATGCAGTCGGTATGAGTCTGGCAACACTGCTTGGTATTGACCCACTGATTGGCCTGATTGCAGGCTCAGTTACCTTAACCGGCGGTCATGGTACTGCGGGTGCATGGGGGGAGATTTTTGAAGTTGAACATGGCATTCAGGGCGCTTTGGCATTGGGTATGGCCAGTGCGACTTTCGGTCTGATCATCGGCGGGATCATTGGTGGACCTTTGGCCAAGTTGCTGATCAACCGTTATAACCTGGCTACTGCACGTACCGATCAGCAGATCGAAAAGCGTGACAACACCCCAATGGATAGCACTTCAGAGGAATACGTACAATTTGAATATCCACATCGTCTGCGTCTGATCACTGCCGATAATGCTATTACCACATTGGGCCTGTTTGCAGGCTGTTTGGCTTTTGCAGAGTTTATGACAGGTTTCAGTAAAGGTACTGCTTTTGAACTGCCAACATTTGTCTGGGCATTGGGCGGCGGTGTACTCCTGCGTAATGTACTGGAAGGCATTTTCAAGGTTCAGATTTTTGATCGCGCGATTGATGTGTTTGGTAATGCGTCATTGTCACTGTATTTGGCGATGGCATTATTGTCGTTAAAGTTATGGCAATTGGCTGACCTTGCAGGACCACTCATGGTGATTCTGGGTGCGCAAACCATCACCATGGCTTTGTATGCAGCTTTCGTCACTTTCCGTATCATGGGCAAAAACTATGATGCTGCGGTACTTGCAGCGGGTCATTGTGGTTTTGGTATGGGTGCAACGCCAACAGCGGTTGCCAATATGCAGGCGATTACCAATATGTATGGTGCTTCGCATAAGGCTTTCCTGATCGTACCATTATGTGGCGCATTCTTTGTTGACTTGATCAATGCCACTGTTATTCAGATGATTTTGAAGTTTTTTGCATGATTTTTATGCCTGATACGATGAGTCATCGGCTCATAAGGATGTGACATGAATGATCAGTTAAATGAAACCTTGCTGGGCTGGATTAATGCCCTGAATGGTCCTTTATGGGACTTTCTGGTGGTGTTCCTGGTTGCAGTCGGTATTTTCTACACAATCATGACGGGTGCAGTACAAATTCGTTTGTTCTGGCACAGTATGAAAGTGATGAAGGGCAGCCGTGGCAAGGTCAGAGATGCGCATGGTATTACGCCATTCCAGGCCTTTGTTACTGGCCTTGCTAGCCGGGTCGGGGTAGGTAATGTCGCGGGTGTTGCAATTGCAATTGCGATTGGCGGGCCGGGTGCCGTGTTCTGGATGTGGTTTACTGCCTTTCTGGGCATGAGTTCAGCTTTAGTTGAATCCTCACTGGCACAGCTGTTTAAAGTCAGGGATAGTAAGACCCAGCAATTCCGTGGTGGGCCTGCCTATTATATTACCCAAGGTTTGAAGCAGAAATGGCTGGGGATTGTCTTTGCGATTGCATTGATCACCACTTATGGCTTTGTATTCAATGCCGTTCAGGCCAATGCGATTATTGGGGCAACCTCTCATGCCTGGGGCTGGAATCAGGCCAATGTCATTTTACCATTGGGCGGATTTGATTTTGAAATTTCCTGGATTGGATTGGTTCTGGTCGTAATGACAGCCCTGATCATTTTTGGTGGAATCAAACGGATTGCTAAAGTCGCTGAACGCTTTGTACCGCTCATGGCGGTACTCTATCTGGCAGTGGCCCTGTATATTGCAGTAATCAATTACGATATCTTGCCATCGATTTTCCAGCTTATTTTCACTAAAGCCTTTGAGTTTGAAGCTGCTGCTGGCGGTTTCTTTGGTGCTATGGTATCTATGGCGATGATGATGGGCATTAAGCGTGGTCTGTTCTCTAACGAAGCCGGTATGGGTTCAGCACCGAATGCTGCTGCGGCATCTGATGCCAAGCATCCAGTGAATCAGGGTCTGATCCAAATGCTGGGTGTATTTGTTGATACCTTTGTGGTCTGCACATGTACCGCCATTATTATTCTGGTTTCAGGTGTATATGAAAATGCAGGCTTTGAAGGGGTGACTTTGACCCAGATGGCACTTGAAAGCCAGATTGGTGCCTGGGGTGATGATTTCCTGGCACTAATTCTGTTCCTGTTTGCCTATTCTTCGATTATTGGTAACTATGCTTATGCCGAAGGCAACGTTCAGTTCATCAATAACAATAGTTGGGTCATGTTGATTTTCCGCTTATTTGTATTGGTGATGGTGTATTTCGGTTCGATCGCGAGTGTGCCATTGATCTGGAATATGGCAGATCTGTTTATGGGCGTGATGGCAAGTATCAACCTGATTTCAATCCTGTTGCTGATGCCTTTCCTGTTGATGCTTCTCAAAGACTATACCGGTCAGCTGAAGCGTGGTGTGAAGGAACCTGAATTTAAACTGGATAACCATCCTAAATTTAAAGACAAGGTTAAATCAGATATCTGGTAAGACTTGAAGCAAAAAGCCCCGAACATTCGGGGCTTTTTTGTGCCAAAGTTTTATTTAGAAGAAATTTAAGTAACTTTGATAAAGCACGAAGCCTAAAATCAGGCTGAACCAGACTGGTAATTTTGAACGTAGCAGGGTAATCATCACCGCGACAAAGACCAGATCGGAGCCATAGCTAAAATAGCCTTGTGAAAGATCAAGCAATAAATACAGTAATAGCCCCACCACTGCAGCATTGATGCCCATAACCGCTTGATGAATATGACGCTGCTGCATCAGCCATGACCAGTAGGGTAAGGTGGCAAAAATCAGGAAAAATGAAGGTAAAAATATTGCACAGGTCGCTAGCACTGTATTCAGCCAGACATAGGGCGTCCAAGGCAGCAAGGCACCGATATAACTGGCAAAACTGAATAAAGGCCCCGGCATCAGCTGGGCAAATGCATAGCCAAGATCAAAAGATTGTGCACTGACTAAACCGGTTGTGACAAAGTCCTGATATAGCAAAGGCAAAATCACATGACCACCACCAAACACCAGCGAGCCAGTCTGATAGAAATTGGAAAAAAATTGCAGGTCTGATTCACCCCATAATTTCCCAGCTAAGGGGGGCAGAACAAACGGCAAGATAAATGCCAGTAACCAATAGGGTGCGGCAGCGGATCGAATATACGGCGAGCGAATTGCCGTTTTGTTAATTTCTTTGGGTTTCGAATCTGATTGAGAAAAATGTCCCGCCAAGAGTCCACAGATCGCGCCCAGCATAATCACCAGAATCTGGTTGAAACTCGCTGAAACCCCCATCAACAATATGACAGAAAGGATTAGGACCGCGTATTGCCAGGCCATTTTACAGAAGCTTCTCAGCATTTGCCAAAAAGCCCAGGCGATTACAGAAAATACAATTAACTGGATGGTATGAAAGCTGTTTGAGTTTAAAATATGAAAATAGCTTTGACCCAAGAGCGCTACCAAGGCCATTAGAATCATTGAGGGCAGGGTAAAACCCAGCCATGCGATCACGGCACCAATATAGCCCCGTTGCAGATAACCGATCGACAGCCCCACCTGACTGCTGCTCGGCCCGGGTAAAAGTTGTGCCAAAGCGACCAGTTGACTATATTGGGTGTCATTCAGCCATTGCAGCTGGGTCACAAATTTTCGGTGAAAAAATACCAGATGTGCAGCAGGTCCGCCAAATGAAATGCATCCCAGTTGTAGGAAAGTCAGAAAAATCTGATAAAGGGTAGGTGACTGCATGAGGATACAGGTTTAAATAGTTATAAATTATTCAAACTGTATGACAGTTTTACGAAATTCTACAGACTATTTATGCATGTGTTTATACACTATGCTGCTTTAGATTAATGAGGACATTCTCTGCATGCAGAAATATGCGTTGAGTATGGTAATACTGGGTGTACTTGGCCTAAGTGGTTGCCAAACGACCCCAATGACAGCCCAAGTGGCGACCAGTCATCTGCAACCTGCTGCACAACGTGGAGAAGCACAGGCACGTCCAAATCAAATTGATTTTCAAAAGATCAAGCAGACCCAACAACGTCCAGTGATTGCTTTGGTACTGGGCAGTGGCGGTGCGCGTGGTTATGCACATATTGGTGTGCTGGAAGTACTGGAACAAGCAGGTATTCAACCCGATTTTATTGTCGGAACCAGTGCGGGCAGTATCGTGGGCTCCCTTTATGCGAGTGGCAAGCCGGCGATTGAACTGCGCAATATTGCCTTAACGATGCGACCCAATGATGTCCGTGATATCAAACTGGCTAAAAAAGGCTTTTTTGATGGCAAAAAAGTTGAAGACTATGTCAATTTACAGGTCGATCAGACCCCGCTTGAAGCCATGAAAATCCCGATGTTTGTCGTAGCCACGGCACTTAAAGAAGGTAAAAAAGTGGTCTTTAACTATGGCAATACCGGACAGGCAGTACGGGCTTCAGTCTCGATTCCAAGTATGTTTATTCCAACCGTTATTCAAGGTAAAGAATATGTAGATGGTGGGCTGGTCAGCCCGGTACCCGTAGATGTGGCGCGTGATTTGGGAGCCGATATTGTGATTGCGGTGGATATTCTGGCACAGCCTATTCATACCGAAACCAGCAATGTCTGGGGACTGTTTAATCAGAACATCAATATTATGCAGCAACATCTGGCGCATGAAGAATTAAAGCATGCAGATGTGGTGATTCAGCCAGATCTGCGTGAAAAAGGCCATATTTTTGATGTGCGTGGCAGAGAGTTGACCATGCAGGCTGGTATTGAGGCAGCTCAATTAAAGTTGATGGAAATTTCACAGGCCTATCAAAAACACGACTATGCCCGAGGGCACCGTATTCCGCAGTTTGTGGTCAAGGATCATTACTCCCAATAAAAATCTCTTATAAGAATTCTCTGAATATTGCCATTTTATCAAAGGAGAAGGTGGTGATATTCAGTACGAGGATTAAACATCATCAGCTTTAATAGCTCACTAATTGTTATGAAAGATGAGATAAGTGCTGATGTCTATAAGTAGCTTTAATTTTTTATCAAATACAAAATTAATTTGAAATATAAGCTATTGAATTATAAATTTATTATTTTAAGGTATAAGCTTTATTAATCCTGAGTTCTAATTTTAGCATTATTATTCGTATACTTAAGTTGATCAAATATTCAAAAATTCCCCCGTTCATGCCAGAATGTAGTTAAAACAGAACACTCAGCAGATGTAGACAGCATGACACATATAGAAATTGGACATCAGGTCAAACTGGCACAATTCGAACATTATATTTTTACAGTAACAGCTGCCCATCAGGACGGTTCTTTCACTGTTGAAACCATCTTGGATGGCCAACAAATTTTGAGTTATCAAAATGTAGTTCAGGAAATGCTCAGACCACTAAAGCTTTAAATTTCTAATAATTTCCCTCTATTTTTTAAGTATTTGGTTTGATGGAGGGGGAGTATGGATTATTCAATTTTAGGCCTGTCAGCCCCCCAGTTAAACAGGTATTGAATAATTTATACTTTGTTTTTAATTCACATTTTAAGCAATTAAATATATTTTTTTCTGTATGAATACATTTTCTATATCAATAATTATGATGCCCGATTTGCCGAATTGAACATTTTATTCACGTTAAAAACGCTATAATAATAAATGATAACCTTATCATTCAAAGAGTTCAAAGAAAACGATGGCCCCTTTAGATCAAATTGCAGCATTAGCAGATGACCAGTCAGAGTTAACGATGTCAGTTCTCATGACGCCAGATATGGCAAATTTTTCAGGTAATGTTCATGGTGGAACCATTCTGAAATTATTGGATCAGGTGGCGTATGCGTGTGCAAGTCGCTATTCGGGTAGTTATGTTGTGACCTTATCTGTAGACAAAGTGAATTTTAAAGAGCCAATTCATGTCGGTGAACTGGTAACATTTTTGGCCAGTGTTAACCATGTTGGTCGTACCTCAATGGAAATTGGTATTCGTGTAGAAGCACAGAATATTCAAAAGAGAACCGTGCGTCATACCAATAGCTGTTATTTCACGATGGTGGCAGTAGATGAGCATGGTAAACCCAAACAGATTCCAGCTTTAAACTTGAACAATGACTGGAAGCGTTGCCGTTTTGAGGCAGCCGAACAGCGCAAAATAGCGCGTTTACAAGAGAACCATCATCCCTCATGCAGCATTTATAAAAAGACCGCACAAAGTTAAATATAGAAATAACCTCTTAATCATTTATAGTGAATAACGTTGTTTTTCTTTTCAAATTCAATTGATGCAGTCTAGATGCTACTTTTGTTTCGGCAAAATAAAAAATGGAGCTTCGCAAGAAACCTGTCTTGCGGAGCAATACTCTTCGCTAAAAAACTGGTTTGCTAATATTCAGTTTTTTAATCTATCGTGAAAACATCTATTTTCTGATTAAATCCTGTCTCAAACACGGAAATGACATTTCCATATATCCTATTTCTATCAGCAATTAAAATAATAAAAATCAGTCAATTTGTTCTCTATTATTCCTTATTCCTTATTCCTTATTCCTTTGAAGCTCTTTTTTTGCATCAATTTTAGTTTATGGCTGGAGCTTTATAACATTTTATTTTAATATAAAACGATACGTATCGTTTCGTTTTAAGGCTTAAGCAGAAAAATATGAGTAATGACGAGAGAAGTTCCCGACGACAACAATGCATTTTACAGGCGGTCGCAGATGCGCTGGCAGAATGTGAATATCATCAGCTGACCATTGAAGATGTGGCTGCACGCGCCGGCGTAGGCAAGTCCACGATTTATCGCTGGTGGAAGCATAAATCGGAACTGGTATTGGATACTTTCAAGCAACAGACCGCTTCAGTATTTGAACTGGATACCTCCAAAAGCTTGAAAAGCAATCTCATTCAACAGCTCGTTTTTTTATCCGAGGCACTGAATCATCCGGTAGGGCGGGCTTTACTGGTGGTTATTGCCAATCACCGGGAACTGGCAGGTGGATTCTTTCAACAATATCTTTTACCTCGGCGGCAACAGATTCATCAACTGATTCAGCAAGCGATTGAATGCGGAGAAATCCGTGCGGATTATCCTTTTGATTTGATGCTGGATACCTTATATGGCCCGATTCATTACCAGATCATTTTTTTCAACCGCATTCCAGATGAACACTATATCCAGAATTTGGTCGAGTTGGTGCTGAATCCTGCTGCTGTTCAAGCCTGAGTTTGATCTTATTTCCTAAAAGTTGGTGAGTATGTCAGTTAATGCTGAGCGTTTATGGAATCGCTCATTTATCCTGTGTTTATTTAATAATTTTTTTCTGTTCGTTTATTACTTTGCCTTGCTGACGGTTTTACCGATTTACATCATGAAAGATCTGGGTGGCTCAGTAAAAGAAGCTGGTCTGGCACTTACGCTATTCCTGGCTTCATCGATTGCCATTCGGCCATTTTCCGGCATGATTATTGAAAAGTTCGGCAAAAAAATCACCATGCGTAGTGCAGGCATAGTTTTTGCCTTATTTGCCTTTAGCTATTTGCTGGTGGACAGCATGTGGTCGCTGTTAGTGGTGCGATTTTTACATGGCATCTGGTTCAGTATTCTGACTACGGTAGCAGTACCCGTCGCCAATGAGTTTATTCCTGAACAGCGCAAAGGTGAGGGCATGGGCTATTTCGTCATGTCGACCAATCTGGGGGTGGTGTTTGGGCCCTTACTGGCATTGACTGTTATTCAGATCACCAGTTTCAAGGTGTTATTTGGAGTTCTCGCCGTTATTATTTCTCTCGGGCTTATTTTCTGCTGGATGCTGAAAATTACAGAGTTACCTAAACGTGATGCCATAAGTAAAGAAAAGAATAGCCTGAGCTTGAAGGATATTCTGGAAGTCAAAGTTCTGGCGGTGAGTTTTGTCGCCTTGCTGACGGCTTTTGCCTACTCAGGTATCATGAGCTTTATTACCGCATTTAGTGAAACCAAGCAGCTATTGGATTATACCAGTGTATTCTTTATTGTCTTTGCTGCCTCTATGCTGCTGGTTAGACCTTGGGTCGGGAAGATTTATGATCGTAAGGGACCAAGTGCTGTTATTTATCCTTCTTTTGTGTTTTTTGCTATTGGTCTGGTGATCGTCAGTCTGATTTCCAATCAATGGATATTGTGGTTGTCGGCAGTATTTATCGGCATTGGTTACGGTTCGCTGTTCCCATGTCTGCAGACGCTAGCGATTCAGTCGGTTGATACGCAGCGTATGGGACATGCGATTTCAACTTTCTTTACCCTGTTTGATCTGGGTTTGGCGATTGGTTCAGTAGTCATCGGAATATTGATTGCCTCTTGGGGCTTTGAAACCACCTATATATTAAGTGCTGTACTCGTCATGATGACAATATGGGTATATCGTCAGTATGTTGCCAAAAAGAGACATAAGCGCCCGGCAGGCTTGGAGTGATAAGATGGAATTAAGACATTTACGCTATTTCGTGACTGTGGCACAGGAGCTGAACTTCACCCGTGCCGCAGAAAAATTAAATACGGTACAACCTTCGCTCAGCCAGCAAATCAAGGATCTTGAGCGTGAGGTAGGCGTACAGTTGCTAGAGCGCAATAACCGTAAGGTCGGGCTGACTGAGGCTGGGCAGGCATTTTTGACAGAAGCCTTATTGAGTATTGAACATGCAGAGCGTGCTATACAGAGCGCCAGACAGATCGCAAATGCACAGCAGGATCAGTTGAATATTGGTTTCGTGCCGGTCGCGGAAATGAAAATCTTCCCTTATATCATGCCGAATATACGCGCACATTTCCCGAATATTAAAATTCATTTTCATAGCCTGACCGATGCCAGCCAGTTAAAGGCCTTAAAAAAAGGCGAGATTGATATTGCCTTTACCCGCTATGTCGATGAGTCTGATGAGCTGGAACATGTGCAAATTTTTAGTGAGCCGCTGGCCTTGATTATGCCCAAGGATTCACCGCTTGCTGAGCAGCGCCATGTGAGTATCAAGAGCTTTAATCATCAGGATTTTGTAATTAGTGATGAAGATGCTTCACCACAACTCCATAAAATCATCACTGACTTTTTCAAGCAATCCAAACTGAATGTGAATGTGGTCCAGCACTCCACCAATATCCTGCTCAATGTCAATCTGGTCGGGATGGGCGTGGGCTGGAGCCTGGTTCCGGCTTATGTGATCCCGTTATTGGGGGATAAAATTATCGTCAAAAATACCATTGAACCCTTGCCGATGATTAATCTGTATGCCAGTTATCGTAAAGGACAGAAAAACGAGCTGCTTGAACTCATTTTAAAAATCCTGAAAGAACAGTTTTATATGGGTTTCTTTTAAAAAAGAAAGACCTGATAGCACCGCAGGTTTTTAAACAGCAAAAAGGCTTCGGCAGATAAATCTGTCAGATAATCGTTCTTCACAGGCTATCGAAGCACTTTATACTAGATTTTTTTAACATGATATCTTTGATTTTTCTTGCATTGAGAGAAATCAAAGGCAGCCAATAAAAAAAAGTTGCATTAAAAAATTAAAATAACAGCAGAGGGTGAATAAAAATGATGAAGTTATATAGCAATCCCCAGTCCCGTGGCATGACTGTAATGCTTTTATTACAGGAGTTGGGCATTACAGACCAGGTTGAAATTATAAACGTACCTTATGAAAACATGCATCAGGCCGAATATTTAGCGATTAATCCCATGGGCAAAGTACCTTGTCTGGTCGATCAGGACGTGATAATTACTGAAGTTGCGGCCATCTTTACCTATCTGGCCGATAAATATATAGAAAAAGGTTTGGCACCGACTCTGGATGATCCCAAACGCGGCGCTTATCTGAAATGGATGTTCTTTACTCATGGCCCTTTAACGGAATTTATGGATTTAAAAGGATTGGGCGTACCGGATGAACAGATTGAGCAAAGAACACGGAGCTTGAGCTTTGGTCATGCACAGAGCCTATTAGCCTTTCTCAAAAAAGGTATGCAAGAAGCCAATCCATATCTGCTGGGTGAGAAAATTTCAGCTGCAGATGTATTTCTGGGGTACTGGCTGATTTTTGCCATTTCTTTGAAAATATTGCCCTATCTGGATGAGTTCAAGCCCTTTATTCAGTTGCTGGCGCAGCGTGACTCAATGAAAGATATACCCTGGTTACAGAAAATCAATGCCTAAGTTCAATAAAAAAAAGTGTGGTTCATATATTTTCTGACAGACATGCTCTTTTTCTTGAATAATGAGACATTGACCTTAAAGAAAGCAACTTATAAACAAGCCCTGTGCAAGAAAAAATACACATAAAAAAAGACCACGTTTTCACGTGGTCAGGTCTCTGAATGTAATTCAGTAAGTGTATTTTATGCTCGTAATTATTTTACATGCAGCTTTTTAAACAGCTGCTGGCTGATATGATCCAGTGTTTGTGGAATCGCTAGGGCTGCCACAAAACGGTCAGGTCGTAAAATAACGACTGACTCAGTGGTTTTACCGAACCAGCTGCGAATATCAGTGCCGATGTCACCAACGGTAATCACGCCTTCAAATTGCTTGCGGTTTTTATTGCCCAGTTGAACTTCGGGAATGACCTGAATAAATTTGACGCCTAATTTTTTCCAGATTTGCATGGTGGCATCCGAAATACCCCATTGCGGGTCTACACCCCAAGCAATAATTGCAAAATCATTAGCAATTACGTCATCCAGTAAAACTTTTTCACCTGACTCAAGTCTAACCTGTGGCTGGATAAACATCTTGCCGACTGGAGAGTTCTTGGCACCGTTACTCAAAAGTGCGCCGTCATGATATTTAGGCATCGGTTTAAAGCGCATTTCCAGCAGGTACTGTTTGATGGGTTTGATATAGTTCAGGGCATAGGCAATACCGTCACGGACAAAACCCTGCCATTTTTTCGGTGGTGCCAGTACATGGCCGGCCATAACGGAGAGATCAATCATGGCTTTGGCATGATCTTTCCGCTCGATCTGGTAAGAATCCAACAGTTCAGCTGTCGCTTTGCCCTGAATGACCATTGCCATTTTCCAGGCCAGGTTAAAGGCATCACGCATACCGCTGTTATAACCCTGACCCTGCCATACTGGCATGATGTGCGCAGCATCACCGGCAAGCAGAATTCGGTCGACACGGAACTTGTCGGCAATACGGGCATTATGGGTATAAACACGCTGACGGATTACTTCAATACCATCCGTGCTTGGTAAAACCTTGGACAGAAGTTTGGCAATATTTTCCGGTTTGCTCAGTTCTTCCTGGGTTTCACCTGGCATGACCATAAATTCAAAACGTCGAATACCGTGTGGCAATGCTGCCGATACATAAGGACGTACCGGATCACAACATAAATAGATATGCGGTGTAGCGAGAGGGTCATTCTCAAGGTCGATCACGATCCATTGATTCGGTGCGGTTTCACCTTCAAATGCAATACCCAGGTTACGGCGTATATAAGAATTACCGCCATCACAGGCAATCAGATATTGAGCGCGTAAGGTTTCTGCAACGCCATCCTTATTTTGCAGATTGAGTGTCACGCCTTCAGCATCCTGACTAAAATGGGTCAATTGACGTGAGAATAGCACTTGGGTGTTTTTATATTGTTTCAAGCCCTGCAGCAGCACGTTGTCGACTTGTGGCTGAATAAAAGCATTACGGCGCGGGAAGCCAAACTCACGCGTCAAAGGCTGAATATCTGCAAAACAGCGTCCTTTCGGGGTCAAGAAACGCATTGCATGATTTGGGGTGGTATGTGGTAAAACTTGCTCGACTAAACCTAAAGACTGAATAGTACGCAAGGATTCATCATCGATTCCAATCGCACGTGGGTAATCAATCAAACTATCCAGTTGCTCGACAATCGTGACAACTACGCCTTGTTTGCTCAGATAGTTGGCAAGGGTTAAGCCTACGGGTCCGGCACCCAGGATTGCCACTTCAGTAGTGTAATTGGTATTGCTCATAGCGAATGTCCATTCAATCGACTTGCATTTAAGGCTATTAAGGAACAGCTGAACACCAGAAACAAGTTATGCGATAGTAGCTGAAGGATATGATAAATATTGAATTTGATAGATTATTTTTAGTTAATCAATTGAATTTAAAAATAAAATTAATATAAATTTGATAGCTGCTATTAATTCTGTGATTAGTTTTGACTATGGCTCTAAATAGATTCTGTGCAATAAAAATGCTGAACCAGCATCAAGCATGATTCAGCATCGAAAAATATCGGACAGCCTAGGACACAGCCTACTGGAGAAATACTGTCACGAATATCCTTATAGGGTTAAACGAGTCATCTAATAACTTAACGTGCAGCAGGTTTTGCTGGTGTTGTACTGTCTGCAGTAGCTTCAGATGCAGCTGCTTCAGAGGCAGCAGGCTGCTCTGCAGATGCACCTGCAACCGGCGCATTTGATTCAGGTAATTCTTGGGTACTCACGACCACTTTTTCTTCAGTGGTGGTTTTTGCATCTGTGGTTTTGCTGTCTGCAAAACTGGTAGCTGCAGCAGCAGTAAGAGTCGTGGCGAGTAAGATTTGTGCATAGTTCATTTTTGGCATCCTTTTATTCAGGTTATTAATCTGCGGAATTGACCATCACATCAATTCGACAGATGCTCATCCTAAGCACTGAAATTTTACGAGGCAAACCAATTAACAAAAGCGACACGTAGGCAATAACCAAAGCAATACAAAACTGAGAAAGTTGTTTTATTTCTGTTAATTATGCAGAGTTTTATTCAATAAAAATGTGTATGAATATTTCAAAAATTATATTGGCAATAAAAGTTAACATAGCAAATTGAAGATTCTGGATGATTCCATGAATTTTGGAATCTGTAATTTCATCATGTGTTTATTAAGAAGACGCATTTTATAATCTGGCCGTGCTTTATAATGCAGAGCATTGCTATTTCTATTCAATCTCTTGAGAGCCGATTTTGAAAATTCTGTCAGCATCACAGGCTATTCCTGTCCATATCATTTCCGGATTTTTAGGTGCAGGTAAAACCACACTACTCAAACATTTACTACAGCAGAAACCGAAACAGGAAATCTGGGCAGTGCTGATGAATGAGTTTGGCCAGATTGGGGTAGACCAGCAGTTATTGCCGCAAGATCAGGGTTATGCAGTCAAAGAGCTATTGGGTGGCTGTCTATGTTGCAGTAGCCAATTGCCGATGCAAATCGCCTTATCGCGCTTGCTGTCAGAAGTAAAACTGGATCGCCTGTTTATCGAACCTACCGGGCTGGGGCACCCGGGACAATTATTGGAACAGCTGACCGAACCGCACTGGCATAGCCATTTGAACATGCAGGCTTTAGTCACCGTGGTGGATGGTTCGCGTTTGCATGACCGGGACTGGACCCAGCAAAACCTGTATGCAGACCAACTCAAGGCAGCGCAGATCGTGGTGATTTCACATGCTGATTTGATGACAGCCGAAGATAATGCAGCGCTCGCACAACTTCAGGCAGAATATCAACCTTATGCCCAACAGTGGCTGCTGACTGAGCAGGGACAGCTCAATATTGAACAGATCAGGCAGGATTATCAGGGTTCGGCCCGTAAGATCCAGCCCTTGTTAAAACAGCAACAGACGATCTCGTCCGCAGACACTTCCGTAGTCATTCAACAGATGCCTTATCATTATGTAGAAAGTGCCCAGGGATATCAGGTCGCAGGCTGGAAATTGCCAAAACGCTGGCAGTTTAATTTTTATGATCTGCTGGATCTGCTGTGTGAACAAAAAGACTGGCTTAGAATCAAGGGGATTTTCCATACCGATCAGGGCTGGAAAAGTTTTAATTTCAATCCGGAACAGTTCAATTATCAGTCGGCAGATGAAGGTATTGATAACCGGGTGGAAGTGATTTATCAACAGTCACGCGATTGGCTGGCATTTGAAACTGCCCTGATGCAATGCCGTATCGATCCAGAAAAATAACAGCACTATTTCTAGTACGCTGAATGAATCTTTGACCTAAATCTGTTCAGCAAAATTGTGCTAAATCTTATATGCTAAGCGCCAAATTTGAGGATTGTGTGATGGCGTTAAAAGCGACGATTTATAAAGTTGATTTGAATATTGCGGATATGGATACGCATCGTTATGAAGACTATCAACTGACGATGGCACTGCATCCTTCGGAAACCATTGAACGCTTGATGGTGCGTATTCTGGCCTATGCGCGCTATGCCGATGAAGCACTGGAATTTACCAAGGATCTGTTCGAAACGGATGAGCCGGCACTCTGGGAAAAGGATCTGACCGGGCAACTGGTCAAATGGATTGAAGTGGGCAGTCCGGACGAAGATAAAGTCAAAAAGGCCAGTGCGCGTTGCAAGCAGGTCGCAGTCGTGACCTATGGTTCTGCGGTAGATGAATGGTATAAGCGTAGCAGCAAGTTAAAAACCTTAAAAAATGTGGAAGTATGGAAATTATCCACTGCAACCACTGATGCATTACCACAATTGTGTGCACGCACCATGCAGTTACAGTTAAATGTGATGGATGGGGAATGGACCTTGATTGGTGATCAGGGTCAAGTGATTGTAGAGTGGGAACAGTTACAATAAGAATTCACAAGGATGCAAGTTTCAACTTGTATCCTTGCCTCACTATTTCGTATATCTGGAGAGAAAAATAAGTTCTCTGGACGAAGCATGTATCATGAACTTTATGAGTTGCTATTAGCAGTCGTGATTGGTGCAATCATTGGGGCAGAACGGGAATATCACAGTAAATCTGCCGGACTGCGCACCATGATCATAGTCAGTCTGAGTTCCTGTCTGTTTACCATTATTTCTTTAAAAATCGGCGTGGACAACCCTGACCGTCTGGCAGCCAATGTTTTAACCGGTTTGGGTTTTCTGGGAGCCGGAGTAATTTTAAAAGATGATAACCGGGTTTCTGGTATTACCACTGCAACCACGATCTGGATGACAGCGGCACTGGGCATGGCAGTCGGTGCGGGTTATGAACTGTTAAGTATTTGGACAACGGTGATCGTGTTGATCGTACTGGTCCTATTGGTCTATGTGCAACGTGGTATCGAGCATCTGAATCATGAACGTAACTACGAAATTGTCTGTCCTTTCGAGCAGCATGAGCCGGAACATTATGAAAAACTGTTTAAACGATACAAATTAAAAGTGATTCATTCCAGCCAGCAAAAAATCGACCAGCAGATTACAAGCCGCTGGATCCTGATGGGGTCAGCTAAAAATCATCAGAAATTAACCCAGTATTTATTACAGGATAAGAAGATTCAGAAACTCAGCTTTTGACCTATTGAAGCTAAAGGCCAAGGAATTTAGCTCAATCCAGTTTATACTGAACTCTAAATTTAGTGCTAATCTCAGGTAAATGACGATGATAAACGAACTTGAAATTATTGATTTAAAAGTAGGTGAAGGGAAAGAAGCGGTAAAAGGCGCTTTAATTACCACGCATTACACTGGATGGCTGGAAGATGGAACCAAGTTTGATTCATCCATTGACCGAGGCAATTATTTTGAAACTGTCATTGGTACAGGGCGTGTGATTAAAGGCTGGGATCAGGGCATTCTGGGAATGAAAGTTGGTGGTAAACGTAAACTGATGGTACCTGCACATTTGGCTTATGGCGAACGTAAAATGGGGAAGGTCATTCCAGCCAATTCCAACCTGATTTTTGAAATTGAATTGTTTGATGTAAAAACACGTGATTAAAACAATATAATTAGCGAGACATAAATAGTTTTCTCTAATTAAAATATTTGAGCTTTTCCGGTGCAGTCAACCCAATACAGGTTGTACCGGACTAAATACAAAAAACATTTGAAATCATAAATATTCCTTGTAAATTATAAGAATAATAAACAATTATCTTGAGATATAACGTATTTGCATAAATTGATAAGGAATGTCTTTTTTATCGTATTTATCTGGACCTTTAGCTGGCTGACTTGCATAACTAGTCCAGCGATCGCTCAGAACGAACTCACATCGCCATCATTTCAGCAGCAATCTCAAAATGAGGTTACAGAAGTCCATTTTACCGAACATAGCAGTAGTTCTTTGCAGGGAAAATGGTGGTTCTACCCGAACCAGTTTATAGTTCAGCCCAGCTCCATACTCCAGTCAAAAACCGTTCAATTGCCAGCTTCTTTTAAAACCTTGGCAGGCTCAAATGCGGGTTATGGGACTTTCATTGGTCATTTTAAAATTCCAAAAGAGTTTCTCGGACGACGGATTGCGATCCGGATTCCAACCCAGTACGGCGCCTATCGAATGTATGTCAATGGACAGTTTATCGTTCGACTCGGAGAAATCAGTACCACACCTGAAAAACAGGTGACTGAAAAAGCACCGCGGATTGGCTATTTTGTTCCAGACACTGAATATATTACCTTAAGTATTCAGGCCTCGAATTATACCCATTTGCATGGTGGCCTCGAACGACCGATGCAGATCGGCATTGCGGCGACAATCAATCGCCAATTCCAGCAGCTCATGATGAGTATTGCCATGGTGTGCGGTGCAGTATTTGGGGTAGGGGTGTTTACCATTCTGTTTTCGATATTCAGAGGATCTCGAGAACGCAACAGTAAAAGTATCTTTGTTTTTGGCTGGTTTATTGTCTTTTTGGCCATGCATAACCTGTTTTCTGCACCTTATGCTTATTCAGTGTTTACCAATATCAACTGGTTGTGGGGAAGCCGATTAGAGTATCTGTTTACTTTTTTTGCGGCATTCTTTTTTCTCAGCTATATGCATCTGTTTAACCGGCGCTATTTGAATCCGGTGATTTATTATATTGCAGTTATATTGTTGGTCTTTAATATTATTATTACCCTTTTTTCATCTCCGGAAATATTTGAGCGTCTGGCTCTGTTTAGTGCGATCTATGCTTTAGTCATCCTTGCCAATTTTATGTACGGCTTTTATCAGACTCTACGCTATAAAGAACATTATTCGCGTTTGAATCTGATTGCGATTATTTTCCTCTGTCTGACGTTTTTGAATGATTATCTATTGCTGATCAATGTAATTAAAACGACGCATCTGTTCTTTATCTCAACCAGTATCTACGCGTTATTAATCATGTTCCGGCAGTCGAGGCATTATGCGCATCAAACTTATGAGACCGAACAGTTGAACCTGAATCTGATTGCTCTCAACAATTCACTCGATCAAAAAGTCAAAGAACGTACCCAGCAACTGCATGAACTGAATGCTAAATTAGAGCAGCAGATGAATACTGATGCACTGACAGGTGCCTTTAACCGGCGCGCTTTAAATCATGAAATCCAGCAGCAGTTTTTGCAGACCCGGCAGCAGCTGCAACATACGCTGGTTTTTGCCATGCTCGATGTCGACTATTTCAAAAACTATAATGACTATTATGGCCATTTAAAGGGGGATGACGTCCTGAAAAATCTGGTCAGGATTATCCAGCAAGCCTTGCCGCCGTCGGGTTATCTGGCACGTTATGGTGGCGAAGAGTTTGCGATTCTGCTCACAGATATACCGGTTCAAACTGCCTTGAAAAATCTGGAAAATGTATTAGAGCAGATTCGGGAACAACGTATGGAACATCTGAACCGGCCAGATGCAAAAAAATATATTACGGTCAGTATGGGGGCAGCATGGACTGCACAAACACATATATATGCAGATATTCATGAACTGATGAAAGCTGCAGATGTGCAACTCTATGCCGCCAAACAGGCAGGGCGTGATCAGTTAAAAATTAAGAAAGAGACTGATTAAAAAACATATTTATAAAGAAGGCATACCTCATCTTCTGACCCGGCAGAATGCAGATGAAAGCCACAGCGTTGATAATAACTTAAAGCAGTCTGGGTGGACTGTATTTCAATCTGATGAATTTTTTTCTTTAATAATGTGTGATGCATCTGGTGAAACAACTGGGTACCAAATCCCAGTCTCTGGTAGTTAGGGGCGATATAATGCATCCGGATTTCTCCAGTATCACTGACCAATAAGAACCCGACCACCTTGTCATGTACAAGGTAAACCCAGCAATCGTTATAAAGCATGTCGACAATCAGGCTGGCATGATCAAATTTTTCTAGCCAGGTTTGAATTTTGCTGGCTTCACGCTGATGATCCAGAACACAGGACTGAATACTGTCATGAATCACCTGAATAATCTGAGGTATATCTTCGATCTTCCCTTCCCGAATCATAATCTTATTCATTTTCTCAAATATTTATAGGAAGGGTTTATTTGATAAAAAAACACTAGGTAAAAAACAGAACAATATTGTAGTGATTTTGAGAATTTTTGCTGATATCCATACGCCTGAAGAACAGGTCTGTTATGGATTTGTCCTTTTTTATTATCTCAAGTGCCTAAGTTTCATGATGAAGCTAAAGATAAAAATCAAAGTAAATTAAATCTTAAAATAAAAATGAACTCGAGAAGGGGGTGAAAATGCTCCAGAAAAGAAGATAAATTATAAAAATAAGCCGTAAATTTGCACTGTCTAAAAAATAGACGTATTCTGGATCCACGTGGGCTATTCCAGTAAATGCTGCGCCTGCTGCGATAAAATAAAATAAAAAAGAATCAGTCACATGAGATGATCAATTATGCTGAAATTACTCCTCCTATTATGTGTTTTATTCATTTTGAATGCTGCTTGGATTGTGGGCAGGAAAATGTATAAGGCTCAGCGTCATCTGGCTCATAAGTGCCTAAAAAAACAGGTACAGATTTCGAGCATTACAGAGCAAGAAGTCATCGAGCAAGAGCAGCAGGTGTATCTAGTGGATGCATATGAGCTGGAACTGTTTGATGATGTGGCACAGCTATTCTTTCAACGGCAGGTGCATATTGGGAATCGAGCACAGGCCGAACAGTTACAGCAGGAAGTATTACAAAAGATGCCAATGCACTGTAGTACCCAGATCCGTCAGATGGATTTAGGGGAATGGTCAATTTTTTGGAATTTCTATGATCAATCACTAGAATATTATGTCGGCCGCTATGGAATATTTTACGTGCATGTTGACCGTTTTGGAGAAGAGCACCGGCAGGAAATCCGTACTGACCTTTTGCATCCAGACTGTGCCTAGGTAGACAACTTTTATTCGCTCTCTAATATTAAAGATCTCAAGCCGTGTACCTCAGTCGATTTAACTTGATGAAATCAGATGGAACTTTTTACCAGCTTTGTCTTTATCTGGGCGAGAATATCCCATATAACCCATTTCTTTTATGCCATGGTGCTAGAGAAAAAAACCGCAAAACTTTCTGTCTTTTTCATGCATAGCCGTGGCACAGTTATTTAAGAACAATCTGGGGAGTGAAGCAGGAAGTTCATGATTATTGATTTTCATCAAGCACAATTACAGAAATTTATGGCTCTGGCGATGAAAATCGAGGCTGAGCCTGAATTGTATTTGCAGTTTGAATCAGTTGCAGATTTTTATAAGGCTGACTGGTTGCAGGCTTTTCCCTCTGGTACTGAATATTTTGCTTCAGGTCTGGACGATGGTGCCGAAGAGTTTTATGCATTGATCTGTTATGGCGAAATGCAGCTACGGATCAGCTGTGTTCAGGAACAGTTCTCTGCAAAACTATGTTGCAAACATTGACCGGATTGCCGCTGTTTCCCGATAAAAGAATAATGACATCTACTGTAGAGTTGATATAAATTGCAGAGTCATCTCTGTGTTTGGTCTTTTATTCGCTGCTGTCAAAAGTAGTGTATGTAAATAACTTAATAAAAATAAGGAAAAAATAGCATGGCACATCAGTTCACCGTAAAAGCAATTATTAATGGCGTGTCCATTGATGAGTTTAAGCGTTTGGCCAATGATATCCGTTTACATGAGGCAGTTTGTCATCGAATTCCTGCTCAAAATCTGGAGATCCTGGTTTCGGAAAAGCAGGGGCATATGTATACCCTGAAACGTGCTTATAACCTGGATGTCAATATTCCGGATATGGCAAAAAAACTACTTAAAGATGCATTCCGTTTGCAGCGTACCGATGTCAGTAATCTGGATGAAATGACCTCGACGGTACAACTTGGGGCCAATTTGCCGATTGAGGCTACCTGTCAGCGTGCAGTCACTGGAGATAAAGATCAGATCCAGTTTCAGTTAAACTGGACGGTGAAAGTTAAAGTACCTTTGCTGGGTGGAATGTTAGAAAAGCATGCCGAAGGTGAGATTCGTAAATTTAGTGAAATTGAACTCAGCATTGTTGAAGATGAATTGCGTAAAAACCTGACTGCCTGAAATTATGAAGCAAGATAATTAACTTTAAAATCGGTCATGTAGAGACTAGAGAATACTAGTAGATAGAGGCAGTAGATGGCTATTTTCAGTGTGCTGCCTCTTTCAGGACACTTTTTAATTGCTGATAAAGTTTGCCGTGACGTTAATACTGATAGCCAGAATGGTGGTATTAAATCCATAAGCCAAAAGCAGATGTAGGGTATTTAACACCCGCATAGATTGGCAAGTAATGGAGACATCTGCCGTTTGCGCAGAAGTTCCGATGATATAGCTAAAATATAGAAAGTCCGGATAAGTCGGATTCGCGGTGTTGGGAAAATCCAGTCCGCCTTGTTGCTGTTTTTCCAGAGCCAAATAAAAATCATGTGCATAGTGAATGGCAAAAATCGTATGCATCAGGAACCAGGCTGAGATAATAGTGATAACAGACAGGATTAAATGGCCGGTTCTAATCAGGGGATTTTTGGGTAAATGGTTAATTTCAATAATAATTGCAATAAAACAAATGATCAGCGTAATGATCACCAGAAATAGAATGATCCATTTACCGGCATCCTGTTGCATGGCACGTTGCAGAATATGAGCGTGGTCAATGTGCCAAAGCTTTTTTATAGTAAAAAACAAATAAGCATAGATCGCGATATTCCAGCTGCTTAATAAGCAGCTGGACCAGCTTAAAGGAGTGAGGGTCTGTAAGACCAGATAAAATACCAAGATGGCTGGGAAAATAATAAAGAAATACAGATGGAATTGAAGTGTAGTTTTTATAGAGTCGAGAAACTGCATCATCTTATTTATATTTATTCTGCTGATTACTTAATATCCTAGCACAGAATAATAGGGAATAAAGATGATTCCAGCGGCTTGAAGTCGGACTCAATGACTGCCTATCGCTCTATTTCCTCTTTAAAGCGGTATGTCTATTCAGGTTTAGTCATTTGAGTACCAGAATCGTGTAGCAGGGCTGGATCAGCTCGGCAGAGTTTCTGGGTAGACATTCAGTTTGGTCAAGAAGGCTGTTTTAGTGCAGTACCATAAGCAAAGACTTCCACCATACCGCCTTGCATGCCGAGTTCAGTGGTGCTGAGACGGATTCCCATAATCTGGGTCGCCCCGATTTTTTCAGCCTCAAGTTTTAAACGTACAATTGCTTCGCGTCGTGCACGCTCTACCACGCTTTCATAGCTGGTCAGACGGCCACCCAGCATATTCTGGACACTGGCAATGGCATATTTAAAATAATCATGGGAAATAACCACATTGCTACTGATCATTTGTCCAGAATATTCAGACATGATAAAGCGACTACTGTTCATCTGAATATATGCCAGACGTTGTTCCTGTTCATCCAGATAGCGAAAATGTTTACGTTCGTTATAACGGCCAAATCCAAACCCGACACTAAACAGGATGGCAAAAATGATGACCTGGAAAATTAAACCGTCCATGCTTTAATCTGCCTGCGGAAAAGGATCGGGTAATTTTGGCATGACCGGATCAACCACTACGGCTGTACCATAAACAAAGAGCTCAGAAGCACCCTGGGCAATATTAGAAGTCGAGAAGCGAATGCCGACAACTGCATTGGCCCCCATACTGCGAGCTTTTTCAATCATACGGTTCATCGCTTCCTGACGGGATTCTTCCAGTAGTTCGGTATAGGCAGTAAGTTCACCACCCACAATATTTTTTAGCCCGGCCAGTAGGTCACGTCCGACATGCTTGCTGCGTACGGTACTTTCATAAACGACATCTATTTGCTGACGAATGGTATGTCCCGGTACAGATTCCAGATTGCTAAGTAACATGTGTATGTTTTCTAAATAAATCGCTAGCCTATGACAATAGGAAAACTGCCTTGAAAATGCAATAAAAAAAGCCCACCGAAGTGAGCTTTTCTTGATCTGTCTGGAATTTATTGCGCTTGCTGTTCGGCCGCGCGGCGTTGTTCAGACACAGACGGCGGGTTCGGCACGATGTCGGTTGTATTGACTTTTAAGCCGCCACCCAGGGTTTTATAGACTTCAACCTGATTGTTCAGATTGGCCTGTTCAAGCAATAATAAACCCTGTTCTGCAGCATAAGAAGCACGTTGTGCATCCAGTACGCTCAGATAGCTGTCAATCCCGGCACGGAAACGTGCAAGTGACAAACGATAGGTCGTATTAGTTGCTTCAACCAGACGGCGCTGAGCTGCAAGACGATCACCAATATTCTGGCGAACTGCCAGGGCATCACTGACTTCACGGAAAGCAGTTTGAATCGACTTTTCGTAATCTGACAAGGCAATTTGCTGATCAGTTTCAGAAATGCGGATATTGGCCTGACGGGTACCCCAATCAAAAATTGGAATATCCAGACTTGGGCCTACTGACCAGACAAAGCTACCAGACTTAAACAGATCACCCAGATCAGTTGACGCCAGACCTGCAGAGCCGGTCAGGCTGATGGTCGGGTACAGACGTGCGCGAGCTGCCGCAATATTGGCACCTGCTGCAGACAGACGATATTCTGCTGCACGGATATCCGGACGGTTAATCAGCAGATCACTTGGCAATCCCGCACCTAGTGCAGTATTGGAAGTAATACGGGTAACACGTTGTGCCGGTAATAAGCTGGTTGGCACTGGCTCGCCCACCAGAAGGTTTAACAGGTTTTGCGCCTGTGCCACCTGAGTCCGGTAGTTGGCAACATCGTTACGCGCTGTTTCTACTGAAATTTGTGCCTGACGTACAGGAAGCTCACTGTCGATCCCAACGTCAAAACGTTTCCTGTTCAGATTGTATGACTCAAGTTGGGTTTGCAGCGTCTGTTGCGCTAATGCCAGATTGGCATTGGCAAATGAATAGCTGAGCCATGCTTGTGCAACCTGACCAATCAGGGAGATCTGGGTCGCATCACGTGCACTCTGGGTCGCAAAGAATGTATCAAGCGCATTATCACGCAGACTACGGACACGGCCCCAGAAATCCAGTTCGTATGCGGTTACGCCTAGTCCTACGTTATAACTGGTGATAGGACCGCGGTTCTGGGCACTGTTATTTAAAGTGTCCTGACGCAGTACACTGCCACTGGCACCAATCGTAGGTAACTGGTTATTTTCGCTAATCTGATACTGCTGCTGGGCACGTTGAATATTGAGTGCTGCAGTACGCAGGTCGCGGTTATTATTCAGCGCTAAATCCAACACCTGCAGTAAACGCGGGTCAGCAAAAAACTCTTTATAACCCTGTTCTGCTACAGAAGTACCAGACGCATTGGTATAGCTGCTCGGGATATTTGCCTGCGCAACGGGTTCTGGACTGCGCATGCTTTGACAGGCAGTCAAAGCCAGCGCAAGGGCAGATACCGCAATGCTACGACCTGTAATAGACCATAGATTTTGCATTACGACTTATACTCCTGATTTTGTGTTTTTGGTTTGTATTTAAAGACACTTCGAATCCATACATAGAATACCGGGATAAAGAAGATACCTAATAAGGTCGAGCTGATAACACCACCGAGTACACCATAACCTACCGAGTGCTGGCTACCAGCACCAGCACCTGAAGACAGGGCAAGCGGCAATACACCAAAACCAAAGGCTAAAGTGGTCATGATAATCGGGCGTAAACGCATTTTTGCCGCATGCAAGGTAGCATCAAATAATTCTTCACCTTGTTCTTGCAGCTCTTTAGCGAATTCGACAATCAAGATGGCATTTTTCGCAGAAAGACCAATGACTGCAATAAGCGCTACCTGGAAGTAGATGTTATTGGACAGGTTTGGATTCTGGAACAGCATCATCCCACCAAAGGTCAGTAATAATGCACCCACAATACCTAATGGCACCACCAGCAGCACCGAGAACGGAATTGACCAGCTTTCATACAAGGCTGCCAGACACAGGAATACAATCAATAACGACAGGGCATACAGGAATGGAGCCTGATCACCAGATTCACGTTCTTCCAGAGATAAACCTGTCCATTCATAGTCGAAACCTGGCAAGCCCATTTCCGGTAACTTCGCGATAATTTCTTCCATGGCCTGCATGGCTGCACCCGAGCTGACACCTGGCGCCGGAGTACCCTGGATGTTCATAGACGATACGCCATTGTAACGTTCTAGTCGTGGTGAACCATAGGTCCATTCACCTGTTGCAAATGCCGAGAAAGGAACCATTTCACCGCGATTATTACGGACATACCATTTATCCAGATCTTGCGGCATCATGCGCGCATCTGCTTCACCCTGTACATAGACTTTCTTGACACGACCGCGATCTACGAAATCGTTGATATACGAACCGCCCCAAGCCATGCCCATGGTGGTGTTAATTTCAGCGATGCTCACACCCATGGCACCCGCTTGTGCCTGATCGATAATCACATGGTACTGAGGTGTATCTTCCTGACCATTCGGACGTACACCCGCCAGACGTGGATCTTTTGCCGCCATGCCCAAAATTGCATTACGGGCTGCAAGAAGCTGTTCATGAGTCTGGCCACCTGCTGCCTGGAGCTGCAGGTTAAAGCCAGCGGATACACCCAGTTCTGGCATTGCAGGTAACTGTAGCGGCATGATGTAAGAAGCATCCTGCACAATCATGTTTAATGCCATACCACGTTGAATGATCGCACCGACCTGAGCTTCCGGATTGGTACGTTCAGACCAGTCTTTCAGTTTAATGAAAGCCAGACCTGCGTTTTGACCTACACCGGTAAAGGAGAAACCTGCCACACTAAATACGGACTGAACCGTATCTTTCTCGTTTTCCAGGAAATAGTTAGTCATGGTATTGACTACACTATCAGTTCTTTGCAGCGTTGCGTTCGGTGGTAGTTGTACCAGTGCAATTACTACACCCTGATCTTCATCCGGCAGGAACGAAGAAGGCAGTTTCTGGAAAATAAGAACAATAATACCCAGTACTACAGCGTAAATGATGCCCGAAAAAATTTTGCTGTGAGTCATGCGGTTAACGCCGCCCTGATATTTCACCGACATCTTTTCAAAGCTGCTGTTAAACCAGCGGAAGAAGCGTGCAAACACACCATTACTTTCCGGTTTGTTAGGATCATGCTGTTTCAGCAGGGTCGCACACAGGGCAGGGGTAAAGGTGAGCGCCACAATGAGTGATAAAACCATTGCAGTCACAAGGGTAATCGAGAACTGGCGATAAATAACCCCGGTCGTACCACCGAAGAATGCCATAGGCACGAATACTGCAGAAAGTACCGAAGTAATACCAATCAATGCACCAGAAATCTGTTTCATTGACTTTTCAGTTGCAGAAACCGGATCGAGGTGTTCCTCCGTCATTACCCGTTCCACGTTTTCGACTACGACAATCGCATCATCGACCAGAAGACCAATCGCCAATACCATGGCAAACATGGTCAGGGTGTTAATCGAGAAGCCGAAGACATTAATAACAGCAAAGGTCCCCAATACCACGACTGGAACCGCCATGGTTGGAATGATGGTCGCACGCCAGTTCTGCAAGAATAGGAACATGACGATGAAGACCAGAATAATCGCTTCAATGAGGGTATGAACCACAGATTCAATCGATAACTGAATGAAAGGCGTGGTATCGAAAGCCAGCGTATCCACCATCCCTTCAGGATAATTTGGACGTAACTGTTTTAAGCGCTCTTCAACTGCTTTTGCAGTATCTAGGGCATTGGCGCCTGTAGCTAGCTTAATGGCTACACCACCGGCCGGTTTACCATTAAATTTGGAATCAAACTGGTAGTTGTCCGCACCTAGTTCTACACGTGCTACATCGCCCAGGCGAACCTGTGCACCTGACGTGGTATTTTTCAGGAAAATATTGCTGAACTGTTCCGGGGTTTGTAACAGGCTTTGTGCTGTGACTGTCGCATTCAGTACTTGACCTTTTACTGCAGGTGCTCCACCGAGCTGACCCACGGCAACCTGTGCATTCTGGGTACGAATTGCGGTGGCAATATCACTTGGAGTGACTTGCAGACTTGCCATTTTGGCTGGATCGAGCCAGATACGCATGGCATATGAACCACCAAAGACCTGAACTTCACCAACGCCTTCGACACGGCTTAAAGGTTCAGAAATATTGGAGTTCACATAGTCTTTAATGTCATCTGCAGTCAGGGTGCCATCTGGCGAATAGAAAGCCAGTACCTGTAAGAAGCTGGCACCAGACTTGGTAACACGTACACCCTGACGCTGTACATCTTCAGGAAGTAGTGCGGTAGCAGACTGTAATTTGTTTTGAACCTGAACTTGCGCCAGGTCAGGGTCTATACCCTGTTCAAAGTTTACAGCAATAGACGAAGAGCCATTACCCGCACTGGTGGACGAAAT
Organism: Acinetobacter sp. SFA; assembly: GCF_001647535.1. Taxonomy (NCBI): domain Bacteria; kingdom Pseudomonadati; phylum Pseudomonadota; class Gammaproteobacteria; order Moraxellales; family Moraxellaceae; genus Acinetobacter; species Acinetobacter sp. SFA. The sequence continues at coordinate 41,829 of NZ_LSZI01000018.1, read as the reverse complement.
ATAACGTAATCCGTCCATACCATTCATCTGCTGCTCAATGATCTGAGTTACTGTATTTTCAACAGTTTCAGCAGATGCACCTGGATAAGTTGCAGAAATGGTGATGGTTGGCGGAGCGATAGTCGGATATTGCGCAATCGGCATTTTGCTGATGGTTAGAATACCCGCCAGCATAATTACCAATGCGATCACCCATGCAAAAATCGGGCGATGAATAAAGAATTGAGCCATGAACCATTACTCCTTATGCATTTGCAGCAGGTTTTTGTTCAGGTTTCTCTTTAGCATCATCTGCCTTTTTCTCGCTCGCTGCAGGCTGTTTCGGTGCAGCACCTTGTGGAGCAGCAGCTTGAGGTTGATAAGGTTTAGCAATGACTTGTTGTTCAGGCTTAACTTTCGCAATACCGTCTACAATCACTCTATCACCTGGGTTTAGACCTTCTGTCACAATCCAGTCAGCGCCTTGAGTGCCGACTGTAGTCACTGGACGCGATGCCACTTTACCATCAGCACCGACCAGCATTGCCATCGCCTGACCTGTAGGGGTACGAGTGAGGGCTGCCAGAGGGATGAGGTAAGCATTCGGGATTTCACCCTGCACAATTTGTGCAGTTGCAAACATGCCAGGAAGAAGCAGGTGGTTTTTATTCGGGAATACTGCACGTAAGGTGACTGTACCTGTTTCAGGATTCACGCTGGCATCCGAGAATGCAAGACGGCCTTCTACCGGGTAGGTGCTGCCATCTTCAAGCTTTAGCTTGACTTTGGTATTGTTTGAACTGTTCAGGTCGCCTTTACTCAATTGCTGACGTAAACGCAAAAGTTCAGTACTGGACTGGTTAATATCGACATAGATCGGATCCAGACGCTGAATTGTCACTAACGGATCTGGCTGGTTGGCCGTGACTAATGCGCCTGCAGTCACAGACGAACGGTTGGTCTGACCCGAGATCGGGGCACGTACCGTTGAATAACCCAGGTTGATTTCAGCATTACGCAGGCTGGCACGATTAGCATTCAACTCGGCTTCAGCTAGTTTTACCTGTGCTACGATGTCATCATATTCTTGCTTCGAAATGGCATTTGTACCGACCAGTTGACGGTAGCGTCCTTCTTTGACCCGCAATACACCCAGATTTGCTTCAGCACTGGCAATCGCTGCACGGGCGTTGTCTACTGTAGTACGGCTGGAGCTTGAATCGATTTCATACAGCGCCTGACCTTCACGTACATAACTGCCTTCAGTGAACAAGCGTTTTAGAACGACGCCACTGGCTTGCGGGCGTACTTCTGAAATTTCAAATGCAGTTGTACGACCCGAGAGCTCTACAGACTGCTCTACACTTTGCGGTTGTGCAACAAGAACACCGACTTCAGTCGGTGGCATTTTTTGTTGAGCGCCAGCTTGCTGGCCCTCTTTGGGATCTTTGCTACAACCAACAAGTGCAAGACTTGTTGCTAATGCGCAAGCAGTCAGGGCCGGTGCCCAAAGCTTTGCAGACATCATTATTCCACCTCAATTAGATTTTTATCTAAATATTTTTTTATTTGTGCGCCGTGCAATATTTGATCCACACCATATACCACAACGAAATCCAAATAAAACTGATACTCCAGCCAGAAATGACATCTGAAGGAAAATGTACGCCCAGATAAACTCTTGAAATTCCCATCATCAGCATCCATAACACTGCGCCCATCACAATAATGTAATACCGGGAATGTTGCCGATAGATATAAATTGCCAGACATCCCAGACAGGCTGCATACAGACTATGGGCACTTGGAAAAGAACTTCCAAAGCTTTCCACCAGATGGAGGGATGCTGGTGGTCTTGGTCGGGCAATCGCAAATTTCAACAGCCAAGCTAGGAGTATTCCTCCGATAATTCCGATACATATAAAAGTTATGTTTGTACGCTTTTTATACCACAGTAAATAAATACACCATAGTGTGGATAAAAATAATACAAATGGCATGCCACCTATTGCTGATAAGTATGTTGCAATCTGATTTAAAGTTCCGGTGCGATGCTCGCTCATCCACTGTACACTGAGCAAGTCAAACTGGCTCAAGACTGGAATGTTAAGGAATAAAACACTGAAAAATAAAAGCAAAATTCCGACAAAAAGCAACAAGTAAGGCATACCGAGAATCTCTGTCCCTCTCACCGATAAAGGATCGGCTCATTGTCTGAAGTGAAGTGTACTTGTCAGTACACTTTTTTTCAAGTGTGTGTATTTTATGCGAATTCCATTATCTTAGTAAGGAATTTGGAAGCAAATATGTCGAAATTATCACAGTTTTAGGACTTTGTAGATGTATGATTTTCGTCAATTTCAAGTGTTTGCTTAGGGGGCCAGAAGAAATCACTGGGGCGGGTCAGAAAGTGAGTCATGACCAGTTTTGCTAGCGGTTTCCACTGTTCAAAACGAACCCGTCGCGCACGCAATGCTACAATAATAGTCAGGCTGAAGCTGACAAAGAGGTTGGTCAGGCCAATCAGCAAGACACCGAGGAAAGATACGACAATCAAACCGACATCAGGACCATTAATATTGATCAGACCCTGAATAAAGTTAGCTGATGCAAAGGCAATGTGACGAATATCCAGTGGTAGACCCAAAATGAAACCGAGTGTCCCCATGCTTCCCAGCATAATACCAAACATAAAATTACCCGCCAGTGCCCCTAGATTACGCTCGATATAGTCAGCAAAGCGCAGCAAGCGTTGCTGCCCCATAAGCTGGGCTAAACGCACATCCGCTTTCAGGCGAGGTCCTACCTTGCGATAAACTGCCATATTGTCAAAATAACCTGCTAATAATCCGGACAGGAACAAACAGACTCCGGCAATTGCAGCATGCGGAATAGCTAAAGAAGTAAAGGGATTCAGGTCATGCAGGGTTTTGGCTGCCTTGGCATGGGTCATTAAGGGTTCATGCAGGGCATAATCCCAAGTTAAGGCAATCAGAGCGGCTACCGGAATCGCGATCGAAATATTACCTAAAATGGCAACAAACTGGGTGCGGATAATGTTCACAATCAGCGCAGCCAGCTCGGCAATCTGAGCCATTTTTGTGCCTTTGCGCTGTTGTACGGTCGCAGCCAGCGCGGCAGCCGTCATCGCCGGCTGTTTGGTCGCAACGGTAAAATGCAGGACATGAATCAGCATAAAGCCTAGCGAATAATTCATGCTGTAGCTAAAGGCCTGCATCAGGGGCGCCATAGAAACACGTGCCATTAATGTTTTTAGCGTGGCCATAATGGCAATGATTACGCCTGCACCTGCAGCCGACTTATACATGGCGAGAAAGCCCTGCTTGTCCGTACTGACATAATGCTCACCGGTCTTGCTGGCATTTTCGGTGACTTGCAAAGCTAAAAGTTCACTATTGGTTGCCAGTAAGGCACGGACACTGCGTTCACTGTAAATTGCTTCAGTGATATCCGCAATAAAAAGGCCAATGGACTTATAACGAAGGTCATCATCATCCATGACCATATTCAGCAGGATTTCGACTCGTTCCAGACACTGTTCCAGCAGAGCAAGCATATAGGTCAGACTGACACTGACTCCAATCCGTCTGGTAGAGCGGCGCACTTTGGCCGCTACATCATGACATTGTTCCAGCATCACCAGCGCTTGTGAGGCATCCGGCGGGGTAATCGAATCGACCAGTGCTACCGTGTTATAGCGTTTCTTGTATTCCTGAATAAATTCGTTGATCTCACGGTTCTGTACCAGAAACGGAGATTCATATTCCATCAGTTCAGGTTGGGCATTAATAAATTCGGGATGCAGACCGATACCGCTAATCCGGTAAGACAGAATAGTCAGGGCCTTGATCAGCTCATCCTTAATCCGGGTTTTTTCAGGCTGGTTGGAATGTCCCTGATTCAGTATCGAAAATAAACGCTGCCAGTCTGCTGCATCAAAATAATCCAGCCAGTATTTATCGGTACGATGATAAAAGACCTTACGAAACAGTTCCTGTAGCTGCTGATGGTCAGGAATAAGCGGCAAAATATGCGCGCCAATACGCTGGTTCAGCTGGTTCCAGAAACCATCCAGGGATAAAATGCCAGTATCGGAAAACAGTCCCGTCTGTTTATAACGATTAATGATCCGAAGGGTAAAGGTCTGAAGCGTCGCAACAGCATTCGGGGTAAGTAATAAAGCCCGAATAAATGCATTGAATTTTGCTTCGATCTCCTCGGTATTTCTGCTGTCTTCCGGTCTGATTCTTTCAACCAGCTCAATCAGAAGATTTTCATCCAGAACTGCCTGAGGTTGTTCAAGCTGATGCTGCATGTTTTGGAAAAGATCAAGAAAATTAATATGCATAGGCAAATTTAAAGATTACTGAATTCGGTGTAGGGCCAGTTTGGCCAGATTAATCAGGGCTTGACGGTATTCAGAGTCAGGTAAGGCCTGCAGGGCATTGATTGCGATTTCAGTTTCTTCAGTCGCACGTTGACGGCAATAATCCAGTGCACCAGATTCATTAACAATATGAATGACCTGCTCCAGATGTTCTGTGCCACCAGTTGCAATACTGCGACGGATGATTTCATGTTGCTCACCGGTGGTGTTTTTCAATGCCGCAATCAATGGCAGGGTGGGCTTGCCCTCCATCAGATCATCACCGATATTTTTGCCGAGCGTGTCCGCATCGGAGGTGTAGTCCAAAATGTCATCTATAATCTGGAAAGCATTACCGAAATGTCCGGCAAAGGTTTTTAAAGGCTGACGGAATTCACTTTTATCCGACAAAATGGCAGCCCCTTCGGTGGCCAGTTCAAACAGACGCGAGGTCTTGCCATGAATAATATTCAAATAAGTCGCTTCAGTGGTTTCCGGCTGATGCTGGGATTGCAGTTGCAGCACTTCACCCTCAGCAATTTCACAGGTACCGGTCGAGAAATCCTTGAGCAATACCATATTGTTCAGATCGACCAGCAAATCAAAAGCACGTGAAATCAGAAAGTCACCGACTAGAACAGCAGTCTGGTTATTCCAGGTCGCATTTGCAGTTGGGCGACCGCGACGCAGACCTGATTCATCGACTACATCATCATGCACCAGTGTTGCGGTATGCAGCATTTCAATGATTGCAGCCAGTTTACGGTGCGGTTCCAAATTTTCAGCACCACACGCCTTGGCAGCCAGAAGACACATAATCGGGCGCATACGTTTGCCACCGGCTTCTACCACGTGTTTGCTGACGGCCATCACCAACGCAACTTTTGAGGTAATTCCTTCATTAATGAATGTGTCCATCGCAGCAAAGTCGTTAGCAACAGGAGCGAGAATGTCTTGCTTAAAGTCGATGGTCATGTGAAAGAAAACCTCTGGTCTGGTAAATCGCTGGACGTAGTTTAACAATTTATAACATGAGTGAAACCTAAGAAATGCATAAACTCCACTAAAAATCAGCTTTTTATAGATCTTAAGAGAAATTGCTCCCTATTTCGAGCCATAAAAAATCACAAAAGGTCAGGACGCACCCCCTTCATCCGGCTGAGTATATTAATCAAATGCGCCAGATTTCTGCTGTAGTATTTTGTTGCTGAATATATCTTGAGTGCTTGATTTGATAGGAAATATTTAATAGTTAAATAATTAGCGTAAACGGGTCATTATTATTTCAGTAAAATGGCTTGTTGTTTTTTTGAATATCCCTTAAAATCCTCGCCCTTAGATATCCCCCCAGTGGCGTACGTCTTAAGTTCGATATATTCCTTTATCGGCACGACGACACGGGTTAGTTTGGAGTACATTATGTACGCAGTAATCCAAAGCGGTGGTAAACAGCACCGTGTAGTTGAGGGTGAAACCCTTAAAGTAGAATTATTGAAAGCTGAAACTGGCGCGACTATTACGTTTGATGACGTATTGATGCTTGTTAACGGTGAAAGCATTCAAATCGGTGCTCCAGTTGTTGCTGGTGCTACTGTAACTGCTGAAGTAGTTAGCCATGGTCGTCACGACAAAATCCGTATTGTTAAAATGCGTCGTCGTAAACACTACCGTAAACAACAAGGTCACCGTCAATGGTTCACTGAGTTGAAAATTACAGCTATTTCAGGCTAATTACGAGGAGTAAATAGACATGGCAACTAAAAAAGCCGGTGGTTCGACTAAGAACGGTCGTGATTCGAATCCTAAGATGTTAGGTGTTAAAGTTTACGGTGGTCAAACTGTAACTGCAGGTAACATCATCGTTCGTCAACGTGGTACTGAATTCCACGCTGGTCAAAACGTAGGTATGGGCCGTGACCATACATTATTTGCTACTGCTGATGGCGTAGTAAAATTCGAAGTGAAAGGTCAATTTGGCCGTCGCTACGTATCTGTTGACGCGTAATCCGCTGAGATAGAAAAAAAGCCCACAATTTTTGTGGGTTTTTTTATGCCTGAAAATTAATGTTCAGCTTAAGTGACATTCCATAATGTAAAAATTGTCCTGAAATCTTCATGATGATGAACAAAAAAACCGGTTTCGAATTAATAACAATACAAAAGTTCTTATTTTCTATCATTTTAGCTTTTAATTTTCGTTTAAGATGAGTTATCAAATAAATTGCGATGACGCAAAATATAAGGGTGAAATTATGAATATGCTTCGTAAAACCGTCTGTGCGATGGCGCTGGGTGCAGTGACTTTAGCTCCGGTGATGAGTACAACCGTGTTTGCTGCTCCTGTAGCAGCTTCGGAGCAGCAGGCAACTGCAAGTCTGGTGAAACAGCTTAATCATGTGCGTAGTATGACGGCAAACTTCGAACAAAGCTCCAAGGTGACTAACCCGAGAGCAACTCAGAAGAAAGGTCTGACTGCACAGCATATGAATCAAACCTTTAAAGGGGTGATGAAAGTCGAGCGTCCGGGTAAATTCTATTGGGAAACGACAGCACCATCCAAGCAGGTAATTGCAACTACGGGTAAAACTGTGTGGATTTATGATCCTGATTTGCAGCAGGCGGTTCGTCAAAGTCTAGATGAACAGGTGGCCAACACACCGGCATTATTGCTGTCAGGAAACACCAGCCAGATTATGCAGTCTTACCGGGTCACTCAGCCAAATAAGGGTAAAACCTATTACACGCTTTATCCTAAAAATACCGATGGGGTATTTGAAAGCTTGACGATCAGTTTTGGAACGAATAAAGCACCAAATTTGATGATCTTGCAGGATTCATTGGGGCAAACCACCACAATCAAATTTAACAATGTAAAAGTGAATAGCAGCATTCCTGCTTCTACTTTTAACTTCACCCCACCCAAGGGTACAGATATCATTGATCAATAAACTTTAAAATGAACCGATAAAAGCAACCTATTCAGGTTGCTTTTTTATTGCCAGAGATCAGGATAAGGTTGGACTGGATACAAGGTTTAGCTATATCTGGATGGCAGCGCATCTTAAAATAAATAAAAGTCGAGTCAATGAAATTGCAAAATTTTAGGAGCTCAGTATGAAGATCAATCGGTTTAAAATTTTCAGGGTGTACCTAGTGTTCTTGATTGGTCTGGGCATACTGGGTTGTCAGCCTCAATCCAGTTCAGTTGCTATTCCTGAAACAGACCAGAATGTGCAGATTGAAACTGAAGCAGTTCCACTCAAGGGGGCGGCCAAAGTGGTGTGTGAAATAGAGGGGTGTATACGCTTTGATTTGCAGACGGTAGACACCAATATTGACTGGATTAATCAATATTTTGTTGAGCGCATTCAGCATACCGAACCTGTTGCATTCATTAAAGTTATCCAGAAAAATCCTAAAAAAGCCCATGAACCGCATTATCTGGATCAGCGGTCGATCAAGGTGGAATTTATGGCTCAGCGCGCTCATCTGGCCACTTTTACCTTAAAAAGTTCCAATTTACCTCGGAATCATGCTCAACCGATGACTCATACTGAATATATCAATTTTGATTTACAGCAGAAAAAACGTCTGGCTTTACATCAATTTTTGTTCAATGGCAGCGAACAGAAACTGCTTGAGGTGATGTATCGTGCCAATGCCCCATGGTTGAATAAACAAGGGATTCAACGGCAACAGTTAAAGCTGAGTGATAACTATTATTTTGACAGCTCTGGTCTGGTAATAGTGTATCCGGCGGGTGAGTTGGCTCCGACAGCTGCAGGCATGCCTGAATTAAAAGTACCCTATGCAGATTTAAAAAAAGTGATTCGGCCAGAATATTGGGCCATTTTGCAGCAGACAACTTCCTAAATATTGTGCTAATAGGGCGAAGCTTGGGTTCTGGTCGCTGTATTTTTTGACGTTAAGAGCTTACACTATAGCCAGTTTTTTTCTTAACAAAAGATTGGCTATGATCGACCCGAAATTACTCAGAAATAATATTGAGGCTGTAAATTTAGCCTTGGCAAAACGTGGTGTTCAACTGAATGTCGAAGAGTGGGCTGCACTTGAAGCTCGCCGCAAAGAAATTCAATCCAAAACTGAATCGCTACAAGCTGAGCGTAATGCGGGTGCGAAACAAGTTGGTCAAATTAAAAAAGCCGGCGGTGATGCATCTGAAATCATGGCACGTATGTCAGCGATTGGTGATGAAATCAAAGCTGCTGAAGCTGCACTGGCTGAACTGCAAGCTGAGCTTGAAGAAAAATCATTGTCTATTCCAAACTTGCCAGACGAATCTGTACCGGCAGGTAAAGATGAAAGCGATAACGTGGAAATCCTGAAATGGGGTACGCCACGTGAATTTGATTTCGAAATCAAAGACCATACTGATCTTGGCGAAATGATGGGCGGTCTGGAATTTGAAACCGCTACCAAATTGACCGGTTCACGTTTTAGCGTACTGAAAGGTCCATTGGCACGTTTACAGCGTGCTCTTACCCAGTTCATGCTGAATACACACACAGACCAAAATGGCTATACCGAAGCCTATGTGCCTTATCTGGTGAATGCAGATTCATTGCGTGGGACTGGTCAGCTGCCGAAATTTGAAGAAGATCTGTTTAAATTACAGGGCGAAAAAGAATTTTATCTGATTCCGACTGCTGAAGTGCCAGTAACGAATTTTGTGCGTGATGAAATTATTGATGCAGACCGTCTGCCACTGAAATATGCGGCGCATACGCCATGTTTCCGCAGTGAAGCTGGTTCATATGGTCGTGATACGCGTGGTTTAATCCGTCAGCATCAATTTGACAAAGTGGAAATGGTTCAGATTGTAAAACCTGAAACCTCGATGCAGGCACTAGAAGAATTAACTGGTCATGCAGAAGGTATTTTGCAGGCATTAGGTCTTCCATACCGTAAGATCATCCTGTGTGGTGGCGATATGGGCTTTGGCGCGACCAAGACTTATGACCTGGAAGTTTGGGTACCAAGCCAAAGTACCTATCGTGAAATTTCTTCATGCTCAAACATGGGGGACTTCCAGGCGCGTCGCATGAAAGCGCGTTACCGTGCTGACCAGAAGAAAACTGAATTTGTGCATACCTTGAATGGTTCAGGTCTGGCCGTGGGTCGTACTTTACTTGCAGTGATGGAAAACTATCAGCGCGCCGATGGCTCGATTGAGATTCCTGAAGTATTACGTCCATATATGGGTGGTGCGACTTATATCGACTAATTGTCGATCTTTGCATCCCTATAAATGTGCATGAAAATTGCATAGACAGTCAGATTTAAAATTTTGAGGTAGTTCGTGGATATTTTTCCAATCTCGTTAAAGTTGCAGCAGCAACCTTGTCTGATTGTCGGTGGTGGGCATATTGCATACCGTAAAGCACTTTTACTTCAAAAAGCAGGTGCGATCATTCATGTGATTGCACCTGAAATCGAAGAGAGTCTGCTGCGAATTGTGCAAAATAGCCAAGGACACTATGTGCAGGCAGCTTTTTATCCTGAAGTTGCATTACGCCAATATCGACTGGTGATTGCGGCGACTGATGATGCCGAGACCAATCGTCAGGTCTTTGAACTGTGTGAAGCGGAAAATGTCCTAGTCAATAGCGTCGATGATCCACCGCATTGCCGGTTTATGGTGCCAGCGATTATTGACCGTTCACCTTTGGTAATTTCAGTCGCATCGAATGGTACGTCGCCCGTGTTGTCGCGGCAGATTCGTACTCAACTGGAAACCACTATTCCGCATGAAATGGGCAAGCTAGCCGAGTTTTCAGGAAAATGGCGCAGTGCGGTTAAGGCTAAAATAATCAATCCGGATGAACGCCGTATTTTTTGGGAAGACTTATATGCCAGTCCGCTAAAAGAACAGGTGTTTAACGACAATATTGCAGAAGCAGATCGCCTGATCGAGCAAGCATTACAAGAATGGCAACAGCCGAAAGGTGAAGTCTATCTGGTGGGCGCCGGTCCTGGTGATCCAGAACTGCTGACATTAAAAGCCTTACGTTTGATGCAGCAAGCCGATGTGGTGATTTACGACCGTCTGGTTTCAGCACCCATCATGGATCTATGTCGTCGTGATGCGGAAAAGATCTATGTCGGTAAGGCGCGTTCCAACCATGCGGTGCCGCAGGATGGAATTAATGCCTTGTTGGTCAAATATGCCAGTGAAGGAAAGCGGGTTTGTCGTCTGAAAGGTGGTGATCCCTTTATCTTCGGGCGTGGTGGTGAAGAGATTGAAGAACTGTTCGCTGCAGGCATTACTTTTCAGGTGGTTCCAGGGATTACTGCAGCTTCAGGCTGTTCAGCCTATGCCGGTATTCCCTTGACCCATCGTGATTATGCACAAAGTGTACGTTTCCTGACCGGTCACTTAAAAGAAGGTTCGCCTGAACTGCCTTGGAGTGAACTGGTCTATGAAAACCAGACCTTGGTGCTGTATATGGGCTTGGTGGGACTGGAAAAAATCTGTGCGCAGTTGATTGCTCATGGTCAACGCACCGATATGCCGGTAGCGCTAATTTCTAAAGGTACGACCCCTGAGCAAAAAGTCGTAGTGGGCACCCTGACGGACATTGCATCCAAGGTGGCCGAACATCAGATTCAAGCTCCGACTTTGACCATTATTGGTGAAGTTGTGCGTTTGCGTGAACAATTAAAGTGGCAATAAGCTGTCACTTAAACCCAAGTAGAGAAATTCTGTGATCCACGTTGTTTTATATGAGCCTGAAATTCCTGCAAATACAGGCAATATCATTCGTCTGTGTGCCAATACCGGAGCGCAGTTGCATCTGGTCAAGCCGCTGGGTTTTGAACTGGATGACAAAAAGCTGAAACGTGCCGGCCTTGATTATCACGAATATGCCAATATGCAGATTTGGGAAAATATCGAAGACTGTCTGGCTGATCTGGCAAGTAAAGGCATTGGTCCGGATGCAGTCTATCCACTCACTACTAAAGGTTCTGCAACGCCACATACCTCGGACTTAAACCGTCCTGTGGCCTTGTTAATGGGGCCGGAAACTCGTGGCCTACCGGAGCAGGTGCGTATGCTGTTCCCGCAAAAGCAATGGATTCGTTTACCCATGGCAGAGAACTCGCGCAGTCTGAACCTTTCAAATGCGACTGCAGTGATTGTGTATGAGGCTTGGCGTCAACAGGGTTTTAAAGCGCTTTAACTGAAATCTACAATAATTTAAAAAGCCACCTTCGGGTGGCTTTTTTATTTTGTGTAACAAATAGATAAAAGGTTTTGCACTTCATTGTATGCTTAGGTTTGAAACGTCATCAAATATAGCAAAAGGTACTGCCTTGAAGCCTCTAGTAAAACTTGTCATCACATGTTGCTTTAGCATCATTGCTGCTTCTGTGAGTGCGGAAGACGGTAGTGCTGCAACCCTGACAACTGAAAATCGGCCTATTACTCAAGCGGAAATCCAGCAGAGCCTTCGCGACATGCAGAAACGCCTGGATGCCCGTATTGAAAAATGGGGACAGAGCCTGGATGCAGATGATTTTCAATGGACCTGGCAGGGACGTAAACTAAAACAGGCCAAGCGCCAAGAAGTTTGTGATATCTTCCAGGGTGTTGTGGATGAAATGTATCAACTGGCTGTCCAGAATAAAGCCCGTTTAGCTCCGGAAGAGCAGAAGATGTTGTCTAACCGTCGCCTGTTTATTGAAAAACTGGGCTACAAAAATAATCGGGTCGATACTCAAATGGGTTTTGATTGCCTTCTAAATTAGTCAGCTTGAAAAAAGCAAAAAAATAAAAAAGGCGCATGAAGCGCCTTTTTTAAGGATGAACAATACCGATTATTCAAATTCGTTATGTTGTGGAGCAGGGTGCTTAAAGCCCTTGGTTTTGTAGCCCAAGTACAGAATACCGAACATCGCCCACCATAAACCGTATTTCAGCGCAGTTTCTTCAATTTCCAGCCACATTGCAAAGATACTGAAAAAACCAAGCATTGGAATGACCACGAAGCTGAAAATGTCTTTCGCAGTTTTAGTGCGGCCATCTCGCAGTGCATAACGTGAAATCACCGACAGGTTAACGAAAGTAAACGCTGTCAAGGCACCGAAGCTGATCATTGAAATGACGATATCCAGATCCATGAAGCCTGCCGTTAAGGCCACAGCACCGACAATCAGAATATTGTAGTTTGGCGTGTAGCTTTTCGGGCTAATATGACCAAAGATCTTCTTATTGATCACGCCATCACGACCCATTACATACATCAGACGAGATACACCTGCATGTGCTGAGATCCCTGATGCCATTACTGTAATGATTGCAAAAGTCAGAACATAAGACTGGAACAATGAACCGCCTACGAGTAATAGGATTTCTGGCTGAGTTTCAGCAATATTCTTAAAATAAGAACCTGGATTAGAAGGGAAGTACAGCTGCATGAAATACGTGCTAATAATGAAAATAATCCCGGCGATTAAAGCAGTCAGGAAAATTGCTTTAGGCAAAGTTTTTTCAGTGTCTTTGGTTTCTTCTGCCAGAGAACTTAAAGAGTCAAAACCAGTGAATGAGAAGCATAGTAAAGTTGCACCGGTAATCAGTGCACCGACTGATGTCAGTTCATTCCAGAAAGGCTCGAGACTCCAAAGCTGGTAACGCTGTTCAGCCGTGATCGGACCATCGGCATTGAAGCCTGCCTGCAGTTTGGTAAACACCATCCAGGTAAAGATGCCGATAACCAGTAACTGTACCAGTACGATCAGACTGTTAAAGTTGGCCACGAAGCGTGCACCGCGCAAGTTTACCCCGGTCATGAAGGCAGTCAATACGACGACCCAGACCCAGTGGTTGACATCCGGGAACAAAGCCTCAAGATAGATCACCGCCAAGATAATGTTGACCATTGGTGATAACAGATAATCAAGCCATGAAGACCATCCCACCATAAAGCCAATATTCGGGTGAATCGATTTTTGCGCATAGGTATAGGCCGAACCCGAAGAAGGATAGCGACGAATCATGTGACCATAGCTGATCGATGTAAACAAAATTGCAATGAGGGCAATGATGTAAGAAGTAGGAACATGCAAATGACTTTCTTCAGATACCAAACCAAAGGTATCAAATAAGGTCATGGGTTGAATGTAAGCTAAACCAATAATAATGATGTGCCAGAGTCCTAGCGTTTTTTGCAGTTTAGCTGCCGATTGAGTCCCAGAGAAATTTGTCAACGGCGTTATCCTCTTAATCGTTGATCAAGGATCAGTCATATTTAATAAGGATCGTTTGAGACGAACGATCCCCCCTACAATTTTCTATAAAAGCGCGCCAATCTACTTTAAAATTACGGCTTTTGCTAGCTATTTTTTAAATTTAGATTTGCACGAAGTGTGCCATTCGTAGCAAAAAACGGCTATTTCCTGCAAGATAAAAGCCCGATGTCTAAAAAAACATCAGGCTTTAAATTTTTGCTATATTGGCTTATTTTTCAGTAATTACCAAGCCTTTTTTAAGATTGATTTTAAATCTTCCAAGTTGGCTTCTTTCGGGTTGTAAATGATGGAACCATCATTTAGTGCTTTTTCAGCAACTTCATCGAGCTGGGCTTCAGAAATCTTACCGGTTTCACGTAATGTACGTGGTAATTTGGTCAGACTGTAAATCCGGTCACGCATGGTCATAATCGTTGCAATGGTTTTGTCAGCACGTAGATGCGCCGGTGTTTGTGCATAAATATCTGCACCAGCCAAAGGTAAGAGTAGATCTGCAATTTTGTCACCATTGACATCTTTGTTGTATTCCAGCACATAAGGCAGGAATAGGTTCATGCATAAACCATGCGGCAAGTGAGCCACTGCACCTAATGAGTGACCGAGAGAATGTACAATGCCCACCATTGAGTTGGAAAATGCAATGCCCGCCATGGTCGATGCCTGAGCCAGTTCCAGACGGCCTTGTGCATCGGTAGGATTGTCCAATACATTAAATAGGTGGGTGCTGATCTTCTTGACGGCAGCGGTCGCATAGGCATCCGAAATCGGATTGGCTGCCATACAAGTATAAGCTTCGACTGCATGGGTCATGGCGTCCATCGCAGTCATGGCAGTTAAATGCGGCGGCAAGGTCTGGGTCATGCGTGGATCTAGAATCGCGGCATGCGGCATCAGATAATAAGAAGCGAACGGCATTTTGACATTCTTTTCAGTATCCGACACGACAGCGACCATGGTCACTTCTGAACCTGTACCTGAAGTGGTTGGAATTACAAAGAACGGTTTCAGCGGTTTGGGCAGGTTATGTGCACCTGAGTATTTCAGCAGATCATCACCCCCTTCAGAGACCAGAATATTGGTCGCTTTGGAGGTGTCAATAACTGAACCACCGCCCACGGCAATGATCGCATCACAGTAATTTTCACGGTATAGCTTTGCCGCACTGCGAACTGTACCCAAACTGGAGTCGGGTGGTACATCATCAAAAATGGCGACAATTGCAGCATCTGCCATTTCAAATGCAGCTTCAATCGGTGCCAGCAGATTGTTGGCGCGCACACCTTTATCAGTAATGATCAGCGGACGTTTTGCTCCCAAGGTTGCAAGTTCAAACGGAATATGTTCTAACGCGGCATGGCCGGCAATTATTTTGACCGGACAGAAAAATTCATAATAAGGTTTAGCCATGTTATACACTCCGTTTCAAATAGGATTGAGCGATTTTCAGATAAATGCTGCTCGCTTCACTTAGTTTTTCTTTTAGGCTCAGATTGTTTGGATATTCTTTAACAGCCAGTTGAGCCACCATTTTCGGCAAAATCAGGGCTTCCATTTTATTCAGGCAGCGAACCAGACGAATGGCATTGGAAATATCGCCATCAGCAATCATGCGGTCATTGGCAAAAGCTTGAGAGGTACTTTCCTGAAAAGAAAATACTAAAAAGGCATGGTGCAGGTGCTTAAAGGTAATGGTCAGATCGGGCGCTTTTTCCAGATTTTTCACCAGTTCCAGTTGTTTATCCTGAGTGACCCGCGCCACAAAGGCCGGGCCGTGCGGAAAAACTTTCATGGAAAGACTAAAATTCACTGGAAAATTAGACACTTCCTGTTTTATTTCTTCATCCACCTGACTTGCCATGACCAGACCTCGGCCAATCACATCCATCATGAGTTTGACATAGGCAAGCTGCAAAGCGGGTTTTACGGATTTAGTTGCAATCACGTGATGATCCCTATCTCAATATTATTGGTTTAGAGTAAATACTCTAATTTATTTAAGGGTGAAATGCAAAGGCTTTATCTTTGCTCGACAGTTACCTGATTAAAGTAACCGCTGTGGTGCAAAGTTTCAATAATTTCAGTGCACAACTGATTGAATTGGGGCGGCTGGTCTAGGAGGTCACTCATGCGTACCATTTCTAGTCCTGCATATCCACAAGGATTAATGGTATTGAATCCGCTCAGGTCACAATCCAGATTCAAGGAAAGACCATGATAACTGCGGCCTTTACGAATTTTAAAACCGAGAGAACCTATTTTGCGCTCAGCCACATATACCCCGGGTGCATCTGGTTTGGCATAGGCATCGATGCCATATTTTTTTAGTAGATCAATCATCAGGTTTTCAGCATAAGACACTAGTGTGCGCACATTCCAGCCCAGGCGATTCAGGTCAAACATGAAATAAGCCACCAACTGGCCTGGACCATGCCAAGTGACCTGACCACCACGATCGGTCTGAATTACCGGAATACTGCTAGGTATTAGAATATGTTCTGGTTTACCTGCCTGACCCTGGGTAAGGACATCATGATGTTGCAGAATCCACAATTGATCAGGGCTATTTTCGTCACGCGTTTCCGTAAATGCTTTCATTTCCAGAAAACGATCTTCATACAGGGTAAGATCATGATATTGACGAATGATCAGCTCGGGCTTTTGCAGCGCATCAGTCACAGGGAGGGTCCTTGATAATGAAAAATACTGCCAATAATTATAATGATTTCGGCATGAAATAGGGGTGAGATCAACAATATTTAAGCCATAGCTCAGCTTTGAATGGGCATAAATAAACACGCCCGGAAGCGTGTCTTTTGTGTTTTTGATTAAAGTGCTGTTTTAATCAACGGACATGCTGCCAAGTCAGCATATACTGCATGAACCTGTTCTAGTTCCAGGAAGCGCAGCTGGGCAGTGATCGAATGATATTTACCAGTACGTGAAGGCGTTACAGTCATTTGGCTGCCATCAAAGTCAGGAAAATGCTTTACAAAAATATCATTCACGGCCTGATGGAGTTCTTCGCCAGCCAAACCAATTAATTTAATTGGATAGTCCATTGGGAACACCCAAAGATGTTCTTGAAGTTCGCGAGATGGTGTACGGTCTAACATGGTAGTCCCCCTGATTTGAAACGCCTGCAATGATGCAGGCGTTTGGGTCTGTCTTAGCTACTTAAAATGGAGACTGATGATTAAATTTCAAGTCTCCACATCACGTATCAAATCTTAATCATTCTCAAGGAATGAACGTAAGTGTTCAGAACGCGATGGATGACGAAGCTTGCGTAACGCCTTCGCTTCAATCTGACGAATACGTTCACGTGTCACGTCAAACTGTTTACCTACCTCTTCCAAAGTATGGTCGGTCGGCATGTCGATACCAAAACGCATTTTCAGGACTTTGGCTTCACGTTCAGTGAGGTTTTCCAGAACTTCACGTGTTGCTTCTTTCAGGCCTTCAGATGTTGCCGCATCAATCGGTGAAGTGATATTGCTGTCTTCAATGAAGTCACCCAGATGCGAATCTTCATCATCACCGATTGGGGTTTCCATCGAAATTGGTTCTTTCGCAATCTTCAGAACTTTACGTACTTTGACCTCGTCCATTTCCAGACGTTCACCCAGTTCTTCAGGAGTCGGTTCACGTCCCATTTCCTGTAGAAGCTGACGAGATACACGGTTGATCTTGTTAATCGTTTCGATCATATGGACCGGAATACGAATGGTACGTGCCTGATCCGCAATCGAACGGGTAATTGCCTGACGAATCCACCAAGTGGCATAGGTCGAGAACTTATAACCACGACGGTATTCAAACTTGTCTACCGCTTTCATCAGACCGATGTTACCTTCCTGAATCAGATCCAGGAACTGCAAACCACGGTTGGTGTATTTCTTGGCAATCGAAATTACCAGACGCAAGTTTGCTTCAACCATTTCCTTCTTGGCACGACGTGCTTTTGCTTCCCCCACAGCCATGCGTTTGGCAATGTCTTTAATGCCTTTCACATCAAGACCTAGCTCTTTCTCGATATCGGCAATCTTTTGCTGAAAGGCCAATACGTCTGGACGTACTTTTTCCAGATAGGCTCTCTGGTCTGCTGGTGTTTTCGCGATCTGTTCGTCTAACCAGGCCGGATTCGATTCCTGACCAGGGAAGCTGGTACGGAACTGGGTACGGTCCATGCGGCCACGGCGTACCGCATAACGCATCACTTCACGTTCTGCACCACGAATCTGGTCATGCGTGCCACGAATCATTTCAGAAATGATATCAAATAGACGCGGAGTGAATTTGAACATCATAAATACGGTGGCAAGGGCCTGCAAGGCTTCTTCAGCCTGTTTGCTGTCACGACCATATTTTTCAATGGCTGATTTGGTATTCAGCCACGCATTTTCGAGTTCAGTGAAACGCGCTTTGGCAATTTCAGGATCTGGTCCAGAATCTGCTTCTGATTCGTCATCTGACTCAGCTTCTTCTTCCTCTTCATCATCGTCCAGTTTTACGTCTTTGGTCGATTTGGTCGAGTCAGTCTCATCAGCAATAACGGCTTCTTCTTCTAGAACTTCAGGAATTTCTTCATCTGACTCGGGATCTAAATAACCGGATAAAAGGTCAGCAAGACGGCGTTCACCCGCTTCATAATCTTTGTATTCTTGCAGTACTACTTCAACCGCATTTGGCCAGTAAGCAATTGAATGCAAAACATCACGAATACCTTCTTCGATGCGTTTTGCAATGCTAATTTCGCCTTCACGTGTTAAAAGCTCTACGGTACCCATTTCACGCATATACATACGCACTGGGTCAGTTGTACGACCTGGCTCATTTTCTACAGATGCAAGTACTGCTGCAGCTTCTTCCTCCGCAACTTCATCGGCAGCTTCTGCAGTGTCCTCGAACATCGTATCATCAGATTCAGGCGCGCGATCATGTACAGGAATACCCACATCATTCAGCATCTGAATAATGTCTTCAATCTGCTCGCTTTCTGTGATGGAGTCCGGCAGATGATCGTTAACCTCAGCGAAGGTTAAGTAACCTTGTTCTTTGCCTCGGCTAATCAGAGCCGCTACTTGAGAAGTAGGGGAAGTCATATCGCTCATCTTTTGCTTACTCTTCGTTGAATCTGTGATAGTAAAAAAATCGTACAATTATGTATGCACGATTTAAGCTCATTAAATTTAGTGAATAGCCTACTTATTTCATCAGGGTAATTAGCATTAAAGCTCACTGATAAAATATTTAAAATGAAATTCAGTAATTTAAGGTGGGGATGAATTTGTTATTTTCAAGTCCAACCCATGCATATGTATATTTGACCAAAAAAATGTGTAGTCAAAAAACATAAGGACGCAGGGTGGATTATATCATGCCACACAATGGAGCTAGAAAAAAAGCCCTATTTACAATTTTAACATAGGAAAATTTAAATAAAACTTGACTTGTGATTATAGGCAAGATAAATAGCGCTAAAACCATTTACATTTTTCACTATGAGGAAGTTTTAGTGTCTTCTACAGATTTTGAACTAGATGATAACTTCGGTGAGGATGATGTTAATTTCGATGAGGCTTCCAGTAAGCTGAGTGCCAAAGAGTCGTTGGAAAAACGTCGTCTGATTGATGATTTACTTTCACAGCGTCGCTTGGAACGCGAACTCAAAGATTTTGACTACGACTTCGACGATGACGATGACTTTGATGACGAAGATTAACGAATTCGGATTTAGCATCGCCTGAATAAATGCTATGCTAAACCTTTCGGTTTTCTAAGTTTGGATGTTAGATGAGTGCTTTAGATTTAGACCTGTTGAGTGAGTATCTAGATGGTGACCAGAATGAACACGGTCTAGATTTCGCAGCAACCCATGGTTTCTTATGTGCTATTGCAGTAGGCCCAAAATTTGACAAATGGTTAGACGAACTTTTTGATAACAATCAAAAGAAAGTGCCTGCAGAAATCATCAGTCAGGTGAAAGCATGGTTAGAGTCTATTCGTCAAAGCTTAGCCAATGAAGAAGGGATTACATTCCCGTTTGAAATTGAAGAAGCAGATACCGAATCAAGCTTGGGTGACTGGAGCGTGGGCTTTGTAGATGCCATGTTCCTGAACGAAGAGGCTTGGTTTACTGAAGAGTTTGAAGAACAACTGGTTGATTTAACTTTGCCAATCATGGTCTTCAGCGGCATCGATGATGAAGATCCACAAATGGAAACTTTCCGTCGCAACGGCCAGTTAATGGATGAGCTTGCAGAAGAAATTCCAGAAAACCTGAATGAATTGTATCTGATGTACCACACGCCAGAATAATTCATAAAAAAAGCACCGTACGGTGCTTTTTTTAGCTTTGGACTTTTACATGGGTAAAGATATTCAATCCCGGTTTTTCTCCAGACCTGCGCGTTTGGACAGACTATAGCGGGCATAACCATTGTAGGCGATATGGAACAGCAAGGTATGTAAGGCAATGCTGGCAGCCACCAGAAATGAGTTAGGTCCTCTTCCTGTATAGGCGATGGTTCTATAAATTTCATCTGTCTGAGGGGACATCCAGATCAGCACAAATAAAAATATAAACTCAAAGGTCATGGCAATAATCGTAGAACCCCAGATGAGTGGTTTTTTCTCCTCCTGGGTTGGTAAGCGGTGTTGGTGTTTAACGAAGTACCGGGCACTGAGAAAGGCAGAAGCAATCAGGGCAGGAATCAGGAGAATAGCGCCCAGACCAAATAAATAGACGAATAGGCCCACCAATAGAACCAAGATCAGATAAACGGTGGCAAAATATTTCAGATAATGCGACATCGTTTTGACCTCCTTATGCTGAGGTCTATTCAGGATGGACGATTTTTACGCTGCTGTCTACGATAGAAAGCCCAGGCAATAATTACGATAACAATCGCAATAATCACATAACTGACTTTACTGAAAATCTGATGCATCAACTGCTGGTTTTCGCCAAAATAAAACCCGACACAGGCCAGAAATGTGGTCCAGATGATGGTTCCAAGTGCGCTATAGAACATGAATTTCCAGAAAGGCATATGACTCATACCTGCAGGAATGCTGATCAAGGAGCGAACAGCAGGAATCATGCGGCCAAAAAACACAATCCGGTGACCGTACTGCTCAAACCAACTCAATGATTTTTTTACATCTTCTGATTTAATAAATAAATATTTGCCATAACGATCGACAAATTTAAAAATAGAGTCATGGTTGAATTTATAGCCAATCCAGTACAGCAAAGCAGCTGCTAGTAAGGAGCCGATACAGCCAGCTATGATTACTCCAACCAGTACCAGCTCACCTTGAGAGGCTGAATAGCCCGCAGAAGGCATAATGATTTCAGACGGGATGGGCGGGAAGACATTGTCCAGGAACATGAGCAGGGCGATGCCCCAGTAGCCCAGTTGCTCCATGATGGAAATAATCCATTCGGTCAGATTCATATGATTGGCAAAATAAAAAATACTGCCTGTATCCTAAGCAGTATTTTTGGTGCGGTAAAGTCTTGGAATATAAATGCTCAGACAGAATCAGCTATGCGTCAGCGTATAAATATAAACTTTACGTAAGAAATAGGCCAAGCACACCGGCAAAATACTCAGCAGGATAAAATGTATGATACCGGTATTGATATGGTAACCAATGAACAGCGCCAAAATCGCGCCAATAACCGTTCCCAGAATAACGACAAATAAATGTGACTGATGTTCAAGCTCCTCAGTAATTTGATGAAGTCGTTGCAGCTTTATATTTTCTTGAGGTTGGAAATGAACCATATTTTCTGAATCTTGAGCAAGTGAGCCTGGCATTTTATATTCCTTTTCATTTAAAAATTTCAGTTAATAATGAAAGACTTAGCATGTAAATCACCGTATCATTAGACTAACAATCTTGTTTGAAAAAAAATGAGGTTCTTGGTAAAGGATTGGTAAGAGTTTTATTACAGTTGTAATTTTTATGTAAACAAAAAACCCTCCGAAGAGGGTTTTTATATGATTTTATTACAAAAGATAGAATTAAAGACGTTTACGTTTCGCCGCTAAAATTTGTGACTGACGCATACGGAAACTCTCTTTTTGTTTCTCTGTGGTCTTATCAATACAGTACACACAAGAGACGCCATGTTCATAACTTGGTAAGGCCACTTCTTCTGGAAGTAAAGGCCAGCCACAAGCATGACATTTGGTATTTTGACCTTCTTCAACACCATGTGTTACAGCAGTACGCCCGTCAAAAACGAAGCATTCACCTTCCCACATGCTTTCTTCAGCCGGGGTTTCTTCCAGGTATTTTAGAATGCCACCTTTCAGGTGATACACTTCTGTAAAGCCTTCTTGCAGTAGAAGTGAAGTAGATTTTTCACAACGAATACCACCAGTACAGAACATGGCAATTTTCTTGTCTTTGTGCTGTTCCAGATTATTTTTCACATATTCAGGGAATTCGCGGAAGCTTTCAGTTTTCGGATCAATCGCACCTTTGAAAGTCCCTGCCTTGTATTCGTAATCGTTACGGGTATCAACTAGAATCACGTCATCACGTGCAATCAGCTCATTCCATTCTTTCGGATCAAGATAGTGGCCGACTAAATCACGCGGTTTCACTTCCACACCCAAAGTCACGATTTCTTTTTTTAATTTAATTTTCATTTTACGGAATGGCTTTTCAGAACTGTCAGATTCTTTGTATTCCATTTCGTTAAAACCTTCATTTAGAAGGAACTGGTGAATTTGATCAATCGATGCACGGTCACCTGCAACTGTACCGTTGATGCCTTCACCTGCCACAATTAGAGTACCGCAAAGGTTGATGGATTTTACCAGGTCCAAAAGACGTTGCTGAAGATCGGCAGGATCTTGAACTTCTTTGAATTGATAAAGTGCGGCAACAACCCAACCAGTCGTCGCTTGCTGTTCTACAGGTGCAAGCTGTTCTACAGTAGCGTTCATGGAATACTCCAACGTAGCATGATATTTGAAAGGCGCACATTTTAGCTTGATTCGAGTGAATAAGCGAGTAAAACACGAGGCTTTTAACAGTCTTCAATTCAGGGAGGAGAGCGTGTATAGTCATGCCCGACCCAGGATTTTGTGCAGTAATGCAGATACTGAAAGTTGCAGTATCTTTGGAGTATGTTTTGAGTTCAGATCGTCGTATTGCGTCATTAACCCCATGTGCAGGGCGTTGCTCGACCGTATTTGGTGATGCGGTATGTCGTGGTTGCCGCCGTTTTAATCATGAAGTAATTCACTGGAATACGTATAGTGCCGAGCAGCATCGTGCCGTGTGGCAGCGTCTGGATGCGCAACTGGACCAGATTCTGGTACCACTGTTGCCGCATGCCGATCTTGCCAGGGTACAGGCTTTTGTGCTCTCAAAACGGGTACGTTTGCGTAATGATGCTTCCAAAGGGCGCAAGCTGTATCACGCGTTAAAGCTGTGTGAGAAAAACCGGCATTTTACTGACGATAGTGGATTGGGTATTCATTATAAGCAGGTGCGCCCACTTTGGGATGAGTTCGAACGCCGTATTTTGGCCTTGGCTACCGCCAGCTATGACCTGGCTTTTCTACGGGCAGACGGCATCAGGCAACATCTGATGCATATGCAAGAGGAGGACTAAGTCCTCTTTTTTATGCAGCAAAATAATAACAGCTGAGGGAATGGCGTGAATATCAGTGAATATATCCTGTATTGTCTGGCCGTCGTCCTGATGATTGCCACACCGGGACCGGTGATGCTGCTGGTTGCTAGCACAGGATTAAAAGGTGGCTATGCTGCGGCTTTAAGAACCATTTTCGGCACCAATTTCGCCTCTCTGGTTTTAATTGCTTTATCTATATTAAGTTTGAAAGGTTTGCTGGTTATCAATGCGCATTGGCTAGATGCCATCAAGCTGCTGGGTTGTCTCTATATCGGCTATCTGGGGCTGCAGATATTCCGGGAGGTTTTCTTTGAGCAAGCAGAGTCAATTCAAGAAAAGTTATCTCCGGTACGTGGCGGCTTTCAGCAAGGTTTTCTGGTCGGAATTTCTAATCCGAAAGACATTATTTTCTTTGCGGCTTTTTTCCCCCAGTTTATCGGGATTACGCCCACTCTGGATTTAAGTTTAATAATGCTAACCCTGAGCTGGATCGTACTGGATTTTCTGACTTTATCTTTGGTTTATTTGGGCTTTAACCGTTTGCGTCATTCTCGTCTATATCCACACTTGCTGGCATTGTGCGGTATGGTCCTGGTCATTATTGCCATTTATGGGATATATCAGGTTCTTATTTAATTAAAAAAATTAAGATTGATACACTGAATGATAAGACAGGTTCTATGGCCTAGGCTGGAATTACGGCCAAAAATCATGTTAAGGTAAAATCAAATAAAAGTGCACAGATTAGAATGTCTAAAATATTGCATAAGTCAGACAATCCATTTTCACCGTTGTTATTCATTCAACCTGTTGTCATTCAATACCTGCAGATCATTGGCATTGCGCTAATCGCCATCAGTATCATATATCTGCTGGCAGCAAACTGGTGGATGTTGCCGAAATTTGTGCAGCTGTTTATTCCTCAGATTTTACTGCTTGCTTCAGCGATACTGAGCATACGCTTGGATACCCAGGCTGCCTTGCGGCAAAGTCTGGATGCTGTTTCTGCTCTGATGCTGGGGCTGAGTCTGGCTGTCATTGGACAGATTTATCAGACGGGTGCTGACAGCTATCAGTTATTTCTACTTTGGGCTGTGTTGCTATTGCCTTGGCTGTATCGGCCTAATATTGGTGTATTTGTCTTATTTTGTCTGGTAAGCCAGCTGGCGCTGTATTTTTATTTCAAACAAAGCTTTTGGCTGATACGTGCTGAAACAGCTTATTTTTTGATGTTGAATATTTTTACAGGATTAAGCTTTCTCTTTGCTCTGCGCTATTATCCGGTCTTACGTTATCTGTTTATTCTGCTTATTGTATTCATTTCAATATTGAGTATGTTTCGATTTATCGACTCGAACTCGATCTGGTATTTAGGTTCGGTATTGATCCTGCCAATTTTATTCAGTCGCTATTTTTATGCTCGCCAGCAACAGCTTGAAACCAGTTTGCTGGTCGCAGGTGTGGCACTGAGTTTTAGTGTGCTGATTTTTGATCTGACCCAGCAATACCTGCAAGAGTCGGCCTTGAGTTTACTTGTGCTGGCGATTCTCATTTTCGGCTGGTTTGCAGGAATCAGTACTGTGCTGATGAAACTGTTACCTAAGAGCAAATTTTCTGTCATCCCAATGGCATTAGGTGCCTGGATTGCCGGTATGATCCTGGCAGTTCTACTGCTGACTTATTGGGAAAGTTTTTCCATTTTTATGGGGATTATCTTCATTGGGGTTGCATGGTGGCTGATTCGTGTCAAAAGTTCTATTTTTCTGGGCCAGTTTGCATATTGTCTATGGGTATGTGGCCAGGCGGCTATCCTAATTCATAGCGAATTACTAACCGAAAGTTGGCCGCTGATCTGGCTGATTCAGCTGGGAATTATGTTAGTCACGATCTTAAGCCGCATGCACTGGTGGATCGTCTTTCTGCAATTACTATTGACACATGTGCTGACCATTATAGCTTTATATTCAGCGCTTCATAATGATCATCTGATGACCATTGCCATGTCGATCAACTGGCTGGTTCTGATCGTGGTTTTGGTCGCTGCCGGGTATTGGTTGCAGTCTCACTATAGCCGAAGTATCCAGTTATGGAGCATTTGCGTACTGGCAGCCATGGCAGTGTTTCAAACTCTATTCCACTTGGATCATCGGCAGATAACTGAACATGGTGCTGAAAATGTCATGGTCTTCTATATTCTGCCAATAATCTGGTTATTCAGCTTTATACTTGTGCAGCGACATCAATTTACTCGGCATGATTTATGGCTGATTCCAGTCTTGGGCACAATCCTGATCTGGCTCGGCTATTTTGAGATTCTGGTTATTTTGATGTTGATGGCTTGGGCAATTGCCTATCGGCAGTCTTTGATTCAGGCCTTATCCATCTTGCTGCTGATCTTCTGGTTATGGATGCTGTATTATAATCTGGGTTTAAGTTTCCTGTTTAAAAGCATCAGCATTTTTGCCTCAGGAATATTAGTCTTGGGGCTGGCCCATATTTTAAAACAGCCAAAATCACAACATGCTCAAGGAGAGACAATATGAAAAAGTTTCTTCCTTTGCATTTGGCTATTTTTAGCATCGCCTTATTTTGTGGGTTGATTCTGCAACATGAATGGCATTTAAGGCATAGCCAGAGTATTTATGTAGAGCTGGCTCCTGTGGATCCGCGATCAATTCTGCAGGGGGATTATATGGCTTTGAACTATAATCTGCACTTTAGTGCGACAGCACCTGAAGATGCTACACAACAGCCTGTACCTGAGATCAGTATCAATGATTTTAACAATCAATCGCATGTGATGAGCTATGTACAGCTGGATCGGCAGCGCAGAGTTATTAAAACCAGTTTTAATCGAACTGAGCTGGATCAGTCTAAAACTTTAGCCCGATTAGTTCTGAAAAATCCGCGCAATACATTTGACGGGCTTTATCCGGCTGCCAACAGTTTTATGTTCGCCGAAGGCCTTGAGCCTTGTTATCGCAATGCCAAATTTGCCGAATTAAAAGTACAAGATGATGGCAAGGCTTTGCTGGCAGATCTGGTTGATGATCAGCTTAAATCCTTAAATTGTGAAAGCCGTAAAAACTGGTGGCAGGGGAGTTAATTCTATTTTTATTCGTCCATAAAAAAGTCCACTTTTCGCGGACTTTTTAGAATCTTATCTAAAACCTCAGGCAACTTGTACCGGAATGCAGTTTGCTGTGTGATTCACGGTATTGTCTGGATTTGCATAGACTAAACGTGGCTTGTGAGCATTTGCTTCAGCTTCAGTGAAATCACCGAACGTAGCAATAATTACGATATCACCAACATCGGCCTGATGCGCAGCACCACCATTCACAGAAATAATCCCTGAATTGTCTTCGCCACGAATTGCATAAGTTGCAAAACGTTTACCATTGGTCACGTTCCACACATGAATTTCTTCGTATTCACGAATGCCAGCCAAATCCATCAAAACGCCATCAATTGCACATGAACCTTCATAGTGTAGTTCTGCATGTGTAACGTGAGCGCGGTGAATTTTGCATTTTAATAAACGAGATAGCATGGCTAGCGTCCCCTGAGTTGACCTAAGAGTTTGATCATTTGGTTAAATCAATCTTGCTTGCTGTATGGTGAACAATCGAGCAAACGCATTTTGCGCTTAAATAAACTTTCTGGCAAGCGGAATTGTCCAGCAATTTTTGAATGTTCAGTTCGGCTTATATGCGTTGATTTGATTCATGGCTTGCTGTACTTCACCGTTCACCAGCATTTTTGTGCGGGCGAGGGCATGTGAAATCGCATCATCCATTAAACGCTGTTCGCTGCTAGGCGCTTTACTGAGCACATGACCGGAAACACGGTCTTTGGCACCAGGATGACCAATGCCAATGCGAAGGCGATGGAAGTTTGGACCGATATGCGGCACGATATCGCGTAAACCGTTATGACCCCCGTGACCACCGCCAGTTTTCAGGCGAATGATGCCAGGATTCATATCCAGTTCATCATGGGCAATCAGGATTGATTCAGGTGCGATATTGTAGAATTTGGCGAAAGGAACAACACTTTTACCGGAAAGATTCATAAAAGTTGTTGGGAGAAGGAGACGGACGTCTTGACCTTCAATATTGCCACGACCGCTAAATCCGTTGAATTTTGGGTCTTTTTTAAGATTAATGCCATATTGGTCTGCAAGGCGTTCTACGAACCAGAAGCCTGCATTATGGCGGGTTTGGGCATACTCAGAACCTGGGTTACCCAAACCTACAATCAGTGAAATATTTGACACTAATTTACACCATTAACACTTATGCGCGTTTGAAGTCAGCGTGCATTGGTGTGTTTTTAGCTGGGTGACGTTGTAACGCTTGGATTTTCACGCTTTCAACTTTACCGTCTACATCAATTTCGATAACTTCTTCAAAGAATGAATTGTTTTCTAAGAATTTAACAAGCTGACGAAGCTCAACAGTAATTGCTACAGGAGCAGCTTCACCACCGTAGATGATTGCAGGAACTTTAGCTTGAAGACGAAGGCGGCGGCTCGCACCTTTCCCTTGAACTGCTTCTTCACGTGCTGCTGCGTTTAATACGAAGTTTGCCATGATAGACATCCTATTTAAGTTAAATGAACCAGACTTGCGACCAGTCTGGTGAGTAAAAGCCCTACCAAATGGCAGGGCTTTGAAAATTCAGCGCTCTATTATAGATAAGAATCGAACATTGCGCTAATAGATTCTTCGTTGTTGATACGACGAATTGTTTCGGCAACCATGCTGGCTACTGAAACCTGGCGAATCTTACCCAGTGCTAAAGCTTCATCTGAAAGAGGAATGGTATCAGTCACAACCAGTTCATCAATTACAGAATTCTTTAAGTTTTCAAGTGCTTTACCAGAAAGTACTGGATGTGTTGCATATGCAACCACCTTGCGAGCACCGAAGGTTTTCAATGCATCAGCAGCTTTGCATAGCGTACCAGCCGTATCTACCATGTCATCAACAATGACACAATCACGATCTTTAACATCACCAATCAAATGCATCACTTGTGATTCATTCGCTTTTTGACGACGTTTATCGATGATTGCAAGATCGATATCACCCATTTGTTTCGCAACAGCACGTGCGCGCACTACACCACCCACGTCAGGTGAAACCACCATCAGGTTGTGATGCGATTGCTGACGAAGATCAGCTAAAAGCGCAGGAGTACCGTAGATGTTGTCTACAGGGATATCGAAGAAGCCTTGGATCTGGTCAGCGTGCAAGTCGATCATCACAACGCGGTCAATCCCGACAGTAGTCAGCATGTCTGCAACGACTTTAGCGGTAATTGGCACACGGCTTGAACGTGGACGACGGTCTTGACGAGCATAACCAAAATAAGGAATCACGGCAGTAATACGACCAGCACTTGCACGACGCAAAGCATCAGCCATCACCAGGATTTCCATCAGGTTATCATTGGTTGGGGCACAAGTAGGCTGTACGATAAATACGTCTTTACCACGAACGTTTTCAGTAATCTCGACAGCAATTTCACCGTCAGAGAACTGACCTACAGAGGCAGCGCCTAGAGGAATATGTAAGTGACTTACGACTTTTTGAGCGAATTGTGGATGCGCAGATCCACTAAAAACGACAAGATTGGGCATGAAGCACCCTTGGCGGTTGGGATATATGGGAATAGATGGCAGGGGTAGCTGGATTCGAACCAACGGATGCCGAGATCAAAACCCGGTGCCTTACCACTTGGCGATACCCCTAATGCGGCAGAACTTTAATATTTTTGCGGTAAAGTGTCAAGGTAAATTAACAGTCTTACAGCAAATGAGTGCTCTGTCTTTTTTCGAGAAAATGGCAGGGGCGGCTGGATTCGAACCAACGGATGCCGAGATCAAAACCCGGTGCCTTACCACTTGGCGACGCCCCTAAATTGATGAACTGTAAGATGGCAGGGGTAGCTGGATTCGAACCAACGGATGCCGAGATCAAAACCCGGTGCCTTACCACTTGGCGATACCCCTAATACAGTACATCTACAGGTGAAGAATGGCAGGGGTAGCTGGATTCGAACCAACGGATGCCGAGATCAAAACCCGGTGCCTTACCACTTGGCGATACCCCTATCTACACTTTAAACTGAACTAAAGGTGATTCTTGTAAACTGTTGACCAGGTAAGCTTTACATGGTGCATTTGCAAGAATATCTTCGATATTCAGATTTTCAGTGACTTCAATAAACACACAAGCACCTGTACCTGTAAGCTTTGCTTTTCCGAACTGGTCGAGATATTGCATTGCTTCATCGACTTCAGGATATAAGCTTCTTGCCAGTGGCTCAAAGTTATTTCCAAAATCAGATGGCGTTTCCTGATAGGCGCAAAATTTAGAGCTCTTCGTGTCTCTTGTCAATGCTTTTTGCGAAAAAAGCAGTTGAGTGCTGATAAAACAATCAGGTTTTAACACAATGAATTTTTTTTGATCTAAGTCTATGAATGTTAAGTGTTCACCAATGCCTTCAGCCCAGGCATTTTTACCATGCACAAATATCGGGACATCTGCACCTAGCTTGACCCCAAGCTCTGCCAGTTGTTCAACATTTAAACCGCACTGCCAGAGCTGGTTTATCACAATCAGGGTCGTCGCGGCATTGGAAGACCCTCCACCCAGACCTGCACCCATCGGAATGTTTTTTTCCAGACGGATCTTTAGCCCGCAAGGCGTTTTGGCATAAGGCTTCAACAACTGTATTGCCCGATAGATTAAATTCTGTTCCAGATCGACAGAGGCCAGACCTTCAATCTGAATCGCATCATCGGCACTTGGTTCAAGCTCCAGCCAGTCATACAGGTCAATCAGCTGAAAAATACTTTGTAGTTCATGATAGCCATTTTCACGGCGACCGGTAATATGTAAGAACAAATTCAGTTTAGCAGGCGAAGGAACACGAATTATCATGGGCTGGAATCAGGTCAATTAACGGTTTTCAATGATCATTGTAATACGGTTTTCCGCGCCATTTTCAAGTGACTGCTTTAAAATCAAGCGGTTTGGCATTCTGGCCTGCGCATTATAATTAAGATCGACTGTCCAGCCCTGTTCCATAATCTGGCTAATCCGTTGCGTGTCGTCTTTTTGTAATTTTGCAGAGGTAGTTGCAGGACGGGCCTGTACCCAGTCCACTAAATAACTGATCGGTGCTTGCCAGCCGGTTGCACGTTGCAGTAATTCTTCGGCACTGGCTGCTTGAATCACACCGGTTTTTGCGCTGTTTAAGGTTACTTGTCCCGGGGTGCCAGAAATTTGGGTTTTACCCACGCCTAAGATACCGCTGAGCTCAATATCAAATTCTTCCTGCTGTTGTACCCAGGTAAAGAATGCACTGCCAGTCTGTTGAGGAGTGCGAACACCAATTTTACCTTGCAGCTGGAATTGATTGTCTGCTTGGACAGAAGGCGTCACGGGCTTTTGTGGATTGATCATCTGCTGACAGCCAGTCAAGAATAAGGCAGTTGCTGCAAAGGCACAGCAACCCAATTGGCTCAAATTGCGCATAAATAAATTAACTCGTTTGGGTTTGTGGTGCTAACAATAGCGAATTAAGTTGTTTCAATTCTGGGTCATTTGGATGATTTTGTTGTAATTGTTGTAACACTTGATGAAATTGTTGCAGATCACCTTTCATGTATAACGCACGGGCATAACGCACGCCAATCTTCACATTCGGGTTCAACTGATAAGCTTTGTAGAGCACGTCCGCAGCCGTGGCAAAGTCATTCTGTAAATAACAGATATAACCATAGGTATCCAAAATTGATGCCTGTTCTGGTGCATATTCCAGTGCCTGTTCGACATAGCGACGTGCTTCTTCCAGACGGCGGTTCTGCATCGCCAGAGTATAGGCATAGGCATTCAGATAGGTCGGACTATTCGGTTCAATGTTGAGTAAAGTAGTGAGTAGTTCGTCCAGCTTGACGCGATCCTGGTGCGGGTCCAGTAACAGGACTTGCGCGTAAACCAGTTCAGGGTCATCCGGCAGATTTTTGCTGGCTTCTTCCAGCAGGCGAATAGCGGCTTTTTTGTTCTGCATACGCGTCAAGATATCTGCCTGGGCCAGATAGAGAAAGCTGGCATGTTGCGGATAATTCACCCTTTCCTGGGTTAAGAAACGCAGTGCATCATGCAGTTTATCCTGCTGGGCGAAAATTGAGATTATATTGCGACGTGATACAGTATACAGACTGCCATCGACCAGACGGTAATAGGCTTTAGCCGTTTCGTAATGCTGTTTGCGTTCCGCATTGACAGCAAGATAGTAATAGGCTTCGTTCTGATATTGCGGAGAATAACGCAGTTCGACCAGATATTTTTCGGCCTTTTCGTATTCTTCCAGATCAATGCTGGTCAGTCCGGCAATGAACAGGGCCTCTTCAGCAGTCGGCCATTTCTTTAAAATATCCTGCAGTTTTTTCAGCGCCAAACTTGCTTCATTCAGCTTGACCAGATATTTGACTTCAGCCAGACGTACGTCCAGATTATTGCGGTGCTTGCGGCTGGATTTTGCATACCATTCCCGTGTGGCATTGGCATCGCCTAACGCGTTGAGCAGGTTGGCCTTCATTAGAATATAACCGGTTGCCTTTGGACGTTTCTTCAAGGCACGGTTAATCGTGTTTAACGCCTGTTCCAGCTGGCCATTTTGTGCTTCCAGGCCGGCCACAAGGACGAGAATAGACGGATTGTCCCGAGCCTTGGTGGTGCTTAAGGCCTGAATCAGATAAGTACGATCCTCTGTTCCTTCTGGTGAAATCCCCGCCAGAATTTCTTCCAGATCGGCGCTATCATCAATTTGCAGGATTTTTTCCAAGGTCTCTGCAGCCAGTTCATACTCATGCGCTTTTAAAGCAATATGCGATAAATAAAATAGGGCAGGGACATCTTGCGGTTCTTGTACCACCCAGTGTGTGGAAATGTCCAGAGCCGCCTGCAAGTCATTATGTTCTAGTGCAACATTTAATGCGCGCTGTTTGACTGAAGTGGAATTGCTCTTGATCGCCAGCACCGTATAGTTGTGCAAAGCAGTGGGAATGTCATGGGCAGCGATGGCAAACTCGGCCATCATACTTTGTTTTATCGCATCATAATTATGATTTGCATGGTAAACTGCTTCCGCTGCATAGAGATGTGCAGTCGAAGCCATGCTACCCACCAGTAGGAATGTGGTAGAATATTGCTTAATTGTAGGGCCGTTGATACGGCTGATTGTTTGACGCAATTTTTTCTTGATCCAAGTAATGCTTTTTATGACACCGATGTTGCACAATAGCATAAATTTAGTGAAATGATGACCTGATATGTCTTTCTTTGCATTGGGTGTCAACCATCAAACTGCCTCTGTAGAATTGCGGGAACAGGTGGCTTTTAACCCTGAAAAGTTAAGAGACATTCTTGCCGAACAAAGCCAGCACCCTGAACTGAATGACATGGTGGTGGTGTCTACATGTAACAGGACCGAAGTTTATGCCATGTCAGAAAACGCTGACATGGTGCTGAACTGGCTCGCCCAAAAAAATGGGGTGGATGTCAAGCAACTGCAGCAGCATGTCTATCGTTACGAAAATGCGCAGGCAGTAACTCACTTGATGC
Organism: Acinetobacter sp. SFA; assembly: GCF_001647535.1. NCBI lineage: Bacteria > Pseudomonadati > Pseudomonadota > Gammaproteobacteria > Moraxellales > Moraxellaceae > Acinetobacter > Acinetobacter sp. SFA. The sequence continues at coordinate 8,891 of NZ_LSZI01000018.1, read as the reverse complement.
GTGTCGCCAGTGGTCTGGATTCACTGATGTTGGGTGAACCGCAAATTCTGGGACAGGTCAAAACCGCCCTCTCTTTGGCCAAAGACTCTCATACAGTTTCGCGTGATCTCAACCGGATTTTTGAATATGCCTTTTATGCCGCCAAACGCGTGCGTTCGGAAACGGCTGTCGGCAGCCATGCCGTCTCGATGGGATATGCGGTGGCGCAACTTGCTCTGCAAGTATTTAGTCACCCTGACAAGCTGACCATTATGATCGTGGCAGCCGGGGAAATGAACAGTCTGGTGGCCAAACACCTCGCAGAGATGGGGGTAGGCAAGATCATTATCTGTAACCGTACCCGCGAGCGTGCGGATATTCTGGCACAGGAAATTGCACATCGGGTTGAGGTCGAAATTATAGATTTTGATCAGCTTGCAGAAAATCTGCATCGTGCCGATGTCATTTCCAGTTGTACCGGCAGTTTGCATCAGGTGATCCATTTTGCCGATGTGAAGGCTGCACTGAAAAAACGCCGTTACCAGCAGATGCTGCTGGTCGATCTGGCCGTACCGCGCGATATTGATGCCAAAGTAGAAAGCCTGGACGGGGTTTATCTGTATGGGGTCGATGACCTGCAAAGTGTCATTGAGGAAAATCTGGCACAGCGGCGTCAGGCTGCGGTTGAAGCCGAGATCATGGTCAATCAGTTGGCTACAGAACTGCTGACCCAGCAAAAGGTCAAACAGGCCGGGGCGACCATTCATGCTTACCGTGACCACGGGGAAACATTACGTCAGGAAGAGCTGGCATTGGCAATGCAGCGTATTGCCAAGGGCGAAAAGGCGGAAACGGTACTGGCCGATTTTTCACATCGCTTAACCCAAAAACTGTTGCATCCAACTTCTATTGTGCTGCGTGAAGCAGCCAAAGCGGAAGATCCTGCCTATTTTGAGCTGTTACAGGAAGAACTGGGCAATGTAGTTGCGAAGCGTCGTAAATCCAGGCACTCACTGTAATCAGCATGATGAGAGGCTTGGTTCTTTGCGGATTTGTACTTCAACATAAAACCCAGCCTGATTATTTGAGAAAATTATAAATAATACTGTGATCTAGTCTGACTTCATTTGATTCAAAAGAATCAATAATTTGAAAAATCAGTCTTCTAACAGGGTCATCGAGCGTTTGCGATCAATCTCATAAATCTGCATTTTCAGGTTTTTCATTTCAGCAATGCTGCTAAATTTCTTGGATTTAATCTTATTTTTCAAGCACTGATATTGCAGCTTGGTTGAAAAATCAGCCGCGAGCTTATCGGCCTGTTCTGGCGATGAGGTGTAATCGCTGACATTGGCATGCTGCAAAATATGCTGCAGTTCATGATGATGGGCTGCGCAGGCACCGAGCACATAATAGATCGACAGTTCTGGGTCATCCGGCAGGTCATCAAAAATCACATTCAGAATATTCAGAATTTTAAACAGCAGCTGATCTTCAGAGACCAGCGCGCGCAACGGTTCAAAATGAATATACAGATAAGGGTGATTCATCAAGATCGCAATTACATATTCTTCGGCATCAATTTTGGTACTAAAGCTTAAGGATGCATCCGTATTGACCTTGGGTTGCCATTTACGGTTAAAGCCCAGTTTTTCACGGAAAAATTGCTGCAGCAGATAACGGAAGGAACCGTGTTTGGGCAGTAACTCGGTCAGATTTTTTAGTTCACCCATGACCTGACTTTTACCTTCAGGCGTGGTGATGTCCTGATTTTGGGTCAGATGGGCAAATACGAAGTCCGACATCAGTGGCGCCTGTTCCAGCAAGCGTCTGAAGTTTTCTATCCCTTCACGGCGGATCAATGAATCCGGGTCATGGTCAGCGGGCAAAACAAAGAACTTCAGCTCTCGGCCATCATTTAGCAGGGGCAGGGCAATGTCCAGAGTACGGCGTGCCGCTTTTTGACCGGCAGCGTCCCCATCAAAGGCAATGGTCAGCCGATTGCTCTGTTTGAACAGAATATTTAGGTGATCCGTATTACTGGCTGTACCTAAAGTGGCTACTGCGCCATGAATGCCATATTGCTGGAGCGCAATCACATCCATATAGCCTTCGACCATTAGCCATTCTTGGGCTTTCTGTTTGCGGCCTTCATACAGACCGTAAAGCAACTGGTTTTTATGGAAGACTTCAGAATCTGGCGAGTTGATATATTTTGGCTTGATCTCGTCATTGAGTGCGCGACCACCAAAACCAACTACACGACCCTTGGTATCACGGATCGGGAAAATGACACGTTCACGCAGCAGGTCAAAATCACGGCCACTGTCGCTGGTGCGAATCAGACCTAAAAGTTTTAAGCCCTCAATATCCTGAGGAAAGGCTTTTTCCAGATGTTGCCAGTCTTCAGGCGCGTAGCCTAAGCGCCAATAAGCAATGGTCTCTGCAGTCAGACCACGCTGCTTGAAATATTGCTGAGCACTTGAGCTATTTGGGAGTTGGCGCTCATAGAACTGCGCGATATTTTCCAGCAGATCATAGAGATTGCCATCTTGCTGAACTTCCGCCATCGGCAGGTGCTCAAAAGAAGCAAAAGGGTCACCATAAAAATCCTGTTCGGCTGCCTGAAACTCTGCAAATGGGTCAAAACTCGCTGTAGATACAGCAGTATTATTTTCTGTTGCTGCATTATTTTGTTGCGGCTGAGCTTGTGGAACAGCTTGAGCAGGCGCAATTTTGGGCTTGGCTGCTTCACGTTTATATTTTAATTTATTGGAATCGGTATTGTCTTTAGGCAGTTCGATGCCGGTCTGGCTGGACAGGTCCTTCATTACTTCGACGAAATTACGGCTGCCAATGTCCATCAAAAAACGGATGGCATTGCCATTAGCCTGACAACCAAAACAGTGAAAATACTGTTTATCGCGATAGACGTGAAAAGACGGTGATTTTTCCTGATGAAACGGACAGCAGCCCGAATAAGTACGGCCAGTTTTTTTTAGTTTCACGTATTGACCAATCACATCGACAATATCGGTGCGATCGAGAATCTGATCAATCGTATGCTGAGGAATGGCCATGGTCTGCTGAGCTTCTCGTGCTGCGTTATTTAGGGGTTAAATCATTGAAAATTAAGAGCCGGATGATTGTTCCAACCCTATAAATGAATTACTTGGTATAACCTTTTTACACAATTTGTTCAAGCATTGCTCAGAAAATGCAAAAGGGCAAGTATGATAACTTGCCCTTTGCAAAAATGCACCTGTAACAGTTGGCTTATTCAGCAGTCGGTTCAGCTTGCTCGGTTGTTGTATTTTTCGGACGGTCGAGTAAACCAAACGTCATACGATTGGTCAGGCTGCGTTTTTCTGTCAGTGATTCTGGAGATTGGGTAGAAGGATCCGTTACAGTCTTGGCTTCTTTACCAAAAATACCCAAGGTTGCGCGGTTAAAGAAGCTGCCTTCACTACGTGCTGCACGCAGGTTCACCGTACCATTGGCATTCACCAGGCCAGGATAGTTCAGTTTGAGCACTTCAATATATTGCTGTGAAGTGGCTTTATCGCCCAGTTTGTCATAGCCATAGGCAACTGTTGCCAAGGCTTCCGGAATCTGCGGAGTTTGTGGATAATGTTCAATTACCCACAAGCCACGCTCCACTGCTGCCAGATAAGCCTTACGCTTGATATTGAAACGTGCTGCATTCATTTCATGCTCAGCCAGTTCCTGACCGATAAACTTCATACGCTGTGCTGCATCCACTGCATACGTGCTAGATGGGTAACGGCGAATGAAATCGACAAAATTCTGGTAAGCCAATTTCAGGTAGCTGACATCACGGTGTGACTGTTTCAGTGAGGTATAACGCATCAGACCGTTATAGTTCTGTTCCATGTTGGCGACACCACGTACATAGTAGGCGTAGTCGACATTTGGATGTTGCGGGTTCAGACGGATAAAACGCTCTGCCAGTGTAACTGCAGCTTCATATTCTTTTTGCTGGAATTTTACATACAACAGCTCAAGCTGGGCTTGTGGAGCGTACTGACTGGTCGGGAAATAAGTTTCCAGCGCTTCTAGCTGTTTTGCTGCATCGGTATATTGATTACGATCTAGCGCTTTCTGTGCTTTTTGAATATAAACCTGTTCGCTAGATTCCGGACCTTTATCCACGACGTCTTTTTTTGTTGGATTACTGCTACAGCCTACCATTGCCGATGCAATGCCTAATGTCACAGCAAGCATTGTCATTTTATAATGTGGTAGCGACATAAAAATTCCTCTGTTAATACGGGCAATGAGCTACAATTGCACTATTAAACCACTTTTGTCTGAATGAGCAAATGAGTCAAGCACAATCTTCCAATTCTAATATCCCTGATACTGATTTCAATTTACTTGAAGATTCTGAGGATGCAGATAACCATACTTCAGAAGCAACTGCAACACGTTTATCGTTGCAATTTCAACTGGATGAAACTTATATCGGGCAACGGATCGATCAGATTGCAGCGATGGTCTGGAGCGATTTTTCCCGAGAAAAATTAAAGCAATGGATCAAAGAAGGTAATTTATTGGTGAATGGCCAACCGGTCAAGCCTAAATTTAAAAGTGATGGTTTCGAAATCCTGACCTTAAATGTCGAGCTTGAAGCGCAAACGCGCAGCCTGCCGGAAGACATTCCACTGGATATCATCTATGAAGACGAAGATATTATCGTCATCAACAAACCAGTCGGTATGGTGGTACATCCGGGTGCCGGCAATACCTCGGGCACCTTGGTGAATGCTTTATTACACCACTATCCAAAATCTTCTGAGCTGGCGCGAGCAGGTCTGGTACATCGTATCGATAAAGATACCAGCGGTTTATTGGTGGTTGCTAAAAATCTGGAAGCACAGTTTGCCTTAAGCAAACAGCTTGAGAAGAAATCGGTGTATCGTCTCTATGATCTGGTGGTTTACGGCAACATTATTGCTGGCGGCACCATTGATGAGCCGATCAAACGCCATCCGGTGGATCGTGTAAAAATGGCAGTTCTGCCAGGCGGCAAGGATGCAGTAACCCATTACAATGTTAAAGAGCGGTTCCAGCACTTCACCCGTGTTCAGGCACGTCTGGAAACCGGACGTACCCATCAGATTCGTGTGCATTTTAGCTATATCGGCTATGGCCTGGTGGGTGATCAGGTATATATGCCGCGTGTCCGTATGCCTGCAGGCGCATCGCAATTGCTAGATGATACTTTACGTGGCTTTAAGCGTCAGGCTTTACATGCCGTGCAACTGGGGCTGAAACATCCGCGTACCAAAGAAGAAATGACCTTTGAAGCACCGTGGCCGGAAGACTTTGCCAATCTGGTGGAAGTGCTGCGTACCGAAAACAAAGCCTATTAATCTTTTTATTTAGCTCGCGTCAAAGCAAGGAATCGAGATGCAATTTGTACCAGGACTTCCACCAGGTGTGTATGTGGGTCAGACCCGTGTTTATCATGCGAAAGTGCAGCCATCTACACAGCCTGAACTTGCAGGTTTTAATCTGGCCTTGCATGTGCAGGATGATGCGCAACGGGTACAACAGCATCGTATGGCTTTACTGCAGGATTTCGCTGCCTTTGGCGTAGATAAAATTACCTGGATGACCCAGACGCATAGCACCATCTGTCATACGGTTAATGAGCAGATGCCTTTTGAGGCACTGGTAGGAGATGGTCTGGTGACGCAGCGTAAACAGCATGCTCTGATGATGATGACTGCAGACTGTTTGCCAGTTGTATTAGGCAATGCGGAAGGTATGGAAGTTGCGAACTTGCATGCCGGCTGGCGGGGACTCGCAGGAGGTATTATCGAAAATACCCTTGCAGCCATGCAGACTCCGCCGACTTGGGCGTGGCTCGGTGCAGCCATTAGTCAACCTTGTTTTGAAATTGGTGCTGAAGTAAAAGCAGCTTTTTGTGAGAAATATCCTGAACTGGACAGTGCGTTTCAGCCCGGTGGACAGGCTGGTAAATATTATGCTGACCTGTATGCGATTGCGCGTTATATCTTGCAGCAACACGGCATAAATACCGTATTGGGTGGGGATCAGTGTTCTTATCGTCAGGCGGATGAATATTTCTCTTATCGCCGCGAAGCTAAAACCGGGCGTATGGCGACATTCGTGTTTATGACATGAAAATGTTAAACTTAACTGAATTTTTTGGCTTTTGAGCGTTATGTCCCTATCTTCCAAATCTGTTGCGATTGTTTATCACAGTCCTTATGGACACACGGCTAAAGTGGCAAATTTTATTGCCGATGGTGCACGGGAAACCGGTGTTCAGGTACATATGATGAATGTCGAACATATAGACTGGGAGGTGCTGGACGCTGCCGATGCGATTATCTTTGGCTGTCCAACCTATATGGGTAGCCTGACAGCTGCCATGAAGCTGTTTATGGAACAGTCTTCCAAGCGCTGGCTGGCACGTAGCTGGCAGGGTAAGCTGGCAGCAGCCTTTACCAATGGTGGCGGACTCAGTGGCGACAAGTTGGCAGTATTGCAGCAGATCAACCTGTTCGCCATGCAGCATGGCATGTTGTGGAGTGGCTTGCCATTAATGCCGACAGGACGTGCCGTCACGGATCTGAACCGGATGTCGAGCTTTTTGGGTTTAATGACCCAGTCGGATAATGCGCCAGTAGAGTTGACCCCGCCTGAAGGTGATTTAAAAACTGCATTCTGGTTTGGTGAGTATATTGCCCTGACGCTTGCGCGACTAAATAGTCATACTTAAAATCATAAAAAAAACCTCCAAATGCGGAGGTTTTTTTATATGCAACTTTTAATCCATTATTTATGGAAAATTCGCGCTTTATCACGTTGCCAGTCACGGTCTTTTTCAGTAGCACGTTTGTCATGGAGTTGCTTACCTTTGACCAGGGCAATTTCCAGCTTGGCATGCGGGCCTTTCCAGTAGCAGGCCAACGGTACGCAGGAATAACCTTTTTGATTAATTGCACCTTGCAATTTTTCAATTTCACGACGGTTCAGCAACAGCTTGCGAGTACGGGTTGCTTCAGGCACTACATGGGTCGAGGCGCTTAACAAAGGTTGAACCTGAGCACCAAACAGGAAAGCTTCACCATTTTTAAAGGTAATATAGCTTTCGACAATGGTCATACGCCCAGCGCGCATTGATTTGACTTCCCAGCCTTTTAATGAAAGCCCCGCTTCAAATTTCTCTTCAATAAAATAATCGTGGCGGGCACGTTTATTCAGTGCAATGGTACCGCCATTATTTTTTTTTACTACAATAGATGCTTTCGCCATAATCTGATACTTCCAAACGTGCTGCTATTGTACCGCAACTAGAAATAAGGTGAAGTTTTTTAAATTAATGAGGATTATTCACCAAAAAAACAAGTTTTTGCTAAAATAAGATTCTACATAACAAACAGAGTACAAATGGATGTCTAAAACTCGTGTGATTTATCCGGGGACTTTTGATCCAATTACCAATGGACATATTGATTTGGTAACACGCGCAGCGCGAATGTTTGATGAAGTCGTAGTGGCGATTGCCATTGGTCATCATAAGAATCCGGTATTCAGTCTGGAAGAACGTGTTGCATTGGCGAAAGAGTCATTGAGTCATTTGGACAATGTTGAATTTGTAGGTTTTGATGGTTTGCTCGTCAATTTTTTTCGTGAGCAAAAGGCGACTGCTGTATTGCGTGGTTTGCGTGCAGTGTCTGATTTTGAGTATGAATTTCAGCTGGCCAATATGAACCGGCAGCTGGACTCCCACTTTGAAGCAGTGTTTTTGACCCCTTCAGAGCAATATTCTTTTATTTCATCCACTTTAGTGCGTGAAATTGCTCGATTAAGAGGTGATGTAACCAAGTTTGTACCACCAAACGTGGTTGCTGCCTTCGAGCGTAAACTTCAACAAGGTTGGTAGCGTGTCTTTATATATCACCGATGAATGCATTAACTGTGATGTCTGTGAACCTGTATGCCCGAATGAGGCGATTTTCATGGGTGAAGTCATCTATGAAATTAACTCGGACCTGTGTACGGAGTGCGTCGGACATCATGATCAACCGCAGTGCCAGCTGTTCTGTCCGGTGGATTGTATTCCACTGGATCCGAATCATGCTGAAACGCAGGAACAGCTGCAAGCCAAGTATGAAAAACTGACTGCTCAAAAAACATCAAGCAATTAGTCTGGATATTTGGTACTATGCCGCTCGAAGTGAGCCAGACGATCGCTGCTGTGGAAATCTCCGTGATTGAAGCAGGGGAGGAAAGTCCGGGCTTCATAGGGCAAGGTGCCAGGTAACGCCTGGGCGGTGCAAACCGACGGCAAGTGCAGCAGAGAGAAGACCGCCTTCATTATGTTTTCGAGCAATCGGAATCGGAGGTAAGGGTGAAAGGGTGCGGTAAGAGCGCACCGCATGGCTGGTAACAGTTCATGGCGAGGTAAACCCCACCGGAAGCAAGACCAAATAGGAATCCATTAGGCATGGCCCATGCTGGATTCGGGTAGGTCGCTTGAGCGCATGAGTGATTGTGCGCCTAGAGGAATGATCGTTCACGACAGAACCCGGCTTATCGGCTCACTTCAACAAATTTTGATCAAACAGCACAATATGGGGTTGACGCTCTTTAAAGAAAATCCCATAATGCGCGCACAGTTTAAGGCTATGTAGCTCAGTTGGTTAGAGCACCGCACTCATAATGCGGGGGTCACAGGTTCAAGTCCCGTCATAGCCACCATATTCTGAAAAAACCCACTCCGATTGAGTGGGTTTTTTTATGTCTTAATTTTATTTTGATTAGTTTGAATATCTGAATAGCCACCGATTTTGTAGACACTCTTTAGTTAGATAAAATGGCTAATTAACGAGGTGTTTATGAGCAGTAGCAAA
>NZ_LSZI01000017.1:0-272825 GCF_001647535.1 Acinetobacter sp. SFA | reverse complement strand
AACTCAATCAATCTTAACTAAGTCACTGTTTTATCAGAAGTTTTAATCTTCATCACCGCCGATGGATGTGCATTCTACAGCATTTCAGAGGGGTTGCAACCCCATTTTTTAAATAATTCAATAAAAACCTAATGACTGTTTGTTTTTTCTGCAAAAACCATGCTTTTTTCATTTTTTTAGCATTATGGGGACAGAATTGGACAAATTACCTAGCAGTTTTTCAGTTTTATTCTGTTCTTGAAAACGTAAAGACCGGCAATCTATATATTCACAGTAGCCCCCTTCCCCATGCTCAGTTTCTCCATTAATGCTGACTTGGTAATTAAAGCTTCCTACATAACCAGCAGCGAGACCAAACTTGAAGTCTCCCCGACTTTGTCCTTGTAGCCAAATTTTCATGCCCTTGTCATCTTCATAACACCATTCAAATTCACGTGGCAGATACATTTTTTGCCCATTTGGTGTCATGACACTTGGATAAACCCGATGCACCTTAAAGTAGACTTTCTGGTCGAGCATCTGGTTGGTCATTTTTTTCAGGTCACGCAGATATATCCTGGATTGAATAATACTGTTTAGACCATCCCGAATTTGGACCAGCAATAATTGCCGCCCCTCTTTCAGATTAATAATTTGATAAGTTAAAAAAGCTAAAGGTAGATAGGGAAAATTGAAACTGCGCGCAAACTCAAAGCTCCCCAAACTTTCGATGAGATATTTCTGATCTTTATAATGTAAAGTGCCCTGACAATAACAAAGCAAAGACCAATGATCGGCCAAAGCAAAGCGCATTTGGGTAAAGTGCGAAATCAGATTGGTCGTATGAATACTGAGATCAAAGCTCAATTCCGAGTCAAAACGCTGTAAGCGAAAATGCGGAAAATCACCAGTCAGTTTTTCACGGTCTAAAAACTGAAAAAGACTATATTGAAATTTGCAATCTTTTTTGACTGAATAACGGTTCAAGTGCCCCGCCATATGCGGACTGGTACTACAGATTACCGTCACTGTGTCTAGTGCATTGGTTTGAATAGCACTCGGATTCGCCAGCATTGGTGCATTAGGTTGTCCGATAATACTCAGAAAATTCAGATAATGGAGCGGTGCCGGCAGATCCGGAAGGATCAGACCCTGATGAATAATTTTATATTTCTGGTTTGGCCCATGATAGGCAAGATTGTGCTGTGAAACAGCAGGAGTCTGATTTAGCTGTTTCGAACGATCTAAAAAATCTTGAAGAAACCGCATCTCAAACTCCTTATTTTATATTTTTATAAGGCGCTCTGTCTTTTTGCCATAAAGGTAGTAATAAACCCAGACAGGGCATAGATGATGGAGATTACTAAAATCCCCACAGGAATATTATAAGTGATCGCTGCAAAGATAAACACCGCAATCGGTAACACAAAAAATGGTACCCGTTTACGCTCTACAGTTTTAAATGAATAGTATTTGATATTGGAAATCATCAACAGCCCCACCGCAATAATGACCACGGCATTGATAACCTGAAGAGAGGGTTCACGAATATCAAAAATTTCTGGAAAATCCAGACCAACCCAGACCAGTGACACAATCATAAGGGCAGCCAGAGGACTTGCGACACCAATAAAATAACGTTTATCAACCACACCAATCTGCACATTAAAACGTGCCAGACGGAACGCAGCACACGCAGTATAAACAAAACAGGCTGCCAGACCGATCCGCCCCAAATCGCTTAAGCCCCAGCTGTACATCAAGATGGCAGGTGCCACACCAAAAGCCAACATATCTGAAAGCGAGTCAAACTGCTCACCGAATGGACTTTGTGCACCAATAGCACGTGCCACGCGTCCATCTAGACCATCCAGTAATGCTGCAATAAAGATTGCATAAATAGCTTGCTGAAAATTGCCATTCATACTGGCAATAATCGAGTAAAAACCTGCCAACAACGCGGCGGTTGTAATCAGGTTCGGCCATAGATAGATGCCTCGACGCTTAATTTTTTGCCCTTCCTGAGTATGTTCCTCTTCTTCCACCTCAAAGGTAATGCCATCAAAAGGCGCTTCAGTTGAAGAATCACGTTCCGGTTTGCTTATATTTGTCATTCTTGTCGATCCTAGCTATGACCTGATCTTTAAAAAATTATTCGCCTACTAACCAGCGAACTGCAGCATGACCACCATTTTCACTCATGCGCAGATGCGGGAATAACCATTGTAGCGCTTCATCAGCATCTTCAGAAAATTTCCAAGGTGGGTTAATCACCAGTAAACCACAACCATTCAAACCGACAGGCGTATCATCCGGCCATACACAGACTTCACAAATCAATTGACGACGGATACCGGTCTTGAACATCTTTTTCTCGAAACGTTCAATCATGGCACGGTCTTTAATTGGATACCAAACCGCGAACACACCTGTCGGCCATTTCTTATAAGCAGCAACCAGCAATTCCACCAACTGCGGAAAATCTTTACGCTCCAGCTCATACGGCGGATCGATCATTACCAGGCCACGTTTTTCTTTCGGTGGAATGACCGCTAACAGACCTTCGTACGCATCACGTTCATGTAAACCTGCACGCTTGTCAAAAATATTATGGCGAAGCTGCTGAAACACATCACGCTGCATTTCGAAAATCGTTGCCCTATCTATCTCACGCATGCCTTCCAGGGCAAACCACGGCGAACCAGGATAAGCACCCTTACCAAAGTTTTCACGCATGTTTTCAACAATCTTTAAGTATTGTTGTACACCTTCAGGCGCATTACGCTTGATCGAATCGTCGAGTTTAACCAGACGATGAATACCGTTCAAAAACTCACCTGATTTTTGCGCTTCGGCAGTCGACAAATCATATTTACCTGCACCACCATGTGTATCTACATAGCGATAAGGTTTGTCTTTTGCATTCAGTCGAGTCAACAACTGAAGCAATAAAACGTGCTTCATGACATCGGCAAAGTTGCCTGCGTGGTAAGAGTGGCGGTAATTCATGTTTCATTAATTCCTAATATCAATATCTATTTTAACATGAAAAATAGTTTCGTTCAGGCACGATTCTTACCCTAAAATAACGAACCTTTTTTACCCTATTGTCGAGAATTGAAAAGATGGAAGCTGTTATCATCCCAGGGGATTGGAATGTTGATCAAATCTTAGACGATTTAGATCAACATGGCTTTAGTATTGTTGACGATGCTTACTCTAGCGCATATCAACATGCAGTGAGTCAAGAATGCTTAAGCCACTTAAACGAATTTCGTAATGCAGCCATTCAAAATGGCGTCGTTAACAATATCCGTAGTGATCATATTCTTTGGTTACAACCTGAATTTCAAATTTCCCACCTGCACATCCAGACTCTTCAACAATTTTCTCAAGTTTTAAACCGCGCGTTTTATTTAGGCATCAAAGATGTCGAAGCACATTTCGCTTGCTATAACGCGGGTGAGTTCTATGCCCTGCACCGTGACAATCCGCAAGGAAAAAATGGCCGGATGATTTCCAGTGTGTATTATCTGCATGAACATTGGCAGGCAGACTGGGGAGGTGAACTGCGCCTACAAGATAAAAACAGCCAGTGGCATATTATCCAGCCCCAGCCGAACCGGATGGCGTTGTTCCAGAGCGACCTATTACATGAAGTCTTGATCTCTAAGCAACAACGTCTATCCATTACCGCCTGGCTCAGAAGTGATATGGCATTGCTCTAATACGGCCTGACGCTTTAAATTTTAATTTTGAGCCTCATATAGCCATTATTGAGAAATGAGGATTGCGTTGATGGGATTAACGACCAAACAGATTATTCAACGTCTGGGTGAAACTGACCAATTGTATTTGCAAGGCAATACGCCAGAATTAACGCTTGAACGTGCTGATCTTCGTTTACAACTGGTGACTTTGAGTGAATTGCGTCAGGAACAGCGACATTTTCTGCAAGAAGCCGTAGTGTTGCTGGAACAAGGCCGGATCGAATTTGAGGAAATGCCGCTGAGCATGTATATCAATCTATCTTTGCATCTGGCCAAGGCCTATATGATGTTCTTTGAATTGACCAAAGAGCCGCATTTTGCCCTGATTACCCAGCAAATTCTAAAACCGATGGCCCGTTATGAGCATGGCGATATTTATTTCTTTCTGGCCTATGCCAGTGCCAGTAAAAATGAGCCGGCACTGACCCGCCACTGGTTAGGTAAGTACACCACCACTGCCGAGTTTGAACTGGAATTATTACAGCAGCATCCTGCTTTTAACGATTATCGTCAGCATGAATGGTTTAGCAAAATATTAAAAAGCAAAATGCATTAAGCAGCATTGCAAAAAACGCCTCACATGAGGCGTTTTTTTATGGAAACAATATGATCTTATTGGAAAAAACAAAAAAGCAAGAGAATAGTCATCATGCAGGCTGACGTCTATAAGCGTCCATGTGCAATTGCTGATTCAGCTCATCTACCCAGATTGCCCAGTCATCATCGTGTACCAGATGGCTAATCAATAAGGAGCGTTGGGCTTTGTTCCAAAACGGCGCATCGTGTAAAGAGAGACTCGCCGGCAGTTGATGGGTGCGTATATACAGTTCAATAGCAGCAGGACTATTGGCAAGACCAAGCTGAGAAAACAGAAGTTCTAAGGATGGTGGGTTCTTTGTGAGCATCGCGCCCTCCTTATATCAGATAAATTGTAATTATTTATAGATCTAATTTATAAGATAGGGCAAAAAAAACCTAGTCATTTGACTAGGTTTGTTGTGTCTTTTTGTATAACCATGCTCAAGCACTCTGCTTGTCACTTTCCACGTGTAATAACTGATTTAGTTTATCAATAACAACAATCCACTCATCATCTTGATGCCAATGTTCACGCAGGAAGGCACTTTGCCCTTCACTCCAAAACTCTGCATCTGGTAATGCGACCTCAGAAGGCAATTGGTGAGTTTGGGTAAACTCGGTAATTGAGGCATCGTCAGAAGGCAGGCCCAACTGTTCAAATAGCAATTCCAAAGTTAATTGTTGTTCCATAAGCATGAGTAGACTCCATTGTGGTGTTAAATTATGATCGCGTTCAAATTAGAATCAGGTTGATTTATGAGCAGGAATATCACAGGATCCTGAACCTTCTGCTTCGATGTGTAATTGTTCATTCAATACATCCACAAAAATGGCCCAGTCATCATCTTTCTTCCAGTGACCGATCAAGAAGTCATGCTGTGATTTACTCCAGAAAGGAGCTTTATGCAGTGGTACATCCATGCCAATTTGATGCGTACGAATGAACTCATCCATAGCTTCCGGGCTTGAATCCAGACCTAGCTGCTCAAAAAAAAGTTCGAAGGTGGGGCGTTGCTCTAACATCGGACTAACCTCCGTTTTCTCTTTAATTTTGAATCTTGTTTCTACATTAGATTGCCCATGGCGAAAACTCAGTTGTCTCTCCTTCACAGCTTGTTATTTTTTGTTCATTAACGTAAGAGCAAAAAAAAGCACCCCGGATGGAGTGCTTTTTTCTAACTTAGTTAAAAACTAAATTATTTAACCATGTCAGCAATTGCTGCACGTTCTTCTTCAAGCTCATTTAGCGTGAAGTTGATACGCTCACGGCTGAATTCGTCGATTTCAAGACCTTGAACGATCTTGTACTCGCCATTTTCACAAGTTACAGGGAAACCGAACATTACGCCTTCAGGGATACCATAAGAACCGTCAGAAGGAATACCCATAGTTACCCATTCGCCGTTTGTACCAAGAGCCCAATCGCGCATATGATCGATTGCAGCGTTTGCAGCAGAAGCAGCAGAAGACAGACCACGTGCTTCGATGATCGCAGCACCACGTTTACCAACGGTTGGAAGGAATACGTCTTTGTTCCATTCCGCATCGTTGATTTTGTCTTTCAAGCTTTCGCCGTTTACGTTAGCAAAACGGTAGTCAGCATACATAGTTGGAGAATGGTTACCCCAAACAGTCATGTTTTGGATGTCAGAAACTGCAACGCCAGCTTTCTGAGCAAGTTGAGTCAACGCACGGTTGTGGTCAAGACGTAACATTGCTGTAAAGTTTTTCGCTGGAAGATCTGGAGCAGATTTCATTGCGATGTAAGCATTCGTGTTTGCAGGGTTACCTACAACAAGAACTTTAACGTCACGGCTAGCAACTTCATTTAGTGCCTGGCCTTGACCGATGAAGATTTCACCGTTTACTTTAAGAAGATCAGCACGTTCCATGCCTGGACCACGTGGACGTGAACCCACTAGAAGCGCGTAATCAGCATCTTTGAATGCAACTTTAGGATCATCAGTACCGATCATGCCTGCCAATAGCGGGAAAGCACAGTCGTCAAGTTCCATCATTACGCCTTTAAGCGCTTGTTGAGCTTTCTCAACAGGAATTTCTAATAATTGAAGAATAACTGGTTGGTCTTTACCAAGCATTTCACCGCTAGCGATACGGAATAATAGGCTGTAACCAATTTGACCAGCAGCGCCAGTAACGGCAACGCGAACAGGTTGCTTCATGTAATTATCTCCAATTGAGAGGATCGTCATAATAGATTAAATAGCTGTTCTATCTAATCTTAATAATCATAAACGGCAAAGATTGTACTCCAATCCGTGAGCAGATGCATATAAAAGAGGGAGGATTTCATCTAAAGTCTGATAGGAAATATAAATCAAATCGGCAAAAAAGCTCAGTATGTTCCTTTTATTGTGACAATTTTTGGGCATGTATTAATAATGTTCGCAGGACAGGACTTGTAATTGCCGTTGGCACGATAACAGACCTTGAGCGAAGTGAGTACGCTGGCTGACTGTACCTGCTGGCAGTTAAATCTCAAAGCATTGCTTGGTAATTGCGGGTTAATTTTCAGGAATTTAGCACGCAACGTATCCACAGAAATCGTAATATTTTCCTGTTCAGTCAGTTCCTCTGGCACTTTTAGCCGGTCTGCATAATTGATGATTGTCCGGAAATACTGACTGGCATTCATCGGCAAACAGCCGCCGACATTGCGCCATAAAATGGCACGGGTATTGTCATCCGGCATAATTCTGGCTACCACTTTGGCCTGAAGTGGTGAAAGTTTCGCAGAACTGTGGGTTGTGCAGTTTTGCGAGGTGGTCTGAGGATACAAGCCGGAGATACTCAGCGAATAACCTTCCAGACATTTTCGTTTCTTAGCATATTCCGGATACAGACCACAGAAAGCCGGAACCATTTGTACATCCATGACATATTCTGTCGGTGCAGCAAATGCTGCCGAGCTGCCAGCCAAAACCACAAGCGCAGCCGATCCCGTCCAGACTTGACGATCCTTCATTATTTTCATGAATAAATCACTATCCCCCAATAATTTTAATCTTATTGTGTGTTGCGCAATGGAATCAGCTGCATGCGCTTGCTCACCGACTGCGCTCCTTGTCCTAACAAAATACCGTAATGCGTGGCATTGGTCATAACATGTTTCACATAATCTCGGGTTTCGAGTAAAGGAATACTTTCCGTATATTGATCTGCGGGCATTCCCTGAAACTCGGGCTGCCAACGGCGAGCACGGTTTGGACCGGCATTATAGCCTGCGGTTGCCAGAACCGGATTATCACTGAGCTGACGCTGGATCGTAGATAAATAGAAAGTACCGTAACGAACATTGGTATTCATATCGGTGAGTGCTGCCGGATTATAGGCTTCACCCATTTGACGCGCTACGAGCTTGGCTGTATCTGGCATAATCTGCATCAGACCACCCGCGCCCACATGCGAACGTGCCGTCGTATTAAAACGGCTTTCCTGACGCATCAAGCCATAGGCCCAAGCCGGATCTATACCGGCATTGCGGCTATGACTGACCACGTAGTTCTGATGCGGCATTGGATAACGATAATTGTAGTTATGTTTGCTCAGGGTGCGGTCGGCAGCATAAATGGCCCGATCATACCAGCCCATATCCATGGCACGTTTTGCGGCGGCCAGCAATAGATCATCGTCTTTTTTCAGATAAGCCTGGCGCACTGCCCAGTTCCATTCACGGTTAATGTAGTTATCCGGTGCACTGATATTACGTAAGGTGAAAGCACGGCGGAAATGAATATCCTGATTCAAGCGCTGCATAGCCTGATTGGAAGGCTGTACCGGATTTGGTGTACTTGCAGTCACCTGCCCCAGCCTGTCGCGTGCCAGAAGGTTATGATAGTCATCCCCCGTTGCCAATTTGCGATAAATACTTTCTGCTGCCTGTTTTGATGCACGATCCGAGCGCTGTTCGCTGGCACGTGCCAGCCAGTATTGCCAGCGGTCCTCCTCCTTCTGGTTGACGCTCATATTGTCTATGGCACGAATCAGGCTTTCCCAGGCACCAAAACGAATTGCCTGACGTGCATAAATTTCGGCCTCTTCCGGACTAAATGGCAGACCATAGCTGGCATCAAAGGCATTCAACACTTCACGATTGAAGTTGTTTTTCATGACTGTGGTGCCACCGATGTAACCTACAGTTCGGTATAAGGCACGTTGTACCTGTATGGGGGTACCTTCCGCAGTCCGCTTTACAATCGACAAGGCCGAGTCCAAATCACTGTCTGCCAGACGTCCCAGCGCATAAATCAGATAGGCATGCTCTGCTGCAGTACTTTTAGGCGCAGACCATAAATAATTGGTGGGATTGGCCTGAATCGAATTCAGTTGAGCCAGTGACAGATTCAAACCAATGCCTTGTGCAGTTGCAATCGCCTGCCCTGACTGTCCGGCACGCAGTTGAACCCATAGTCGCTGCTGGCGGTCCTCTGTGGTCATCAGTGGGCTGAAAAGCATCATCCGGCCCAAACCGGTACAAGACTCTGGCTGACTGTTGGTGGTTAGCCAGACATCTTTAAACTCGGCATAAACCAGCTGATCGCCACTTTTGGCACGTACTTGTGCCACTGCACAGGCTTCGGCAGGGTCCGCATTGGTCACATAAGGCAATACCGGCTGAGCATTGCCAAAGTCTGCCATTTTTACTTTTTCTTCGACATAATCCGCTGCCAGCTTTTCGGCCATGGCAGATTGAGGATAACGTTGTACAAAACTGATGATCTGGCTAACAGGCTGCATGGCAAGATTCTGGTTTAAAATCCAGTATTCCGGATAATAGCCCAAGACGTCATTCTGCATGGATAGACGGTATTGCTGTAACAGTTCAGTATTGCCTGCATTGGCTGCACGCAAAGCATCATTAAATTGTTCTTCTGCTGCCTGTGTACTTGCTGAACAGATACACGCCACACTTAAAGTAATTAATTTATAGTATTTATTCATAGTTTTAGTGTGTTTCAACATCCCTTTGCCTTCTATCTATCATCGATTTTGTGCCTAGCCTGTGTTGCATATCATAAGAGGTAGTTGGAATATTATAACCAACTCTATTGTTCAGTTATGTAACCTTATGATTCAGCAATATTAATGTACAGACAATTTTTGTCCATAAATCAATATTTTTCCCCAGTTAATTTAGTCTATAAGTTTAAGCGACTTTCCTGCTAAAATATGCGCCTTTCCAAGATTTTAGTCCGTGAATTGAATTTTTATTCACCTGTTTGATGCTTCACTCAGGCTGTTCGTTCACTCTTTCAACGTATTACCTTGTAGGAGCCTACATGACGGTTCAAACCTTCATTCCGAATGGTGCCCCAGCTGCCTCAGAAAACACTGTTACCCAGCCAGCGCACACCCCAGCCAACGATGCTTCAGTCAAGAAACTGTACATTGAAACGCAAGGGTGTCAGATGAATGAGTACGACAGTCACCGTATGGCAGACCTGTTAGGCGATTCTCATGGCTATGTGCTGACCACTGATCCTAAAGAAGCAGATATTCTGCTGATGAATACCTGCTCGATCCGTGAAAAGGCACAGGAAAAAGTCTTCTCCGAGCTGG
Source organism: Acinetobacter sp. SFA (assembly GCF_001647535.1). Classification (NCBI taxonomy): domain Bacteria; kingdom Pseudomonadati; phylum Pseudomonadota; class Gammaproteobacteria; order Moraxellales; family Moraxellaceae; genus Acinetobacter; species Acinetobacter sp. SFA. The sequence continues at coordinate 262,917 of NZ_LSZI01000017.1, read as the reverse complement.
GCCGCTGGCGCAAACTAAAGGATAAAAATCCTGACCTGATTATTGGTGTCGGTGGCTGTGTGGCATCTCAGGAAGGCGACAACATCCAGAAACGTGCCAATTATGTAGATATGATTTTTGGTCCACAAACGCTGCACCGTTTACCACAAATGCTGGACCAGCATTTTGAGCAGATTGAAAAGCCTAAAAAAGAAAAAATCAAACTGGTGGATATTTCCTTCCCCGATATCGAGAAATTCGACTTTCTGCCAGAACCGCGTGTTGAAGGCTATAAAGCTTTTGTCTCGATCATGGAAGGCTGTTCCAAATACTGTTCTTTCTGCGTTGTACCGTATACGCGTGGTGAAGAAGTGTCCCGTCCACTGGATGATGTCCTGGCTGAAATTGCAGGTCTGGCAGAAAAAGGCGTGCGTGAAATTTCGCTTTTGGGTCAGAACGTAAATGGCTACCGGGGTGAAACCTTCGAAGGCAATATCTGTACTTTTGCCGATTTACTGCGTTTGGTTGCAGACATTCCGGGTATTGGCCGTATTCGCTATACCACCTCACATCCCCTCGAATTTAATGACGACCTGATCCAGTGCTATCGTGACCTGCCACAAATGGTTTCACATCTGCATCTGCCGGTACAAAGCGGTTCCAATGATGTCCTTCTGGCGATGAAGCGCAACCATACGATTGATGTCTATATCGAGAAGATTAAAAAGTTACGTGCAGTTCGCCCAGATATGCATTTATCTTCAGACTTTATCATTGGTTTTCCGGGTGAAACTGATGAAAACTTTGAAGAGACTTATCAGTTTATTCAGGATCTGGATTTCGACCATTCTTATAGTTTTATCTATTCAAAACGTCCAGGCACACCGGCAGCAGAACTCGAAGATACAATATCTGAAAATATCAAAAAAGAACGTCTGGCCAAGGTTCAGCAATGGATTAAGCGTTCAAGCATTGACAAGACGGATGCCATGCTCGGGACCATTCAGCGGGTCCTCATCGAAAAAGTTTCTGATAAAGATCCGAATATTCTGGTCGGTACGGCAGACAATACCCGTTATGTTAACTTTATTGGTGATGCTACGTGGGTCGGCCGCTTTGCCGAGATCGAAATTACCGAAATTAAAACTTTGAATTTAGTTTATGGTGAGCTCTTGAATCTTGAGCCTGACGTGGCGTAATGTAGAGCATATAACGCACACTTCATAAGGAACACTCTTGACTGCAGCGATCCGACGTACAGTAGCTTTTCCGGGTATTTCAATGGACCGTATACAAGCCATGTTAGGCGCCTATAACGGTCACTTGAAGCAAATTGAACAACGTTTAGACGTTAAAATCTCTCATCGTGGAGAGAGTTTTATTGTTGATGGTGAAATCGATGCCGTTGAGAGAGCTGAAATGCTCTTGCAGCGTCTTCATGAGGAATCTGAACATATTCAGCCAATTAGTGCAGATACTTTACATTTGATGATTCAGGGCAGTCAGACTGATCGCGAGCTTCAGCAAGATCTGGATGACCAGGAACATACGGGACTGGACAATGTCTGGCTGCAAACCCGTAAAGGCCGGATCAATCCGCGTGGTGCCAACCAGAAACGTTATGTACAGCGCATTCTGCAAAGTGATATTTCTTTTGGTATTGGCCCTGCCGGTACAGGTAAAACCTATCTCGCCGTTGCGGCTGCCGTGGACATGCTGGAGCGTAATGAAATCCAGCGTATCTTGCTGGTTCGTCCTGCGGTTGAAGCTGGTGAAAAACTTGGTTTCTTGCCGGGGGACTTAACCCAGAAAATCGATCCTTATTTACGTCCATTGTATGATGCGCTGTATGAAATGCTTGGCTTTGAAAAAGTGGCCAAGCTGATCGAACGTCAGGTAATTGAAGTGGCCCCCCTTGCCTATATGCGTGGCCGTACTCTAAATCATTCTTTCGTGATTCTGGATGAAGCGCAGAACACCACCCCAGAACAGATGAAAATGTTCCTGACCCGTTTAGGTTTTGGTTCACGTGCCGTGATTACCGGTGACGTAACTCAGGTGGATTTACCACGTGGTCAGCAATCGGGACTTTCACATGCCTTGCGTGTGATTGATAAAATTCCTGAAATTCATATCACCCGCTTCCATTCGCGTGATGTGGTACGTCATCAGCTGGTACAGAAAATTGTCGAAGCCTACGAAGGCTGGGACAGTGAACAGCAGCGCTTAAGTGCTGAAGCACGTGCCGAACGAAAAGCACGTCAGGATGCCTTGATCGCTGAAAATGATGCTGCGGCAGACGCACAGCATTAAGCTTTAAAATTAAGGATTTGTGTTGAAACTTAGTCTTTCCTTGCAACAGGACTTTCAGTCGCCTGAACTGGTACTGAAGCGGGCCTATATTAAAAAAGTTGTAGAAACCACTTTACGTCATATCGGCACTCAGAGTAATTGCGAAATCGGAATTGCCTGTGTTGATAATGACGAAAGTCATAAACTAAATCTGGAATATCGAGGCAAGGACAAACCGACCAATGTCCTGTCTTTCCCGAGTGAACTTCCAGATGAAATGGCGCAGTTTCTGGATGCATTTCCAATCGGCGATCTGGTGATCTGTATTCCTGTAGTACTGGCGGAAGCGCTGGAACAGCAAAAAGTACCCTTGACGCATTTCACCCATATGCTGGTTCATGGCACCTTGCATTTAATGGGATATGACCATGAAACCTCGGATGAAGATGCCGAAGAAATGGAAGGCATTGAAATCGAGATTTTGGCCAAGCTGGGTTTTGAAAATCCTTATCTGGAACAAAACTAAAATTTCTTCATAAAAAAAGCGGGCCAAGGCTCGCTTTTTTTTATTTAAAGTTGCCCTCCCTCTAACTCCCTCCCACATGGAGGGAGAATATTCATCAGAATCCTATGATTGTTGAACATTATAGATATAGCTCCCTCTCCTTATTAGGAGTGGGTTAGGGAGAGGTCTTGGTAAATATCAACTTTAACGCACTTCAAACTCCGCTTCTGCCGGGTCAAAACGCCAGGTACGAATCACCCGTAGTTCGGAAATTTCTTTCATTTTACTGTCGAAAGCACCAAATGGGGCTGCCTTACGCACGGAAGCTTTGGCTGCTTCGTCCAGCATGGCATGTCCCGAACTGTCAATCAGCCGAATGGCACGAATTCCGCCATTCTGGTTCAGGATTACCATCAGCCGCACTTCCCCTGCCAGATTCTGTTGTTTGGCGGCTTCCGGATAATAACGGTTCCCATAGAATTCCACTTTCTCGCGGAACTTTTCCAGATAGGCGGCCGAAACATCCTGCTTGGCCTGAATCCCATCTACAGTTTTAATTTTTTGCTGACGACTGAAATTTTGTTGACGCTGTAAATATTGCGCTTCCAGACTGGCGACCATGGCCGCTTTGGCCTGAAACTGGCTTTGTAATTGCTCCTGCATTTTTTTACGCTGATTTTCCTCCGCCTGCTTTTGCCAGCTCAAAGTGGTCATCAGGACTTTTTCTTCAAAACTGAGCTGTTGTTGCTGTTGCAGCATATCCAGACTTTTTTGCAGCTCTTCGCCTGCCTGCTGTTCCATGAATGGCGATGGCATATCACTCGACATGCGATGCGCCTCTCTAAACTGACCGGAACCCTGCTGGTCTGTCTGGGCCAGAAAATCGGCATGTTCAATTTTTTGATCAGTCTGACGCAAGCTGACCGCGATTTCCTTGGTGCTGGTATCCAGATCTTGCGGCATACCAAATTCCAGTGTCAGCACGATCAAATGCAGCATGGCTGCGGCAAGCACCGCACTGCTGAACACTCGATCTTTCCACCAAGTTCTGACCAGAGGCATGAGTATCATCGTTTTTTCACATTTAGCCAAACTCAGTGCTGAGTTCAGTTCCCCAAAAAAGTATTTTAAAGACCAAAAAGAAACAGATTGGACATTTATCTTTTTAAAATGCCAAATCCATCAAATCTTCAACGTTACATAACTAAAACTATAAAAATGGTGCTATTTATTTTGCTAAACTTCAAGCATGAATACTTGTATTTTTCATACAATTCGACAAGATACATTCCGTGTTAAAAATAAAGTTGCCAGGACGCTTCAATATGCAAACGCTAATTGCGAATATTTCCAACCGAATCCGCCAAGTGTACCAGAGGGCGGAAGGATTTATTGAAGATGAGCGTGAATTCCCCTTATCGCAAGTCTTCCTGAATGCAACTTTTCAGCGTTTTGTGACAGATAATGTCGATGCCTTGAAAGACTTACATGCGGATTTGCATGATGACTGGTTACGTTTGTATGCAACACTGGATTATAAAGGCCTGATTGTTACTTTATCGGTTGATTTGAAACTGGTACAGATGGAGCTGAATAAAACCACACAGTTAATCGTGTTCGAGCAGATTAGTGATACCCAGCTGATTGAAGCTAAATATCCAAATGTACTGTATAAACTGGGCGTGCGTTTTGGCCTGTTCTTTTATCAACGTGTCCTAAATAAAGACCCCTTAGGCATGATCCTGGAAAAACTGGGCGTGATTAAAGTTATCGATGACCTGCTTTATCTGGATTTGAATCGCTGGTTAGGCAAAAGCCGCTCTGTCATTGATACCTTGGGCAAAGTCCATGTCAATCACGCTGTGCTTCGTGAAGCTGAACTGGTGGTGATTGGCAATGTCAATCTTGCAGCCCTGTTTAGAAAACTCTCTCAAGACCAGCAAGAGCACTGGGATGAAAATGAAATGGACGACAACCGGATCACACCAATCAAACAGAAAGATTCCTCTTAAATCGTGCCATCTCTAGTTTTTGAACAAAAGTTCCATAAAACTACATGAAATATACATTTTTGGCAGATACATCCATCCAATTTCCATCTTTTACCGAAATAATAAAGATGCAAGAAGTAATATGTTTTGCCCGTTGAACCAATATAGGAAAATAACTGATGGCGAAGACTGTATTCAAAACTTTAGTGATGACCACGGGTCTGGGCAGTGCAATACTGTTCACTGGTATTTCTAGCCAGGCTTTTGCCATGACTCCTTTCCAGGCCAGTTATCAATTCAGCTATAACGGCAAGAATATGGGTTCTGCAACACGGACTTTAAGTAAATCTGGCAATAACTGGACTTATGTTTTTGCAGCAAAAGCAGGTGGTGTAGCCTCGGCAACCGAAACCAGCCGTTTTACCTTCAATAATGGCAAGATCGGTTCTAGCAGTTTCAGTCGCAGCAGTAAGATTCTGGTGCACAACAACACCATGAGTATTAATTTTAATCCTTCCAGCAAAACTATCAGTACCAGAAAAGATGACGAAAAGCGCTCTTTTGCCTGGAGACCAGATGTTCTGGATGAACTGAATGCAGAACTGCAGATTCGTGAAGATCTGAAAAACTCAGGTCTGAAAGCCAATTACTATATTGCCGATGCCAAAGAAGTTGAAGGCCGTAAGTTCGTAAAACAGGGTTCAGAGACGGTCAATACCAAATATGGTTCTTTCAATACCATTAAAGTGGTGATGAAACATAGCAAACCAGGTCGTGAAACCATTTTCTGGCTGGCACCAAAACTTGATTATCTTCCAGTGAAAGTTTCGCATGTAGACAAGAAAACCTCTTATGGTTTGCTGTTAACTGATTATAAAGGTGCAAGCAACTAAGATTTTTTGGTGAATTTCGCTTGATTTTTTCCGGGTGCTTTTTACAATACGCTTTTGCTTTAAAAAGCACCTGCTCTTGAGGATTCTCCCGTGCATGCACTAGAACAGAAAATCTTGGCCGAAGGCATCGTTCTTTCTGAAGAAGTTTTGAAAGTAGATTCTTTCTTAAACCATCAGATCGACCCAGTCATGATGCAGCAGATTGGTCAGGAATTTGCCCGTCTGTTTAAGGATGCTGGTATCACCAAAATTATTACGATTGAAGCATCAGGTATTGCACCTGCAGTAATGGCAGGTTTAGAACTTGGTGTACCTGTAATCTTTGCACGTAAATACCAGTCTCTTACCCTGAAAGATGATTTATACCGCTCGAAAGTCTTTTCATTTACCAAACAGACTGAAAGCACCATTGCGATTTCAAATAAACACATCAGCTCTACTGATAAAGTTTTAGTAATCGATGACTTCTTGGCTAATGGCCAGGCAGCACTTGGATTGGCTGATCTGATTCATCAGGCAAATGCAGAAGTGGTCGGTATTGGTATCGTGATTGAAAAATCATTCCAGCCAGGTCGTGAGCTGCTGCTTGAAAAAGGCTACCGTGTCGAATCACTCGCACGCGTGAAATCTTTAGCCAATGGTACAGTTGAATTTGTTCGTGACTAAGTTTTGCCAGTAAATTTCTGAAAGGGCGCTTAGGCGCTCTTTTTTTATATGTGCTCTTTGCACTTGTTTGCTACTTTATAAATTTGGGTCATCATTTCACTATATCCAGCTTGAACAAGCTAGCTCCAGTTTTCTGATCCAAGAACCGGATCATGCTTAACTTAGCCTAGGGATTAAGCTGTCCTAGAACAGATTAATTTTCCCATCCGACGAATAAACAACAATTTATTTTAGTGTTATTATAGAATAAGAATAAAGAGGCCTAACTATCTGCCAATAGTTAGACCCCCGTGTTCTAGGTGAAATTGGAATTATTTCACAGTCACAGTGATACTGCCGGTGTTCACAGCACCCATAGCAGTCGTTTTGATGCTATTGTTGATAGAGGATTCTGTTCCGCCTGTAAGCACATCTACAGATGCGTTAACAGCGCCTGCATTATAGGCAATGTTCGCCACACTATAATTGCTTAAAGTCTGGTTAATTTCTTCACTATAGTTGGTGCTTAGTGAAGAACTTACAGTTTCTGAGACGTCTGAAGTATCAGCAACTTCTGTTAGCTCCTCTAGAGTTTCAGAATTATTCATTGCACTGGTTGCTTCGCTGAAGTCATAGTTAGACGTTTCATCTGATACGTTTGATACAACCTTGTTGAAGTTACCTTGTTCGATACTGATACTACCAGTATTGGCAGCACCCATCGCAGTAGTTTCAATACTACCCTCAATTGAACCAACCGCGTCTGCAACCTCTCTTGTAGCAGTCGCTGTTGCATCTAAAGTGACACTGGCATCAACATCCGCAGTATTCACTGCCAGGTTCAGCGCAGAGCCATTTTCTACTTGTTGGGAAATAGAGTCCAAAGTAGCCTGTAAACCACTATTTACCTCTACATTTGTATCACCGTCAGCTGCATAGGCCATACTTGCGCCAGATAGTAACGTGACGGATAAAGCTAGTGTTTTGATCGTGTTATTCATCGTTATTCTTCCTACTTTTGTTTTAAAGTACCTCTCGCCCGGTACTTTTTTAATTAAGGGAGCGAGCCCGTCGTTACTGGCCAGTTAATCCCGTTGAGAGCTGGACCAGTAATTTTCTACAACTTCTGGATTGACATCCCATAAGCTGGATGACTTCTCCTCGTCTTTTTCTTTGTCAGCTTTTTCTTGACTATCTTTTTTGTCATTCACTTTACCTGTTGAAGATGACCGCTTGATCTTGCCGATATACTTGATCAGTTCCTCTTTGCTCATTTCCGGCTCTGCTTCAGGATTTTGAATCACTTCAGACTCTTTGTTTTTGGGTGCCTTGGTATCTTTACTCGGTGTATTGGTGGATTTATTTTTTTGATTCGAGGATTCCGTTTGAGACGGAACTGATGTTTGAGCCGTACTATTCAAATCCGGATTTTTTTGTTGCTGGTTTTTCTTGTATTTATGCAAAGCGACAGAACTGCGGGTTAAGTTCAATTGACCGAACTCAGGCGGTATCTGCGCACGACAACTTTCAAATACTGCTGGCGGTACCACCTGGCTAAGCAGCTCAAAAGTTGCCAGATTCAGCATTTGGCGCAAGGCAAAATTGGTAGCCTCCCGCTCTCCCTTTCCGATCTGAATATTTAATAGCGTACGTCCGGCAAATCTACCTGCACCGATTCCATAATCCTGTGCAGCAATCTGTTTCTGTAGCGAGACATTGCCCACGACCCTACTGCTGCGTGTATCGGTAAGAGATAAATCCAGACCAACCATAATCCGGGTTTGACTATAGTTCGGGCCAACGCCTGCGATCTGCATGTCAAAACCACCTCCTGGAATAAAATCCAGACTGTTAATACTGCCGGTAACATAATAATCAGATGCCTGAATCTGCTTGGGGTCACGAATCCCCCATTTGGCCTCACTTTCAATAATCCGGGGATCCCGCCGGTTCATCAAACTGACGCCCGCCTGAAATAGAGCGGACTGCACCATGTCTCCCGCACCTTGGGTCACCATTTTTCCGCTACCGCCATTGGTAACTACATCTTTACCGGTCTGGTCGAGAATTGCGCCCACAGAAAAACTGACATCACTACGTAATTGCCCTTTCAGGCAGGACAAGGCCATATCAAAAGGGGTGAAAATATCGGTAATCGGTGGACCTTGTACCAGTTTGACAGGCTTTTTATTGGAAGGCGCCAAGCCCGTACAGCCTGTAAGCAAAGAGCTGAAAAGAACTGTAACACTCACCCCGCATATCATTTTCCTGCTTAAGGGAGAACTCAGCATGATGACTCCCCCTTCTGATTACTTAAATTAGGACATTTCGGCTGATTTTGACTGGTATTTGAACTGACCGGGGCTTCATTCAACAGTTCACTTTTGATGTCTACCGTGTTGCCGGAACCATCGACATTAATGTTGTTGGTTGGGGTATTGACCGTACCGATAGAACTTGTAGAGGTACTGTAGATCGTGGTTTTGCCTAATCCGGAATAATAATCTGACTCCTTAAGCTCAATCAGGTTTGCTTGGACCAGGTTTTCAGCGGAACGGCTACTTGAGGGTTTCCAACGCTGACTCCACTCATCAGAGGTTGCATATGCATTGTTTATAAAACATAAACAAATTAAACCCATATTGATCAATAGTATTCGCACCATATTAATATCCTCTGACCCAAGATGCTTATTCATTTTTTAATTTAGTAATATCTAATTTATCTGACAAAATATTAAATCACATAAAAATTTAAAATATACCCTTTATCTATTTCTATCTTTTTTTTACTTATTATTACGATTTATCCATTTGTTTTTATTTAAAAATTATAATTTTGTATCCAGTTTGTGATTTGTAAGAAAACATTATAAAAACAATTTTTACATATCGAATTTATTTAAAAAACTTTACTTAAATAATATTTTTTTTATCTTAAAAATAATAAAGAAATCCTCTTATAAATTCCGAAATTAATATTTTAAAATTACTTTAAATACCATAAATTTTGATTTTATTAGAGATTCTAAATAATTGTGACATATTTCATCTATTATTTAATATACGATTAATAGATCACACTTTGGATTATTTATAAGGAAAGCTCTCAATAACTGCACCTTTTAGAGGCAATCCCTTAAACCGAAGATATCTTCTTTCTTCTCTCGAATTTCCTTCCCCTCAACAGGCTTCAAAGCCACCCGTCTTTGGCAATACTCAGGTAATTCTGTATATAGAAGTAATAAAGAGCAGCAGATCAGACTATCTAGTAGTTTTTATGGCTTCAAATCACATAGCGTGTGTGCCCAAAAGGATTAGAGCGAAATTATTTACAGCTGAAATACAATGTTTTAGCTTTAATTCAACTAGAATCAGTCAGGTAGAAGCCTTTCCCATAATAGATGTCAAAAAGCCATACTAAACACTGTATGTCCCGAATAACTGTTTGGGCGAAGATAATTTCAAATCATCTATGAGCTTAAGCAAAGCAAATATCAATTGTTGATGGAACAAACCTATGCAATGTCCTAAATGTGGCTCAACAAACATTGAACAACGCAATCATGAACAGAATTTAAAGAAAATTGGCGGCATCCTCATGAGTTCAGCCGGCGCAACTGCAGGAACAGTAGGTGGCGCTGCTTCGGGTGCTTCCATTGGCGCTGCAATTGGTACTGTAGCCGGACCTTTAGGCGTAATTGTGGGTGGAACGGTGGGTACTTTCGTAGGTGCGATCAGTGTGGGCATTACCGGAGGAGTAATTGGTAATTTTCTGGGGAAAAAAGCTGGAATTTCTGTTGACCGCAATGTGTTTCAGGATTACCAATGTCTGAAATGCAAATACAGATTTAGCCAAAAAGATCAAAAAGATCAAAAAGATCAAAAAGATCAAAAAGATCAAAAAGATCAAAAAGATCAAAAAGATCAAAAAGATCAAAAAGAAGCTTAATATAATTGAGGAAATGAAGTGAGTACTTCATTTCCTGCGATAGCTTGATCAGCCTTGATTGAGTTTCAGTACAACCTCACCCAGACGCTTACCCTGTACTTCACACAGAATTTTTTCATCCTGACTTAAGCCCTGATCATGCCTTGGGCCGCTGACATGACTGGCACCATAAGGTGTACCGCCAGTTTTGGTATTCGATAGTGCCGATGTTGCATTGCTAAGTCCCATGATCATCATGCCGTGATGAAACAACGGCGGCAGCATGCTTAGTAAAGTACTTTCCTGTCCGCCATGCATGGAACCTGACGCCGTAAACACGCAAGCAGGCTTACCATGCAAAGCGCCATTCAGCCATAGACTTGTGGTCTGATCCCAAAAATACTTCATTTCAGAAGCCATATTGCCAAAACGGGTCGGTGAACCCAGTGCCAGACCGGCACATTGCGCAAGATCATCCAGAGTGCAGTAAATGTCTCCTTCTTCCGGAATGCTTGGTTCCGCGACTTTTACCATGCTGGATATATTGGGAACCGTCCTGATTTTTACTGCCACGCCTGCCGCTTCAATTCCATTGGCAATCAAATGCGCCATTTCTTTGGTTGAGCCATATTTGCTGTAATATAAAACAAGGACATAAGGTTGCATCATGGTTCTTATTCATTACTAAAAAAAATAAAACTATACGATACTTTGCAAGTTTTTTGGTTAAGCTGATGATGAAAATTCATGATGATTAAAAAAATTGAGATTGGATGCAGATGATTGATAAGTATTTAAAGAAATTACCTTTCTATGAAAAACACTGGTTTCAATTTGTTTTATTTGTATTACGACGTTTTGAAGCAGACCGATGTCGCGAACAGGCAGGTTCATTGACTTATACCACCCTGTTTGCGGTGGTGCCGATGCTGACAGTTTTTCTGGTAATTATTTCTTCAATTAAAGCACTGGAACCTGCGCGGCAGCAATTGCAACAACTGATTTACAGTAACTTTTTACCTAAAACTACCATTGCATTTGATAAAGCCCTGAATGCCTTTACCGACAAATCCAGCAATTTAACCATCATCGGTATTTTGTTCCTGTTTGTGACCACAGTCTTGATGCTGAGCAGTATCGAAACGGCATTTAACCGCATTTGGCGTGTAACTGAAACGCGAGGCGGGATTATAGGATTTATGCGTTACTGGACCATCATTTCGCTGGGACCAATTTTACTGGGCAGTGCATTTGTGATTTCCTCGACTGTAGCGTCCCTGAGCATTCTCAGCAACAATTTTTCTGGTTATGAACTAGATGGCGCTTTTGTTCTCTGGGCGATTTCCTTTTCTTTGACTGTACTCGGTTTTTTCATTCTGAACTGGACCATTCCGAATCGTAGTGTGCCGATTAAATCTGCCTTTATTGCAGGCCTGTTTAGTGCAGTAGTATTTGAACTGCTGAAAAACCTATTTGGCTGGATCATGACAAACTTTACCAGTTATGAAATCGTCTATGGTGCCTTTGCCGCTGTGCCAATTTTCCTGCTCTGGATTTATCTGTCATGGATTATTGTATTATTGGGAGTTGAGATCAGTTATGCCCTGACCGCTTTTGAATCCGGTCAGGACAACAAACGCCATCCGATCGTCATGCTACTGGATTTATTAGAGCTCTTTTATAAAAAGCAAAAAACGGGTGAAAGCATCAGTGAAGCGCAAGCGCTCGAAGTGCTGGGCAGAGATGAAATTGGTCGCTGGCCAAGCTATGTCGAAATGTTCGAAAAACAGAATCTGATCAAACGTACCGATGAGAATGAATATGTGCTGGTCCGCGACCTGGATCAGGTGAGCTTCTGGAATTTTTATTCGCAACTGCCCTATCCACTGCCACGCAAAAACCATCTTATCAATACCCAGCCTGATGATATCTGGATGCAAAATTTCTCACCCAAGTTACAGGAAGCAGATCAGTATCTGGAAGAAAAACTCAGTTTCCCGCTATCCGAATTGTTCCGACGTAAATAGAAAAAATCCTCTCGCTCGAGAGGATTTTTTCTATTTACGTCGATGGATTTATAAGCAGGCTTCCCCACCAACCACCACAATTCTCAGCCACCGCCTGAATGACGAGGCGATAAAAAGGACTGCATTTGCAGCCCTACAGCTTGAACAATATAAAATACCGGGATTATTTAACAAAAGTCGTCCAGATATAATCCTGAGACTTACCTTTAAGAGTCATTTTGAGCTGGTCACCGGAATGTAATGCCGCAACGCCTGCCGGTGTACCGGTCATTACCACATCGCCCTCTTCTAAAGTAAAGACCTGACTAATCTCAGCCAGCAGAGTCGCAATATCAAAAATCAGTAAAGCGGTATCGCCTTTTTGACGCAGCTCATTATTAATTTCAAGTGTGTAGTGCACATCTTTCCAGTCAGTAACCACATCCGCTACAGGTACCCAGTCCGACAACAGGCAGGAACCATCAAAGGCTTTGGCACGTTCCCAAGGCTGACCTTTTTTCTTATGATCATCTTGTAAATCACGCAACGTTAAGTCCAGACCTAAAGTCACAGCACCTACTGCCTGCAGGGCTTTTTCAGGATCATTTTCCTTGCTCAAGGTCCGGTCAATACGCAAACTCAACTCGCATTCATAATGGCAGTTACCCCATTCAGGATTCCATTCAATGCCTGCTTCAAGCGAAGTTAAGGCACTCGGTGGTTTGATGAATAATACCGGCCGATCAGGGATCGCATTACCGAGTTCCTTGGCATGATCGGCATAACTGCGACCCACACAAACAATTTTGGACGGACGTGTGCTCATGATCAAAACTTCCCTTTGGTAGATATCTGAATTATTTTTTAAATGTATGCTCAAACATGCTCTGTTCAGTGCTATCCTTAAATGCACGCTTCGGCACAATAACCACGGTACGGTTTTTTAATTCCAGCATATAAGTGAGTTTACCGACAGCAAAATTCTGCACTTCGCTATATGGCACCAGCTTGCTACGATCATTGGTAAAAATTTCCGCATAGTCCTGATACAGATCAACACCCTGTTCGCTTTTACCAAACTGATATTTAATAAACTGGCGCTTAAACATCATCGGCAGGAACCAGTAACGCATGATGCCTTGCAGGATCAGGAAGAATGCTCCCAAAGCCACGTAATAACGTCCGACGCCATCAAAGCCCATCGAAAAACCCCAGATGATAATCCCGATACTGACCAGAGGTGTCAGAAAACGTGAAATCTGTTTTTTACCAAACGTTGCCAGGGCAAAACCATCCTGAGATTCTTCTAAAGTCAGAAAATAACGGGTCGATAAAGTCGGTGCTGACTCAGTCATAGCATCACATCAAAAAATAAAATCTTGCCCAATACTATACCAAAATATACACAGCGCTTATGGCCTGTCACATCAATTACATAACTTTGCTTTGGAATTTCGTGCTTTTGGTTTTAAATAAATAGCAATTAAAACAAAAAATATGTAACAGGTTGCTGAATGAACGGATTAAAGCAATGCATAGTCATCAGTGTTCTTTTAGGAACCTCTACCACAGCACTGGCCAAGATTATTCCCTGGAATGCCGAACTGCCGAGCAGTCTGAGTGCCTATCAGGGAAATGCTCACCAGCTGGCAGAGTTAACCGGCGAGCGGATTCTGATTTATGCGCATCCCTCATCTAAAACCCAGCTTCCGCCCTTAAACAGCAATGCACCCAGCAAGGCACAGTTTTATAGTGCGGCTGTGGTATTGCCGGTAGCTGAAGCTCAGGTCGAAAAATTGCTGCAACATTATCCGAATTATGTGGGTCTGTTTCCGACATTAAAGTCAGCCAAAGTGCTGGAGCAGCAGGGTTCGATTCAGCAGGTTAAATATCAGGTTCATATCCCAACCCCGATTCCGGTGTTAAACTTTAAAGAAACTGTAGTAATGCAGCATCATCTGGGTGATAACAGCATCAGCACCTTAATTATCGATGCGCCAATTCCCTATGGTGCAGGAAAACTGGAATGGTTTGCACTGGGTTCGCATAGAACGCTGGTGACTGTCACCCAATGGGGCGACCTGAACCAGCCCAAAGGCTTTTTATTCAGTAAAATCCTGAATGCGCTGCCTGAAGCCAAACTCGGCATTCCGCCGAGTACCAATGCATTTCTGCTGGAAGCACTACAACAACGCTTTAAAACCGAGCATACAGCAGCACTAGCAACTCCGATTCCGCAACTGAGATTCAACCCTCAACAGCTACAAAAAATTGCCCAGATCAGCCAGAAGTCTGGGCAACCGGTCAGTTTCATTTTGCCGAACTATCTGGTCAAAGAAGGAAAAGTCTCAGAAAATTTAAGATTTAGTAGCACCTATCAATATTTTGCGCATCCGGTCGAAAAATTGCGGCCGTGGTTAGCAGCTGAAGCAACCCAGCAGCTTTTTCCCCGGCAGATCAAGAAGGTCGAACTTAAGCCGGTCAATCCTCAGAATATAGATGCCAACTATAAGGTGTCGGTCGGTTTAGGAGTGATTCAGATTCCATTTAACTTCAAGATGCGTTTTTACCAGCCTGATTCCCTGCAAAACCAGTTCAATGCCAATGGCGGCGACTTGAAGTTTGTGAAAGGTGGCATGCGCTTATTACCGCAGTCACAAGGTACCTTATTTCAAATTACCAGCAGTATGAAGATTCACGATCAGGCACCGTTCTTATTAAGAGCCATGCGCAGTATGCCCTATCATGATGTTTTACCTGCAGTGGGTGGCAATACCGTTTATGCACTGAAAGTGCAGCAGAAATTAAGATAAGAAGGAGGCAGAGAGTTATTGGTTTTTTATATGAAAAATTCACGCATTCCAAGCACAAAAAAACCGCATCACTGTGCGGTTTTTTCAGAATTTTTATCAAGATTGGTGCGCTCAGAGAGATTCGAACTCCCGACCCCTTAGTTCGTAGCCAAGTGCTCTATCCAGCTGAGCTATGAGCGCGACGTCTTGATGGGGTGCATTATACGAGTTTTTTCAGTCTTGTTAAGTGTTTTTTAATAAAATCTCAACCGAACGTACAGTAATTAAACGATGCAGCAATATTCACAACTTTCTGCCGAAAACTTCTGCAAATTTAGAGCTAAAAGCACTTAATTAATTCGACCAGAAAGCTGGATTTCCAAAAAATTTCAGCAGCACACAATAGGTCAGCTCTCAGTATTCTCAACCAGGTATCCAACCAGAATAGAATTCAAATATCAGATAACCATCATCCTTGTACGCTTTATCACTCGCCTATTGTTCCGGTCTTTACTGCGCCTGCCCTTTGATAATACGCAAACACAACACCATTTGAGCTAGCCAAGTGGTCTATCAACTGAAAAGCGGCGGGTATTGATTCATGATTAAACAGGCGTTTGCCAACACCCAGTATAATTGGAAAAGTCAGCAGACGAAGTTCGTCCACAAGCTCATATTTGAAAAGCGCCTGTACCACTGCAGCACTACCATATACACGAATGTCTCCCTCTCCTGATGCTTTAAGATTGATTATCTCATCAATGCTTTTTAGAAAAAGGGTATTTTTCCAGTCCGAGTGCTCCAGACTGGTAGAAAGAACATATTTATTGACATCATTAATTCCCGGCCAGTCTTCAGCATGTGTGGGCCAGTAAGATTCAAAAATCTGAAAAGTATTTTTTCCTAAAAGAATATCGGAGGGCTGCATCCAGTTTTGCATGATGGCATCAAATGCCGGATCAGGTTCCACATTAAAATACGGCGCCACCCAGCCACCATATTGAAAACCACCAGATAGATCTTCTTTCGGGCCTCCGGGCCCCTGCATCACGCCATCTAGGGTCAAAAATTCCTGGACAATGATTTTTCTCATCACGACTGCCTTTATTTTTATTAAATCGCCTGAGACTTATTTTTAGCACGTGATGTCTGGTGTTTCTGTAAATTTTAGGCACAAAAAAACCGCAACATGTGCGGTTGATTGTTCAAGTTGGTGCGCTCAGAGAGATTCGAACTCCCGACCCCTTAGTTCGTAGCCAAGTGCTCTATCCAGCTGAGCTATGAGCGCGTAACTTGTGTGCCTAGGTTGGCGATACATTTTTCTGCTTAACTTACTTGGTGCGCTCAGAGAGATTCGAACTCCCGACCCCTTAGTTCGTAGCCAAGTGCTCTATCCAGCTGAGCTATGAGCGCGCGATGTAAGTAAGCGTGGCGGTGAGAGAGGGATTCGAACCCTCGATACAGTTACCCGTATGCGTCCTTAGCAGGGACGTGGTTTCAGCCACTCACCCATCTCACCGTAACGTGCGGCCATAATACAAATTTCGGCATGGCACTGCAAGCGCAGCATCAAAAAAAAGTGCATATTTTTGCTCGTTTAAATACTTTTTAAGCAATTCCTCGATTTTTCGTGCATTTTGATAGCGAAAAAACTGCATAAATTTCCAGTTATCGAAAATTAACAGAAAATTGAAAACTTAAATGGATTATTGCAATCATTTACGTGCAGTCTGCGCATACATGTTTTATGCTAAACCAATCTCCTAAGATAAATTTAAAGACATGATGAAAAACTGGGTCGATCCTGAAGCAAAAGCTGAAGCCGAACGTTATGACAACCCTATCCCTAGCCGCACGCTGATTTTAGAAACTATCGAAAAGAACAATGCCCAGTCCCATGCAGACCTGGTCGAACATTTTGAAATTGCTGATCAAAAAAGTATTGATGCCCTGAGCCATCGTCTGATTGCGATGGTACGTGACGGCCAACTGATGAAAGACGGTTATAAGTTCCAGATTGCGGCAGAACAGCCTGAGCATGAAGCAACGGTCTATATCAACTCAAAGGGAAGCGGTACCGCCAATATTTCAGGTGAAGATGATTTGCTGCTCCCTGAGCGTGAACTGCGTCAGGTCTTTAATGGTGACCGGGTTAAAGTACGTCAGACTTCAGTGGATCGTAAAGGTAAGTCTTGGGGCTTTATTACCGAAGTTTTGCAGCATCGTGTCAAAGAGATCATTGGTAAAGTATCAGAGTATGAAGGTGAATACTTTGTTCAGCCGGCTGCTCCAAATGCACATCAGCCGATTACCCTGGAAAAAGAGCTGATTGAACATGCCAAGGTCAAAGTCGGTGATTCTATTCGCGTTGCGATTGATCGCTACCCGACCAAAGAAGAATTTGCAACCGGCCATATTGTGCAGTCCATGGCAGACAAGGCCGATACCGAGATCATCATTCCACAAACCATTCTGGAATATGGCCTGCCTTATGAATTTCCGGAAGAAGTCGTTAAAGAAGCTGAAAGCTTCAAGGAACCGACAGAGAAAGATCGCGAAGGCCGTGTGGATCTTCGAGATTTGGCACTAGTGACCATTGATGGTGAAGATGCGCGTGACTTTGATGATGCCGTTTATGCCGAAAAACGTCCAGGTGGTGGTTATCGTGTAGTCGTGGCGATTGCCGATGTCAGCCATTATGTACGTCCTGGCAAGCCGCTGGATGATGAAGCCCAGGAACGCGGTACATCTGTCTACTTCCCGCACTTCGTTTTACCGATGTTACCTGAAGCTCTATCCAATGGCTTGTGTTCTTTAAATCCGAACGTTGACCGTTTATGTATGGTCTGTGATTTAAAACTGTCACGTGCTGGCCGTGTGACCGGTTTTGAGTTCTATCCGTCAGTAATGCACTCCAAGGCACGTTTGACCTATGATCAGGTCGCACAGTATCTGGAAGGCGACAGCCAGGCCATTACCGAAGACCGTGAAGTTCGCAAGTCGATCAATACCCTGTTCCAGCTTTATCAGGTTCTCAAAGGCTTACGTTCTGAACGGCATGCCATGGAATTTGAAACTGTAGAAACTTACATGACCTTCGACGAAATGGGTGGAATTAAAGAAATTCTTCCACGCACCCGTAATGATGCACATAAGCTGATTGAAGAATGTATGTTGCTGGCCAACGTGGCAGCCGCAGAATATGCATTAAAAAATGAAATGCCAATGTTGTACCGCGTGCATGAGCCACCTGAGTTTTCGCGTATCCAGAAAGTCCGTGATTTCGTCAAGCTGTTGGGTCTGCAATTCCCGGAACAGCCAACGCAAGCCGATTATCAGGCCGTGATTGAGGCGACTAAAGACCGGATCGATGCACCAAGTATTCATTCCGTGTTACTGCGTTCCATGATGCAGGCTTATTATGGTGCCAACAATGCAGGCCATTACGGTCTGGCATATGAAGCTTATACACATTTCACCTCGCCAATTCGCCGTTATCCGGATCTGCTATTGCATCGTGCCATCAAGGCACATTTAAATCACAAGCCATCTCCACTTTCAGGTGGGGCTTTAGAGGCTGCCGGTGAACATTTCTCTGCAACAGAACGCCGTGCTGATGAAGCTTCCCGCTCTGTAACCACCTGGCTCAAATGTCACTATATGCAGCAGCATCTGGGTGAAGAGTTTGTGGGCATTGTCAGTGCGACGGCAGAATTCGGCCTGTTTGTCACGCTAAAAGACCTTTATGTCGATGGTATGGTACATGTCAGCCAGTTGGGTGATGACTTCTTTGTCTATGACCAAAGCAGTCAGAATCTGGTCGGCCAGAACCGCGGTCAGATCTTTGGATTAGGGGATGCAGTCAAGATCAAGGTTGCCGGTGTAAATCTAGAAGAGCGCAAGATTGATTTCGAACTGATCCAACAGCTCAGTCATGCCGGCCGTGCAGTCCGTGCCCGTGCACCGCGAGTAAGCGAGAAAAAACCTCTACCACGTCCTACTGCGACAGAAGAAGTGTTTGGCAGCAATGAGCGTGAGTCTAAATCCAACCTGAACGCTGATGGAGAACAACCCAGACGACGCAAAAAAGGCAAAGGAAAACCCAGCTCTTACAGCAACAAGCCTGCTAAATCATCTGCAGGAAAGTCTGAAGCAAAGGATAAAGGTAAAGTAAAGAAAAAGGCCAAGGTTAAAAAGAAAAAGTCCAATGCAAAAGCCAAGACTGAATAATCTGTGACAGTTTAAAAAGAGCGCTACGGCGCTCTTTTTTATTTATAATCAAAATATTACGAAATGAAAATTATAAAAATGGATACCATCACTACTTTTACTCTGAACATTTCTTTAATGGCTTTGCTTATGACTGAGGCCTTAAAGAGGCTTTAAATAATAATCCTATCACCATGAGAGTCACCTACTGGTATCAACACCCTTTAAACCTATGGAAAACTAAAATCACCAATATTTCCATCATCGATATAAATGAACTAGAAGGCTTACCCTCATCTGATAGTGAATTTATTGAATAACTTCAAAATATTAAATACAAAGCTAGAGAAAAAACTTTAACTGCCTTGATTTCTCTCACTAGAAGCCCTACATCTAAATTTAATACTGAAAATTAATTTGGCAGAAACGACATGATTTTAGAAAAGGCAACTTTGCCTGTTCCGCAATTTGATCAGATTACCCTAGAAGAACTTAAACAAAAGATTGAAAGCTGTATTGCTGAAGGTCAAAAATTCCTGAATGAACTTACCGAAACACCTGAATCAGCTCAGGAACAGCTTGCCATTTTGGAACATGTCGACACACTCGAAAATAATATGAGTGAGGCTTGGGGCATTCTTTCACATCTCAACGCCGTGAAAAACAATGCGGAAACACGTGATGTCTATCAGGCCTTATTACCCGGTCTAAGCGAATACTATACGCAACTCGGTCAACATACAGCGCTGTATCAGACTTATCAGCATATTCATGATGCACCCATCTTTAATGAACTCCCGGCCGCACAGCAAAGTGCCATCAAACTGGCCTTACGTGATTTCAAACTGTCTGGTGTGGCATTGGAAGGAGAAGCGAAAAAGCGCTTTGCGGAAATTTCTGCGCGCCTGTCCCAATTGTCTTCAGATTTTTCGAATCATGTATTGGATGCCACTCAAGCCTACTTCAGACCATTAAATGAAGATGAACTAGCGGGCTTATCGGCAAACAATATTGAACTGCTCAAACAGTATGGCAAGCAGCATGAACTGGATCAACCGGTGGCTACCCTGGATTTTCCATCCTATCTGGCAATCATGACCCATGCAGAAAATCGTCCTCTGCGTGAAGAGCTCTATAAGGCGTATGTGACGCGAGCATCAGATCAGTCTGGGCAGACCGAGTTTGACAATACTGCCTTGATCGAAGAAATTCTCAGTTTACGTCTGGAAATGGCGAAGCTGCTTGGTTTTAATAATTATGCGAAATTGTCCTTAGCCAGCAAAATGGCACCGAGTGTAGAGGCGGTAGATGAATTCCTGCGTGATCTGGCAGAACATGCCCGTGTACCGGCAGAGAAAGAAGTTAGTGAACTGAAAGCAATTGCTGCTGAAGATGGCATTAGTGACCTGCAACCCTGGGACAGCAGCTATTATTCTGAAAAGCTGAAAATGCAGCAATTTAACCTGTCACAGGAAGCACTTAAACCTTATTTCCCTGCGCCAAAAATCCTGCAAGGCCTGTTCAGTATTGTCAATCGCCTGTATGGGATACAGGTAATTGAACGTGATGCACCGGTTTGGCATCCGGATGCACATTATTTTGAACTGGAAGATCAAGGTCAGGTGATTGGCGGCTTCTATCTCGATCTGTATGCACGCCAGGGCAAACGTGGCGGTGCCTGGATGAGTGGCTTCCGTTCCCGTATGCAGACCAGTGACGGCCTGCAAAAGCCGATTTGCTATATGGTCGGTAACTTCACTCCTCCTGTCGGTAGTCGTCCTGCACTACTGAGCCATGATGAAGTGATTACCCTGTTCCATGAATTTGGTCATGGCCTGCATCATATGCTGACAGAGGTAGACAATATTGCGGTAGCTGGTACCCATGGCGTAGCCTGGGATGCGGTTGAGCTGCCAAGCCAGTTTATGGAGTTCTGGGCCTGGGATCAGGAAAGTCTGGATGTGCTCAGTGAACACATCGACACCCAAGAATCCCTACCGGCTGAATTGCTCAAAGCCCTACTCGATGCACGTTTTTTCCAGTCTGGCATGCAAACCCTGCGTCAGCTTGAATTTGCCCTGTTTGACCTGAGTATCCACCGTGCCAATCCAGCCTTAAATGCAGCGCAGGTTCAGGATACTTTGAATGAAATCCGCGAAAAGTATGCAGTTTTGCCGACCACTGACTATAACCGTTTCCAAAACAGCTTCAGTCATATTTTCGCCGGCGGTTATGCAGCGGGATATTATTCCTATAAATGGGCTGAAGTTTTGGCCAGTGATGCCTTCGACCGCTTTGAAGAAGAAGGGATTTTTAATACTGAAACTGGAAAGCAGTTTAGACAAAAAATTCTAGCAGTTGGCGGAAAAGATACAGCACTTGACGCATTTATCAATTTCCGTGGACGCGAGCCAAAAATAGATGCATTACTGCGTCATCAAGGTTGGACGAACGGCTCTAAAAACGCTTAAACTACGTTTTTAAGTTAATCACAGGGTAAGCATGATGACTCTCAAACGCCGTTTCATTGCAGGCGCAAAATGTCCTAAATGTCAGGCATTGGATCGGATCGTCATGCTGACCAATGGTGAAGCTGAATGGATTGAATGTATCGAATGTGGGTATGAAGAAAATCGTCCTACTCATATCGATGAACCTGAGTCACCTGAAGTTCCAGATGAAATTGGTGTGATTCAGTTTAAACCCCGTCAGCCAAAAAAATAATTTCGGGAACCTAAATGACTCCAGATCATCGACAAAATCCTAAACTTTTATGGGGAATAGTGAGCGGATTAATTGTTGTGATTATTGCTGTTTGGATAATTATACAATTCTTTCTCACACAAAATGAAACGTTGCCAACACATCAGGGTGACCTGATCAATGCACCGGCACCGCAGACCATTTCTGAAAATTCTGAAAAGGCTACCAAGCCAGAAGTAACAGATGCGCTTAGTTCTGACAATGTGCTAGTAGATGCTTCTATTATGACAGAAGAAGTTACCAGCAATGCCACCTTGGCCAAAGAGGAAATTGCCCGACTGGAAGATATTCAGCTGCAGCTTGATGAACAGGAAAAAAGCCTGAAGCAACAGCACAGTACTGCTGATGATCTGATTAAACTTAAAGAAGAACAAATCAAGTTACTCGAAGCACAACTGGCACAATAATCAGAATAGGTTGGGGTTTTTCAGCTAGAATATCGTCAGATCTTCTAGCTCAGTTGTTTGCATGTCCGCCCCAGCCACTCCGCATCTGCTCAAAGCCGTTCTGTTACTGACCTGCTCTGCCTTCCTGTTTTCAGTCATGGGCGTGTGCATCCGTTATGCCTCGGCAACGGTTGATAATGCCACCGTGGTTTTCTTTCGAAACTTTGTCGGGCTGTTTATTTTCTTGCCTTTCATTTTTAACAAGGGAATTGATTTTTTTAAGACTGAAAAACTGTGGATGCACACCTGGCGTGCAGTGGTCGGTCTGACTGCCATGTACGGCTTTTTTTATGCCATCGCGCACTTAAAACTCTCCAATGCCATGGTCTTCACCTACTCTTCCCCGATTTTTATTCCACTGATTGCCTGGCTATTTCTCAAGGAAAAAATCACAACAAGCATGTTAGCCGCAGCTCTGATTGGTTTTATCGGGGTACTCTGTGTCGCCAAACCGGATTCTGGTTTATTCAACCTGATGTCAGCCATTGGTTTGGGTGCCAGCTTTCTGGCCGCGATGGCGTTTGTCACGGTTCGGGCACTGACCAAAACCGAGTCACCAGAAAAAATCGTGTTTTATTTCTGTTTTATTGGCACATTGATTTCCGTGATTCCGATGTTCTGGCTGTGGCGACCTTATACCCTGAAAGAACTCAGCTTTCTTGTCGCTGCCGGCCTTTTGGCCAATTTCAGTCAGCTCTTCATGTCCAATGCTTATAAACTGGCTCCGGCAGGACAGATTGGACCAGTCAACTATGTGGCAATTTTCTTTGCTGGCATGTGGGGCTTTCTGTTCTGGCATGAAGTTCCGGACCTATATAGTCTGATCGGGCTAGGTCTGATTTTCTGTGCCATTTTGCTGTGTAGTTCGATCCTGCAAAAGCGCCTGAATTCATCCAAAATTTGATTAAAGAATTTAAATCAAATAAATAAAAAAGCACCCGTAGGTGCTTTTTTATTGCTTTTCTTTTATTGATACCAGCCGAACAACTTAAAGATATAAGGTACATAAGCAATGATCAGCATCGCAGGCAGCAACACAATCACCGGCAAAATCCAGCGTTCATAACGGTAATAGAAAGACAAGTGTCGTACTTCTGCATCGGCTTCAGCCACTTCGGCATCGCCAATCGACTGCCTGGCCAGTAAATGATTCAGTGCCACTGGCGGCGTCACATAACCCAGCTCGAAACCAATCAGGGTAATCATCCAGAAATGAACCGGATGAATGCCGTATTGATAAGCCACTGGAGCAACCGTTGCAGAGATCAGAATGACCGCTCCGAATGGATCCATGATCATCCCGACAAAAATCATCAAGCCGACAATCAGTGATATCACCAGAATGGTACTGCTGATATCAGTCGGAAAGGCTTCCATAATTTCCATACGTTCCAGCAAGCCACCAACACTCACTGAAAGTGCCATCAGGATCACCAGCGCACCAATATGTCCTACAGTTTCACTGGTAGAAATATGCATAGATTTCCAGAAACCGACATGACGCAAAATTTCAGTCGCTTTTGAAAGCCGCACACCATGATCAACCACCAGTTCTTTGCCTGCTTGTTGGCTATGTTCAGCTTCACGATATTCTGCATTGGTCACGGCACCGGCTGTTGCCAGCTCAGGAGCCGATCTGGAGTTTAAAGTCGCGGTCAAGGTGTCATCCCAATGCCCCACTGCCGGTAGTGGCGCAGGTTCGTGGCGCAGCTTGTCGAACAGGACAATCATCAGCAGAATTACAGGCATCATCACAGGTGCAGTAAATTCATTCAGATCAGTCGACAAGGCATATTTATAGAATAGCCAGATCAGAATGAAAATCACGATATAAGGAATAACTGCAACGAAGGCACGCCCGGATTGAGGCGCAGCTACAGTAGGTGCAGCAATCCGGAATTTATTTTCTGCAACAAACAGGGAAATGACCAGAAACAAAGTAGAGCTGAGCAGGAAGACATAAATCCCGTAGTGATACAGCAAATCGGTGGTGACTTCTTTATTCAGTGAAGCCACGACGACGATCAGCAAACACGGGCGTAAGACTACGCCCAGTGAACCGGACATGGCTGTGGCCGCCAGTGCAAACTGACGGCGTCCACCCGCATTCCAGACTTCCTTATAAATAATCGCACCTGCGGCAATGACGAAAATCCCCGATGCTCCGGTATAGGCGGTCGGTAATGCAGCGGCCAGCAGAATTAACCAGGTCAGGGTTTCAGGTGCCAGATTCCATGGACGAAGAATATTCAGGAACATGTCTACAACACGGGTCTGTTTCAGCAACATACCAGCCCAGATAAACAAGGCCAGATTCAGGAAGATACTAGAAAATTCTACCAATTGACCGAGGTAAATCCCCTGTCCCATTGGATAGTCCATAAAGAACGTAAAGTTTATCCCGGTAGTAATGGCCATATAGGCATACAGCGGCACACTCAGAAAGGCCAGACCAAAATTACCATCCTCACGTGTCGGTTTCGGTGGTTTGATGACCTGATAAAGGCTAATTAGAGTGAGTGTGCTAAACAGAATCATCCACAGCCAGTAGATGTATTTCATTTCGCCCATCGGCACACCCGAATTCAACACAGACTGGTATTGGCTATAAGATGAGAATGCCAGAAAAGCATTAGCAACCAGCATGGCCACCGAATAGACTTTAAAGTCCATTCGGGTACTTGGACTGCGTAGGCCAATATGATGGGTTTTTAGGGTGGCACTGATTGCAGCGAAAACCACCATGATGACCAGAAGCAAAGCCCGGTTTTCAGTACCAAACTTGAATATGCCAAAGAAAGAGGTTTCAAATGTCCGATAAGCCCGAATACTTGGATGGGCTTCTACATGCTGAATGGCTTTGTCATAAAACAGGTAGGATTCTTCACAGACCTGCTGTGCCTGCAACACCGCAGCACGGACATCCGCTTCCGAGCGCACGCCAAAGAAATCGGCATATTCATCGGCCGCATCGGCTTTCATCTGTTGCTGAACACGCTGATCGACATTGATATTACGTTCACATTGTGGGCGTGTCGGTTCAGCACGTAAAAATGAATATTGCATTCCGGTTGCCGGATCGCCGTAAATACGCTCGCCCATACGCAGCAACTGGCCGTGAATCATTTCCCCGGTGCCGATAATCAAAGTGAGCAAAAGTAAAACCAGCACGACAAAGGTCGAGATCCACTCTGTCCATATATAACGCAACAGACCTAGTCCTGATCTGTTTTGATCATCATTTTGCATATGTTTTCCTATTATTGTTTTAGCGGCCTGTCGCTTGATCCAGATCGCTGATCTTGCCTTCTGCTCCCGAAAATTCCTTTTCAAAAGTCAGGATATTTATTCTATGTTTTGAATCTGCATGAAAACCGGCATAATAAAAATGACAATTTATATTTTCTTTTAGTTTTTTCTGCCAAGTAGCTGTCTATTCCTACACTTTAGCTATCCCTAAAATAATTGGTCACAATATAAATGACTGCCAGAATCACCCCCCAGATCACCCCCAGTAAATGTGCTTCTACCAGCACTGGACTACCAATGAGTTGGGCTGTTCCGGAATTACCAATGGTATTTTCCCAGACCAGTTTGGCCAAGATGAGAAACAGCACCAGCGCCGCAAATCCACGTTCCCGCTTATACTGCAAATGCACACAGGCTACTGCTACATAAGCCCCGTGTAATACTCCTGACAACCCTGCATATGCTTCAATATTCGGCAAGAAAAAATAAAAACTCAGACTGATCAAAGGTGACAAGATCAGTAAAATGGCGGAAAAATGCCAGATATTAACGCGTGGAAAAATAAAAGGAAGACAGATAAACGCAAGAATATTAAGGAAATAATGGGTCCAACCTACATGAACCCAGTGTGCCGTCCAGAGTCGCCAGAATTCACCAAGCAGACTCTCTCGCCAATAAATGAAATCGTCCTTGAAAATTTGCAGACAAGCACAAAGAGAGACAAAAGCCGCTAGAAAAATAATTTTTTGTCGAAAATGTTGCTCTAGCATCGGCCTATTGCCCTCCTTGCTTCTCTAGTTTTGACTTCACTCCTGAAGCTTATATGGTGCTGCTTACAAATCCGCGCTGAACAGCTCATCGAGTTCGGAAGAGCTGTCTGACTCATCCCAGAAACGTTGCATGCCATCATCGCCACTGCGTACACCGGTATTTTCTGTCCAATAGCGATCAGATATACCGCTGACCATAATTGCAGCCATACTGTCAATCAGCTTGAATTGTGGATTGACTGGCTTGTCTTCAGTACGGGCCTGAGCAAAAGTTTTAAGGGCATCGCGGACTTTGGCATCATCACCACTAGCCTGTGCGGCTACGGCATACAAGGCATGAGATAAA
This sequence comes from Acinetobacter sp. SFA, assembly GCF_001647535.1. Classification (NCBI taxonomy): domain Bacteria; kingdom Pseudomonadati; phylum Pseudomonadota; class Gammaproteobacteria; order Moraxellales; family Moraxellaceae; genus Acinetobacter; species Acinetobacter sp. SFA. The sequence continues at coordinate 236,101 of NZ_LSZI01000017.1, read as the reverse complement.
CGTACACCTTTTTGCTCACCAATTTGTGTAGATTGTTTTAAGGTTTGGTAAGGGTCAGGTTTACCGTCCCCGGCGCCTGGCAACAAGGTCCAGATCACCGCACGAGTGGCATTCGGTGCACCCCAGAATTTCGCGTTATCCAGACAAACCATGCCTCGCTCGACCACGGCAGCAATATCTTTCGGTACATGCACTGCACCACCCGAGTTAATATCATTGGTCATGGCCTGCAAGCCACTGAGCATGCCCAGCAGATAAACGGTTTGCTCGATGTCACTGTTCATGCGCGGGCATTCTTCACCCAAGGCTTTTTGATATTTCTTTTCATAACGGCTTTGAAACAGCTGATAACCGGTATACTGACGCTGTGCTGCCAGTGCCGCCCAGCGCTTCTGCTCGATCCGGGCATCCTGGGCTTCTGCTACCTGATTAGTTTTTGAAGCACGTAAATAGCGCAACTCGGCTTCAAGTGCTTTTTGTTCAGCACAAATACCGGCAGCTGAATACATCAGTACAGCCACCCGGGTTGGATCTGCTCCCATTTCTTTGGTTGCCATAATGGCCGGCGTTAAAGAATTTCCTGAATTGCACACCATTTCAGCATCATCCATCGCTAAAATCGGTGGGACGATATGATTTTCGGTGAAACCCAGTGCCACATTGGCACCAGTTTTAATAACCTGAGAACATCCCGTCAAAACTGTAGTTGTTATTGCAATAGTCGCCATACCTTGGCATATTTTACGGACGCCTGACATTTTCCTGTCCTCTATAATTGTGATTATGTCCATCTTTCTGCTAAAGATATCAGAAGCATTTTGTGAATAAAAGAGTATTTACTCTAATTTAGACCAGACACTTTGCCATTAAATGACCACGCTGCAATTGACTGTATTTAGGAGAATACCAAATTTTGGGCAAAAAAAAGTAGCATTGCGACGGTTCAGCACATGCTACTTATTAACTGTACAAACAGAGAAGTGGTTTAAACCCTGCTTGATTAAGATGAAAATTTATCCTTCAGCACCGTCCCGATTCGTCCAATTACCAGGGCCAAAACAATCGCTGCAATCAGAAAAATCCACACTGGAAATTCCATCAGGGTCTCCCGTATTTGCTGTTGGTAGGCTCAATGTACAGGCTAAAAATAAAACACAGGGGATAAATTGTCAGACAATTCATCTAAGTCATGAATTAACCTTGATTTTTGTCTGACAACAAAAAGCCCGCAATAATCTAAGTATTTGTTTATTTTAAATTTTAATAAAATAATTAAAAAACATTTGTCTTACAATTAAATTAATTTAGTCAATACTTTTAAAGCTTTCCATTGCTTGAGTGGCAATTGATCACACCAGATCAGTAAAGGCCGAGCCTTGGCATGCTGGAAATACACCACAATATATGCCTGGTGATCAATGACATGACTAATAGACACCCGATGGGTTGGCATTGCTTTGGCAGTCAATGACCATTCACGGCCATCCAGATATTCAAACTGTTCAATTTGTGGCGTCTTGCGGTAAAACAGATGGTACACCAGCAGTCCTGTGAGTGCGCACAGCAACCAGAGTGCAAACGGTAGTAACTGATAGAGCAAATACATTAACAGTGCAAAAATAAAAAGCTGAAACGCCAATGCACACAGACTGCGTTTCAGCTTGAAGCAGCGATTATCCATGAACGTAAAATTTAAGCTTCTTGATAAAATCTTTCAGTTCAGGACGCGGCGGCTCGGATACTTCCATAAACCAGTCCAGCAAATCCGGGTCTTCCTGCTCCACCAGCTCTGCAAACATCTGCTTTTCAAAAGGTTCAGCATTCAGATAGTAATTTTTGACGTAGGGATCAAAATAGACATCCAGTTCTTTTAAACCACGACGCGCACGGTAAATCACTTTGCGCTCTTCCAAGCTAATGTCATCAGTCATCGAATTTCCCCAATTCGTTATAAACCCGAATAGTTTACCTGAAGCATCAACTGAATTTCGAGGGATTTCATAGAAATGACCAAAAGCATCAGCAGATTTAGCTGATTTGAACATTCCGCTCATTGCCGCTGTTCCCGGCTTGACCTAAGTTAAAGTAAACCGATCAAAATAAGGAATAACAAGATGCAATCTGCAGCCATTCGCCCGCTTACTCCCATGCTGCCCCGCCAACTTTTTACTGCCGAGCATGAAGTTTTTCGCGAAACGGTACGCAAGTTTTATGAAAAGGAAGTTATTCCATATACCGAGCGTTTTGAAGATCAGCAACATGTAGATCGAGAGCTATGGAATAAAGCTGGTGAGCTTGGTTTACTCTGTGCGACCATGCCTGAAGAATATGGCGGCTCTGGTGTAGATCGGCTGTATAGCATGATCTTGATTGAAGAACAGGCCTATGCCGGAGACTCAGCCACCGGGTTTTCCCTGCATTCGGATATCGTCGCCAATTATCTGCTGAACTTTGGCAATGAAGCTCAAAAACAGCAATGGCTACCCCAAATGGCTTCCGGGGAAGTCGTCACCGCTATTGCGATGACCGAACCAGGCACGGGCTCTGACCTGCAAGCAGTGCGCACCTCGGCAGTACTGGATGGCGAAGACTATGTCATTAATGGTTCCAAGATCTTTATTACCAATGGCTATCTTTGCGATATGGCCATTGTGGTCTGTAAAACAGGTAATAGTGACAAAGGCTCGGCCAATCTCTCCTTGATGATGGTCGAAGCCGACCGGCCGGGATTTAGTAAAGGCAAGCCCTTAAATAAAATCGGTATGAAAGGCCAGGATACCTGCGAACTGTTTTTTGACAATGTTCGGGTTCCTAAAGAAAACCTGCTTGGTCTGGAAGGCATGGGCTTTATGATGCTGATGAAGGAACTGGCTTGGGAACGCCTGATTGTGGCGATTATCTGTCAGGCAGGTGCTGAAGCGGCTTTTGCCCACACAGTAAAATATACCAAGGAACGTCAGGCATTCGGCAAGAGCATCAGCCATTTCCAAAATACCCGTTTTAAACTGGCAGAACTGCGTACCGAGATCGATGTCTGCCGCGCTTATCTGGATCGCTGTATGCAGCTGCAACTCAAGCAGGAACTGGGTGTGGATGCCGCTGCTGCGGCCAAATACAAGATTTCAGAAATGTACAGCAAAGTCGTAGATGAATGTCTGCAACTGCATGGCGGCTATGGTTATATGCTGGAATATCCAATTGCCCGGGCTTATATCGATAACCGTGCCAACCGGATTTATGCGGGTACCAATGAAATCATGAAAGAACTCATCGCGCGCTCACTGTAAAACCGACGAATTAAAAAGGAGTCACTCAGGACTCCTTTTTCTGTACGCTAAAAATTCAAATTCAAGAAACTAGACGCGGCTTATGATTAAGTGCATTGCTCTTTTTCCTGAATTTCAGCACGCCATCTTCAAACGAAGCCTGTTTCAGTTCCTTACGGTCGGCGAGATAATTATTGCTGACTTTCCACGGAGCATGTTTACCCTGCTTTGGCATCACATTTGCTGCACGGGCAATATATCCCGATGTCAGACTGCCCATCACAGTATCATCCATCAGTTCTGTGGCATCGCCTGTTGCAATGACTTCATCAAAATGTTGTTGGTCCATATGGTTAAGCAAACGGCAAATATATTCTGCTGCAATGTCCACTTTAAGCGTCCAGGAAGCATTAATATAGCCAATAATCAGCGCCATATTCGGAAGGTCACTCACCATAACGCCTCTATACAGCATATGCTGCGAGGTATCGACAGGCTGACCATCCATCGTCGCCTGAATCCCGCCAAGAATTTGTATGTTCAGGCCAGTGGCAGAGACAATAATATCAGCATCCAGATGTTGACCCGATTTCAGCTGAATCCCGGTTTCGGTAAAAGTTTCTATCTGATCGGTTGTAACTGATGCCTGCCCTTCACGTAAGATTTTAAACAGGTCACCATCTGGCACTACACACAGACGCTGATCCCAAGGCTCATAATTCGGGGTAAAGTGTTTCATGTCCACTTTACCTTTCAGTTGAAATTTTACTGATTTAAGCAACAGCGTTTTTAACAATTTGGGTTGCTTTTGTGCCAGGGCATAAATTCCACGCTGCATACCAATGTTACGCGCCCGCGTCAGCTTATAAGCCAGATCTTCAGGCAGATATTTACGCATTTTTGAATATATAAAATCGACAGAAGGCACAGAGGCAATATAAGTCGGTGAACGCTGCAACATGGTCACATGACCTGCTCCACCTTTAGCCATGGCAGGCACCAAAGTAATCGCAGTGGCACCACTGCCAATGATGACCACTTTTTTGCCCTTATAGTTTAAATTTTCCGGCCAGTGCTGCGGATGAATGAATTCCCCCTTGAATGCCTGCTGATTTGGAAACTCCGGCTGGAAACCTTGGTCATAATTATAATAACCGGTACAACCTAGTACGAAGTTAGCGATCCAGATCTGCTTCTTGCCCTGCGCATCCAAAATCTCTACTGACCATTTGCAGGTGGCAGAATCATAATTGGCACTCAGCACCCGATGCTGGAAATGGATTTTTGGCTGAAGTTTAAACTCTTCTACCACTTCAGAGAGATAGCCTTTGATGGACGCTCCATCGGCAAGCACACTTTCCTTCTGCCAAGGCTTGAAATTAAAACCAAAAGTTGACATGTCAGAATCGGAACGGATACCCGGATATTTAAACAGATCCCAAGTTCCGCCAATACTCTCACGACGTTCAATAATATCAAAAGAGCGTTGTGGACAATGTTTAGAAAGATGCACTGCCAGACCAATCCCCGAGATCCCCGCACCCACAATTAAAATATCTACCTGCTTTTCCATATTGTTCTTTTACCTAAGCGATGCTATCGGTTTTAATTAAATCACAAAACTGACAATACACAATGTCAAGTTGATTAAAAAGCCACTATTTTTTTATCTTTTGAGGCCAAATCAATTATGCAGGATGTATAGGTAAACCAAATTCAGATTTATTCAAATAAAGTTTTCAGGCATTAAAAAAGGCCGGTTTATTCAACCGACCTTTTTGAACAACTTACGTTATTCTTCACGAAATTAGTTAACTTCGCGATCTACTAGCTCAACGTAAGCCATCGGTGCAGCATCACCTGCACGGAAGCCCGCTTTAAGAACACGTAGATAACCGCCGTTACGCTCTTTGTAACGAGGGCCAAGAACGGTAAATAATTTACCAACAGTTGCTGCTGAACGAGTACGAGCAAACGCCAAACGACGGTTTGCTACTGTATCGTTTTTAGCTAAAGTGATTAAAGGCTCAGCTACACGACGTAACTCTTTTGCTTTAGGCACAGTTGTTTTGATCAACTCGTGCTCGAACAAAGAGTTAGCCATATTTTGGAACATCGCTTTACGATGACTGCTTGTACGGCCTAATTTCACACCACTATTACGATGACGCATGGTGATAGTCCTACTTAATTAACGGCTACGATAGGCGAAACGATCGTCCATACGGAGACTAGCCGGTGGCCAGTTCTCTAAACGCATGCCGAGTTGTAAGCCTTTAGAAGCCAGAACATCTTTGATCTCAGTAAGCGATTTTTTACCCAAGTTAGGAGTTTTAAGCAACTCAACTTCGGTACGCTGTACAAGATCACCAATGTAGTAAATGTTTTCTGCTTTCAAACAGTTAGCAGAACGAACAGTTAGCTCTAGATCATCTACTGGGCGAAGCAAGATTGGGTCAACTTCTTCACGAGGTTCTTGAGCCACAGGTGCTTGATCTTTCTGAAGGTCAACAAAGATTGCAATTTGTTGTTGCAAGATTGTTGCCGCTTTGCGGATTGCTTCTTCAGGATCAACAGTACCATTGGTTTCAAGATCAATGATCAGTTTATCAAGGTCAGTACGTTGTTCCACACGCGCGTTTTCCACGGTATATGAAACACGTTTGATTGGGCTGTAAGAAGCATCTAACTGCAAGCGACCCACTGGGCGAGTTTCGCCTTCTGGGAAGCGTGAATCAGAAGTTTCGTAGCCACGGCCTTGAGCCACTTTCAGGCGCATTTTTAATGAGCCTGAGGCACTTAAAGTACCGATCAAATGTTCAGGGTTAACCACTTCAACATTATGAGGTAAACGAAGGTCAGCCGCAGTTACGTCGCCTGCACCTTGTTTCTCTAATGTTAAATAAGCTTCATTTTGATCGAACAGCTTAATCGACAATCCTTTTAGGTTCAGCAAGAGCTCGACGATGTCCTGCTGCAAGCCTTCCAAAGTACTGTACTCGTGCTCGACCCCTTCAATCTCAACTTCTACCACAGCTGCGCCAGGTAGAGAAGAAAGAAGAATGCGACGTAAAGCATTACCAAGAGTATGACCAAAGCCACGCTCTAATGGTTCTAGAATAACTTTTGCCGAGGTCCCGCTTGCCGCTTCGACCTTGATCGCTTGCGGAGTTAGAAACTCATTTGCAGTACGCGTCATATTGCTTCCTCAAGGATTATTTAGAATACAATTCTACAATCAAGCTTTCGTTGATTTCAGCAGGTAAATCAGAACGATCCGGTGCAGATTTGAACGTACCTTCTAATTTAGAATGGTCAATTTCCATCCAAGAAGGCAAGCCACGTTGAGTCGCCAATTCAATTGCGTTTTTAATACGTAATTGTTGTTTAGCGCCTTCGTGAACTGCGATCACATCACCCGCTTTAACTTGGATAGACGCAATGTTAACACGACGGCCATTCAAAGTGATGCTACGGTGAGATACTAACTGACGAGCTTCTGCACGAGTAGAACCGAAACCCATACGATAAACGACGTTATCAAGACGGCTTTCAAGTAGCTTCAACAGGTTTTCACCAGTTGCGCCTTTAACACGAGCAGCTTCTTTATAGTAGTTACTAAATTGACGCTCTAAAACACCGTACATGCGACGTACTTTTTGTTTTTCGCGTAATTGTAGTGAGTACTCAGATTGTTTACCACCACGAGCCCCGCCGTGCTGGCCAGGAGCTTTCGCATGTTTTTTAGTCTTAACATCAAACGGTTTAACGCCTGATTTAAGTTGCAGGTCTGTCCCTTCGCGACGAGAGAGTTTGCATTTTGGACCAATATAACGAGCCATGAATGTTTCTCCTTACACGCGACGTTTTTTAGGTGGACGGCAACCGTTGTGAGGAATTGGAGTCACATCGGTAATGCTATTAATTTTATAACCCACTGCACCTAAAGCACGAACCGCAGATTCACGACCAGGACCAGGACCTTTTACAAGGACGTCCAAGTTTTTCAAACCGTAATCTAAAGCAGCTTTACCAGCAACTTCAGCAGCTACCTGAGCAGCAAACGGAGTTGATTTACGTGATCCACGGAAGCCTTGTCCACCTGAAGTGGCCCAAGCCAGTGCATTACCTTGACGATCGGTAATAGTCACAATGGTGTTATTAAAAGAAGCGTGAATGTGTGCGACACCTTCAGAGACGGTACGAGTGACCTTCTTGCGTGCGCGAGTATCTTTAGCCATCTTTTAGCTTCCAGAAATCTTATTTCTTAATAGGTTTGCGCGGACCTTTACGGGTACGTGCGTTAGTTTTGGTGCGTTGACCGCGGACAGGCAAGCTGCGACGATGACGAAGACCGCGGTAGCAGCCTAAATCCATTAAACGTTTAATGTTCATGGAAATTTCGCGACGTAAATCACCTTCGGTCGGAACCTTAGCAACTTCTGCACGAATCGCATCAAGCTGAGCGTCATCTAATTCACGGATCTTAGTAGTTGGAGCAATACCAGCAGCAGCTAAGATAGCTTTTGAAGTATGGCGGCCAATACCAAAGATATACGTTAGAGAGATAACAGCATGCTTGTTATCCGGAATGTTTACACCGGCAATACGAGCCATTCAATTTTCTCCAAAAAGGCAGTAGATAATCAACCGCCCCACAAAAATCTTGAGGGGCGGATAATAACCTAATTCGCCTACAGAAATCAACAGGTCTTAATCAGATTAACCTTGACGCTGCTTATGACGAGGTTCTGCGCTACAAATTACGCGGATAACCCCATTACGACGGATAACTTTACAGCTACCACAAATTTTTTTAACAGAAGCTTGTACTTTCATGATGAAACCTCAAGTGCGCTTATCCCTTAGGATGAGCAGTCGTTTTTCTCATTAACGTTTGATTATCGTACTGGTGCAAAGTGAGATGTGATTGCAGCTGAGCCATAAAGTCCATCACCACTACCACAACAATCAGCAAAGAAGTACCACCCAAATAGAATGGAATACCAAATGAACTTTGCAATATCATCGGCATCAAACAAATGACGGTGATATAAATCGCGCCAATAAACGTCAAACGATTGAGAATATGATCTAAGTAACGAGCAGTTTGCTCACCTGGACGTATACCAGGCACGTAAGCTCCGCTGCGTTTCAAGTTCTCTGACACTTCTTTAGGACTAAATACCAGTGCTGTATAGAAGTAACAGAAAAAGATAATTAACGCACCAAAGAGCACCAAATACAACGGCTGACCAGGCGACAACACCAATGCCAAATCTTGCAGGCTACGTTTAATAAATCCAGCATTTGGATCTGCACTGCCCACCCATTGACCTAAGCTCGCAGGGAACAAAAGCAATGAACTGGCAAAAATTGCCGGAATCACACCCGCCATATTAATTTTTAATGGCAAATGTGTCTGCTGTGCAGTAAATACACGACGACCCTGTTGTTTTTGAGCATAGTTCACCGGAATGCGACGTTGCGCTTTCTCGATAAATACGATCGCTGCCAAGACACCTAAAGACAGTAAACCAAAAATTACCAAGCCGATTAGGCTGGTCTGGCCATTATCTACAGATGACAATGATTGCATAATCAGATTAGGCAATCCGGCAACAATACCCGCAAAGATGATCATGGAAATACCATTTCCCACCCCACGTTCGGTAATCTGCTCACCTAACCACATCAAGAACATGGTCCCGGCAACCAGTGAGGTTACTGCAGGAACATAAAAAGCCAAACCAGTATTCAGGGTAATTCCCTGACTGATGAGGCCCGCACACATACCTATTGCCTGTACCAGCGCCAAGAATAAGGTGCCTTGTCGTGTGTATTGATTAATTTTACGTTTGCCTTGCTCGCCTTCTTTCTTTAAAGCTTCCAGCGAAGGAACCACCGTTGACATCAGCTGCACAATAATCGATGCAGAAATGTAAGGCATGATCCCCAAAGCAAGAATCGACATTCGTTCTAATGCCCCTCCAGAAAACATGTTAAACAAACCCAGGATCGTACCTGAGTTTGCATTAAACAAGTTTTCCAACGCAGCATTATTGATGCCTGGTACTGGAATATGCGCTCCTAGTCGAAACACCAACAACGCACCAATGAGAAACATCATTCGACGAATAATTTCACGGTATTTCACATGAAATGGTTGGCCTTTCATCATGTTGACATGACCTGAAGAACTAGGAGTCATAGACACTGGGGATTACTCCTCGACTTTGCCGCCAGCAGCTTCAACAGCAGCTTTAGCGCCTTTAGTCAATGCAACACCTTGAATAGTGAATGCACGAGTAATTTCACCAGAAAGTACGATACGAGCACGAGTCATGTCTTTACGTACAACGTTCGCAGCTTTTAAAGTTTCTAGAGACACGATGTCGCCTTCAACTTTAGCAAGCTCAGATAAACGTACTTCAGCAGTTTTCAAAGCCAATTGGCTAGTGAAGCCGAATTTAGGCAAACGACGATAAAGTGCTGTTTGACCGCCTTCGAAACCTGGACGAGTACCACCGCTCTTACGTGAGTTTTGACCCTTGACACCACGGCCACCGGTCTTACCAACGCCAGAACCGATACCACGGCCTAGACGAAGGTTGTCACGTTTAGCACCTTCTGCAGGTGCAATTGTATTTAAACGCAGAGTCATGGCTTATTCCTCTACACTAACCATATAGTAGACTTGGTTGATCATACCACGGTTAGAAGGTGTGTCTAACACTTCTACAGTATGACCAATACGACGCAGACCTAAACCTTGCAGGCTAAGCTTGTGATTTTTCAAGCGGTGCGATGCAGATTTAGTCTGGGTAACTTTAATCGTTTTCATGATTGATTACCCTTGAATTTGTTCTACTGAAAGACCACGTTTCGCAGCAACCTTTTCAGGAGTAGTCATATCACGCAAACCATTGAAAGTTGCGTTTACTACGTTAGCAGCGTTAGTAGAACCACGGCATTTAGTCAACACGTTACGTACGCCTACAGCTTCTAGAACTGCACGCATAGCGCCACCAGCAATTACACCTGTACCTTCAGAGGCAGGCTGCATGAATACGCGACTAGCGCCGTGACGTGCATGAATTGGATGCTGTAACGTACCATCAACAAGGTCAACAGTAATCATATTGCGACGAGCAGCTTCAAGTGCTTTAGAGATAGCAGCTGGAACTTCACGTGCTTTACCACGACCAAAACCTACGCGACCATTACCATCACCCACAACAGTTAATGCTGTGAAAGAGAAGATACGACCACCCTTAACAACTTTGGCTACACGATCAACGGCAACCAGCTTTTCAACAAGACCTTCGTTTTGTTCAACTTTAGCCATGATTAGAACTCCAAGCCGTTTTCACGAGCAGCATCAGCCAAGGCTTTGATACGACCATGATATTTAAAACCAGAACGGTCAAATGCAACTTTAGTAACACCAGCTGCTTTAGCGCGTTCTGCGATTAAAGCACCTACTTTTTGAGCTGCTTCAACGTTACCAGTTGTACCCGCACGTAGAGTAGCGTCTAAAGTAGAAGCTTGCGCTAATACTTTGCCGCCATCTGCAGAGATAACTTGAGCATAGATGTGACGCGGAGTGCGGTTTACACACAAACGAGTCGCACCCAATGCACGGATGTGCAAGCGTGTGCTTTTCGCACGACGCAAACGGGATTGTTTCTTTTCGTTCATAAGAACCTCGCGCCTTATTTCTTCTTAGCTTCTTTACGAAGTACAACTTCGTCAGAATAACGAACACCTTTGCCTTTATATGGCTCTGGTGGACGGTAACCACGGATATCTGCAGCAACCTGTCCTAAAGCTGCTTTATCAGCAGATTTAAGAATGATTTCAGTTGCAGTTGGAGTTTCAGCAGTTACACCTGCAGGAAGTGCATAATCGATCGGGTGAGAGAAACCAAGGTTAAGATGAACAACGTCACCTTTAACCGCAGCTTTATAACCAACACCGATAAGCTGTAACTTACGTTCGAAACCTTCGCTCACACCTTTTACAAGGTTGTTAAGCACAGCGCGAGCAGTACCAGCTTGCATCCAAGCGTCTTTCGACTCTTCTACTGGAGCAATAGCTAATGTACCGTCTTCCTGTTTAAGCTCGACCAGCGCATGCAGGTTGAAAGACAATGTACCTTTAGTGCCTTTCACTTCGACCTGCCGGCCGTTCTGAGTAACTGTTACACCGTTAGGTACAGTTACTGGGGCTTTAGCCACACGAGACATGAGGAATCACCTATTAAGAAACAAAAGCAATAACTTCACCACCAACGCCTGCAGCACGTGCAGCGCGATCAGTCATGATGCCTTTGCTTGTAGAAACAATTGCAATACCTAAACCTTGCTTAACGCTTGGAAGTGCATCTTTACCGCGATACTGACGTAGACCTGGACGGCTTACGCGTTTCACAGTTTCAATAACTGGTTTGCCTTCGAAATACTTTAAAGTCAAAGTAAGAGTTGGTTTGCCTTCAGCATCCGCAACTTCTACGTTTGAAATATAACCTTCTTGTTGAAGTAAGTTAGCAATTGCTACTTTCAACTTAGAATTAGGCATAGAAACAGATTGTTTCTTCGCCATTTGTGCGTTACGAACACGTGTTAGCATGTCGGCAACGGTATCTTGCATACTCATCTATAGTGCTCCTTACCAGCTTGCCTTAACAACGCCAGGTACATCACCTTGCATTACTGTTTCACGTAATTTGTTACGGCTTAAACCGAACTTACGGAAGTAACCATGAGGACGACCAGTTAAACCACAACGGTTACGTAGACGTACTGGAGATGCATTACGTGGTAATGCTTGTAATTTCATCATCGCTTCGAAACGTTCTTCGTCTGATGCATTTACGTTTGCAATAACAGCTTTTAATTCAGCACGTTTTGCAGCGTATTTAGCAACAGTAGCTTCGCGTTTCAATTCGCGATTAATCATACCTTTCTTAGCCATATCGACCTCTTATTTGAACGGGAAGCCGAATGCACGCATAAGCGCACGGCCTTCGTCATCGGTGCGAGCAGTCGTAGTAATGGTAATATCCATACCACGAATACGATCAATCTTGTCAAAATCGATTTCAGGGAACATGATTTGTTCCTTAAGACCCATTGAGTAGTTACCACGACCGTCGAATGATTTCGCAGAGAAACCACGGAAGTCACGAATACGAGGGATCGCAATCGAGATCAAACGGTCCAAGAATTCGTACATGCGTTCGCCGCGTAAAGTAACTTTACAACCGATCGGCCAACCATCACGGATTTTAAAACCAGCGATTGATTTACGAGCTAACGTAAGTACTGGTTTTTGACCAGCGATAGCTTGCATATCTGAAAGAGCACCATCAAGGAGTTTTTTGTCAGCAGCAGCCGCGCCAACACCCATGTTGATCGTGATTTTAGTGATGCGAGGAATCTCCATCACATTCTTAACGCCCAATACCTCTTGTAACTGAGCTTTAAGTTCGTCATTGTAACGTGTTTTAAGTCTGGCCATGGCCTATATCAACCTATTACTTCGCTACCGCCACTGATTCACCATTTGATTTGAATACGCGAGTTTTCACGCCATCAATCACTTGGTAACCAACACGGTCAGCCTTTTGGGTTGTAGCATTAAAAACTGCCACGTTTGAAATATGAAGCGAAGCTTCCTGAGTTACAACGCTACCTTCAGCGCCTGTAGCACGGTTCGGCTTCTGATGCTTCTTCACCAAGTTAAGGCCTTCAACCTTAACACGGTCATTAGAAACAGACAGAACAGTACCCTGTTTGCCTTTTTCTTTACCTGCGATCACAATTACTTGATCGCCTTTTTTAATCTTAGCCATGATCGCCTCTTATAGAACTTCAGGAGCCAATGAAATAATTTTCATGAACTGTTCAGTACGAAGTTCACGAGTCACTGGTCCGAAAATACGAGTTGCAATCGGCGCTTTGTTGTTGTTCAAAATAACAGCAGCGTTATCGTCGAAACGAATCACTGAACCGTCTGCACGACGGATACCGAATTTTGTACGAACCACAACCGCATTCATCACGTCACCTTTTTTAACACGTGCGCGTGGAATTGCTTCTTTTACAGTAACTTTAATAATGTCGCCAACAGAAGCATAACGACGATGCGAGCCACCAAGTACTTTAATACATTGTACGCGGCGTGCACCACTGTTGTCTGCTACGTCGAGCATAGTTTCGGTCTGAATCATTGCCCTACTCCAAAACCGAGCAACACCGGTCGAAATTTCGAAAGGCTCAAAGAGTACTCGAAATTGACCGATGATGCAACAAGAACGTTAATTACTCAGCAGCTGCTTCAACAACTTCAACTAGAGTCCAAGACTTAGTTTTAGAAATTGGGCGGCTTTCTTTAATGGTTACAACATCACCAGCTTTCGCTGTGTTGTTCTCATCATGAGCATGTAATTTTGTTGAACGGCGGATTAATTTGCCATACAACGGGTGTTGAACTTGGCGTTCAATAAGCACAACGATAGATTTATCCATCTTGTCGCTTACAACTTTGCCAGTTAACGTGCGGACTGTTTTATCACTCATTGTCCGTTCCCCTGTTTTTCGGTAAGGAGGGTCTTAATACGAGCAATAGTCTGACGAGTAAGTGCAACTTCATGCGATTTACCCAATTGACCAGTTGCTTTCGCCATACGAAGACGGAATTGGTTAAGCTGTTGCTCATCAAGCAAAGCTGTCAACTCTTCTACCGACTTTTCACGTAGATCTTTAGTTTTCATTACATTACCGTCCGAGTCACGATAGCGGTTTTAAACGGAAGCTTAGCTGCTGCAAGCGTAAACGCTTCGCGAGCCAGTTCTTCGTTAACACCATCAATTTCGTACAAGACTTTACCTGGTTTGATTTGGCAAACCCAATATTCCACAGAACCTTTACCTTTACCCATACGCACTTCAAGAGGCTTAGAAGTAATCGGCTTGTCCGGGAATACACGGATAAAGATCTTACCACCACGCTTAATACGACGGCTAATTGTACGACGCGCTGCTTCAATTTGACGCGCAGTCATTTGACCACGTTCAACTGATTTAAGTGCAATAGTACCGAAAGATACTGTGCTACCGCGGTGTGCTAGACCAGTGTTACGGCCTTTCTGCACTTTACGGAATTTAGTACGCTTAGGTTGCAACATGGATTATTCTCCTTTTTCAGCAGAACGATCATTGCGACGACCACGACGCTCTTGACCTTCACCACGACCACGACCGCGTTTAGCTGGACGTTCTTCTGCTGGAGCTGGGTTCATGACTTGTTTCATGCCGCCCAAGATCTCACCACGGAAGATCCAAACTTTAACACCGATCGTACCGTAAGTAGTCTCAGCACGCATAGTCGCATAGTCGATATCTGCACGAAGCGTATGTAGAGGTACACGACCTTCACGATACCACTCAGTACGAGCAATCTCAGCACCACCTAAACGGCCTGAAACTTCTACTTTGATACCTTTAGCACCAGCACGCATGGTGTTTTGTACCGCACGCTTCATAGCACGACGGAACATTACACGTTTTTCCAATTGAGAAGCGATAGCTTCAGCAACTAGACGCGCGTCTAAGTCTGGACGATCAATTTCATTGATACTTACTTGCGCAGGAACACCCATGATAGATGTCAATTCGCGTTGTAGTTTCTCAATATCTTCGCCTTTTTTACCGATCACGATACCAGGACGCGCAGTGCTAATAGTTACTTTAGCAGCGCCTGTAGGGCGTTCGATAAGAATATTGCTGATCATCGCGTTTTTAAGTTTTTTAGTTAAAAACTCACGAACTTGAAGATCTTTAAGCAAGTATTCAGCGTATTGTTTCGGATTCGCATACCAGTTAGCGTTATGACGTTTCACAACACCTAGGCGGATACCGATTGGATGAACCTTCTGACCCATATCAAACCCCTACCTTAACGGTGATGTGACAAGTACGCTTAGTAATACGATCTGCACGGCCTTTAGCACGTGGCATAATACGTTTCAGGCTCATGCCTTCATCAACGTAGATCGTAGAAACTTTAAGATCGTCTACATCTAAACTGTTATTGTGTTCAGCGTTTGCAATTGCAGATTCCAACGCTTTCTTAACTAGAACTGCAGCTTTTTTGTTGCTGAAGTTAAGAATGTTAAGAGCGTGCGCAACAGATTTGCCGCGGATAAGATCTGCAACCAAACGAGCTTTTTGTGCCGAGATAGCGGCACCGCGTAATTTAGCAGTTACTTCCATCATAGCACCCATTAACGTTTAGATTTCTTGTCAACACCGTGACCGCGATAGGTACGAGTTGGTGCAAATTCACCAAGCTTGTGACCAACCATGTGTTCAGAAATGATCACAGGAACGTGGTTACGGCCATTGTGTACAGAAATTGTTAAACCAACAAAATCCGGTAGGATCATCGAACGACGCGACCAAGTTTTGATCGGCTTACGGTTATTAGCCGCGATAGCCGCTTCAACCTTAGCGAACAAGTGCGCATCGACGAATGGGCCTTTTTTCAGAGAACGAGGCATTGTCAGATTCCTTTACTTGTTACTTAACGCGACGGTCGCGAATAATCATCTTAGTCGTACGCTTATTGGTACGTGTTTTGTACCCTTTAGCTTTTTGACCCCATGGGCTTACAGGTTGAATACCTTTATTACGCCCTTCACCACCACCATGTGGATGGTCAACTGGGTTCATCGCCATACCACGAACGGTAGGACGAACACCACGCCAGCGTGATGCACCAGCTTTACCTAGTGAACGAAGGTTGCTTTCTGAGTTAGATACTTCACCTAACACAGCACGGCATTCAACGTGAATTTTACGCATCTCGCCTGAACGTAGACGAACGATAGCGTAAGAACCGTCACGACCCAACAGCTGAACTGAAGTACCAGCTGAACGAGCTAACTGCGCGCCTTTACCGATTTTAAGTTCGATGTTGTGAAGAGTAGAACCGATTGGCATGTTGCGAAGCGGCAAGCAATTACCTGGACGAATTGGAGCATCGTTACCAGACTGTACTTTATCGCCAGCGCGAAGGCCTTTAGGAGCGATGATATAGCGACGCTCACCGTCAGCATACAATACAAGTGCAATGTGTGCAGTACGGTTAGGATCGTATTCGATACGCTCTACAGTTGCAGGAATACCATCTTTGTTACGTTTAAAGTCAACTAGACGGTAGTGCTGCTTGTGACCGCCACCAACGTGACGAGTCGTGATGTGACCGTTGTTGTTACGGCCGCCAGTACGTTTTTTAGCTTCTACCAACGGAGCGTATGGTGCGCCTTTGTGAAGGTGATTATGAACCACTTTCTCTACAAAGCGACGTCCTGGAGACGTTGGCTTACATTTTTGAATAGGCATAATTCTCGTCCTTATTCCGCTGTGCTTTCAGCGGTATCGCCCAAGTCAGCCATTTCTACATCTTGGCCAGCTTTCAGGGTGACGTATGCTTTTTTAACATCAGAACGACGTCCTAATGTTTTACCAAAGCGTTTAGACTTACCTTTAGTGATAGTCGTATTAACTTTAACAACTTCCACACCAAAGAGTTGTTCCACTGCTTTTTTGATTTCAAGCTTGTTTGCATTTAATGCAACTTTAAACACTTGAACACCAGCAGTTTCACCTAAAACTTGTGCTTTTTCTGAGAATACAGGTCCTTGCAGGACTTGATAGATACGTTCGTTGTTCATCCGAGTTCTACCTCAATTTTCTTAGCAGCAGCTACAGACATAACAACTTTGTCGAACGCAATCAAGCTAACCGGATCGATTGCAGCAGCATCAACCACATCAACGTGTGGAAGGTTACGTGCAGCAAGATACAGGTTCTCATCAACAGCATCAGTAACGATCAATGCGCGAGTCGCATTCAAGTCGTTAAGTTTTGCAAGCAATTCTTTAGTTTTTGGAGCTGCAACAGCAAACTCTTCAACTAAAACTAGGCGATCTTGACGAACAAGCTCAGCCAGGATGCATTGCATAGCACCGCGGTACATTTTACGGTTTACTTTTTGAGACCAGTCTTGTGGACGAGCAGCAAAAGTTTTACCACCGCCAACCCAGATTGGGCTACGAATAGAACCAGCACGAGCGCGGCCAGTACCTTTTTGACGGAATGGTTTTTTACCACCGCCAGAAACGTCTGCACGTGATTTTTGAGCTTTAGAACCTTGACGACCACCAGCTAAGTAAGCTGTAACAACTTGGTGTACAAGAGCTTCATTAAATTCACGACCGAACGCAACTTCTGATAATTCAACAGCAGAGCCGGAAACAGTATTTAAATTCACGTTATTTCCCCTCAGGCCTTGATAGTAGGACGAACAGTTACGTCGCCACCAGTAGCACCAGGAACCGCGCCTTTAACAACAAGAACTGAACGCTCAGTGTCGATAGCAACGATTTCAAGACCCTGTGTAGTTACGCGTTCAGCACCTAAATGGCCAGCCATTTTTTTGCCTTTGAACACGCGACCAGGAGTCTGGTTTTGACCAGTAGAACCTAGAACACGGTGAGAAAGTGAGTTACCGTGAGTAGCGTCTTGAGTACGGAAGTTCCAACGCTTAACACCACCTTGGAAACCCTTACCTTTAGAAGTACCAGTTACGTCAACAACTTGACCAACCTGGAACATTTCAACGGTAAGCGTACCACCAACTTCACGACCTTCAAGCTCAGCTTCTGAAACACGGAATTCTTGTACCAGACGACCAGCAGCAACACCCGCTTTCGCGAAGTGACCTTTCTGAGCGTTAGTTACGCGAGATTCGCGACGTTCACCAGTAGTGATTTGAATCGCTTGATAACCATCAGTTTCAAGCGTTTTGATTTGAGTGATGCGGTTAGGATCAACCTCAATCACTGTAACAGGCACAGAAACACCAGCATCTGTAAAGATACGTGTCATACCGCACTTGCGACCGACTAAACCAATAGCCATGTGCATAAACCTCTAAAAAAGCGGCCTAATTAACTTAGAGTGTTAATTAACCCGAAAGCCTTAACCCAATGCGATCTGAACATCAACACCAGCTGCAAGATCTAACTTCATCAATGCATCTACAGTTTTGTCTGTAGGTTGAACGATGTCGATCAAACGCTTGTAAGTACGGATTTCGTACTGGTCACGCGCGTCTTTGTTTACATGTGGTGATGTTAAAACGTTAAAACGTTCAATACGTGTAGGCATTGGAATTGGACCACACACTTGTGCGCCAGTACGTTTTGCGGTTTCTACGATTTCTTGAGCTGATTGATCGATCAGACGATGATCAAAAGACTTAAGACGGATACGAATTCTCTGGTTAGACATACCAGTAAACTCCAAGCCAAATATATAAAGAATCACTCTTGACGCATCTCACCCCACTTTAATGTGGGCAAGTGTCAAGAGCAGTGAATTATCACTAAGGTCATGATCGATGCCACGACTGTAACGATAGTTAACTACTTTATTCGCAGTTAACCCCCTTCCTATTGAAGGGTCGCTTATTATAGCCATTGTTTATTGCATAAGCAAATCTCTTTTATGGTTTTATCCAAGTTTTAAATTGATGACTTAAATAATGGCTTATTGATTGAATATCAGGCAGTTTTTGCCAGAACATATTCTATCGCACGGTTTAATATATGATTTCCTTCAATAAATTTCTGTTTTGGGGTTTTTTTTAGCTCAACCAAGTTTTGTACATATCTTCCTGAAAATTGCCCCAGCTCTTCCTCATTTTCCAAAAACAATTCGAGTGTTTCGGGTGTAATTTCTGGATGAAACTGGAAACCCAATACATTTCTGCCCAGTTGATACATCTGATTACGACAGGCTTCATTTTCTGCCAGATGGATTGCACCTTTGGGCAGTTCAAAAGTTTCATTATGCCACTGTAGAATATTGAACTGCTCCGGCAAGCTAAAACACGATTCCGGCAGATTGACTACCCTCTGCACCGTGGTCCACCCCAATTCCTGCTCCGGATTGCGGCTAACGCCTGCACCCAGGGCATTTGCAATCAACTGCCCACCCAGGCACAGGCCAATTGCCGGTTTACCGTGTGAAAGATAGCGACGCAACCAGCGTTTTTCTATTTTTAACCAAGGGAAATTTGCTTCATCATTCACACTCATGGTCCCGCCCATAATGATCAGCAAATCCACCTCTTCTACCGCAGGCAATGCCTCGATCTCCAGAGGTGGGTCTACAGGTAAAGCAAAAAATTCAGTCGCGGTAATTTGCGCCTGATGCTGCTTCAAAAACTCATAACAACTACCGAAACCTTCACCAGCAATATGCTGAAAATAATGCACTTTTAAATGCGACTTCATGCTCCTCAACCTATTTTTTTAGCTATATGGCTTTAGCTTTTGCAAAAATGAAGCCAAGTTTTTTCTACCCCTGCTGTTTTTAAACAATTCATAACGTAACTGGCAGTGAGTCACAGATTCTCTTAAGCTAGAGTAATATTTGATTACATTTGAGCGCATTCACGTGAAACAAGACTCTCAAACTCGCCTGATTCATGCACCACGAAAGGCCCCTCAATTAATTTCAACCATCCAGCCTCCCCTCTATCGTGCATCGACCATAATTTTTAACAATACCGATGCCCTGTTTAATCGCCATTGGAGCGATGAGTATGATTATAGTTATGGCACGCATGGCACACCCACTACGTTTACTCTTGGCGACAATATCGCCCAACTCGAAGGTGGCTTGTATCATCTGCTCGCACCGAGCGGTTTATCTGCGATTAATCTGGTGAATTCCTGTTTTTTAAGCCAGGGGGATGAGGTTTGGGTAGCTGACAACATCTATGGCCCAAACATGGAACATTTACGCAATCTGGAGAAGCGTTATGGAATTACGGTTAAAGTCTATAATCCGATAGAGATTGAAACTTTTCAGCCTACAGATAACGCCAAACTGATCTGGCTCGAGGCTGCCGGCTCAGTGACCCTGGAATTCCCAGATTTGACCGGTTTGGTGAAAAAGGCGCAGGCGCATAATATGGTGACTGCACTGGATAATACCTGGGGTGCAGGTCTGGCTTTTAATGCCTTTGATTTTGGTCATGAACATTTAAGTGTAGATATTACGGTACATGCACTGACCAAATATCCAAGCGGTGGTGGCGACATCCTGATGGGCTCAGTGGTCACACGAGATAAAGTCTTGCATAACCAACTGTTCCGTGCGCATGCCCTTCAAGGCATTAGTGTTTCTGGGGATGATGTGGCTCAGGTACAACGCAGTCTGGCGTCTATGCAACTGCGCTATGAACATCAGTCACAAAGTTGTCTCACTATTTTGGACTGGCTTAAACAGCAAACTGAGCTTATACAGGTATTGCATCCTGCTGATTCTGACAGCGCAGGCCATCCATACTGGAAAGAAATTTGCAGGCAAGCGCATAGTGCCGGTCTGGTCAGTGTAATCTTTGACAGCAAATACACAATACAGGATATCCGGAATTTCTGTGACAGTTTAAGCCTGTTCAAGCTTGGCTTTAGCTGGGGTGGTCCTGTCAGTCTGGTCATGTTATATAACTTAAATGACATGCGCGTGCTGCAACATTCCCACCTAAAAGACGGCTTACTGGTGCGATTCTGTATTGGTCTGGAACACCCGAAAGACTTGATTCAGGATATCCAGCACGCCTTGGAACAAATGAAAAAACTTAAACATGAATAATAGAAAGATCTATGGATAGATCAGCTGTTATTGCTAAAACTATTCCAGATAGGATACCGACGATGTTCTGTAATCATCATTTGCCCAGCGACCTGGCTTGATTGCAGGCACCACCGGTATCGTAAAGCTCCCGTGTTTAAAAGTATTGGCAGAGAGTTTTTTGAATTGGTGTACCCATGCCAGTGCCGATCTGGGATAGATCTGATGCAAAAAAACCACTCCATTCGCCTTCCGATTTCTGCAATGAGCTTGCTAATGCTGGCATCTAAACAACCCAACAAGCTGAAGAACATACAGCCAAGCAAGGTAGAGAAATAACTTTAGATATTATCGGCACGTTGACCACAAGTGCTGCCTATAGTCTGGACAGAAGAAGAACGAAACAGAAAATTATCCAAGGTTTACTTAACCCCCTTTTCAGGCGCACATAACCCTCTATTTTCCGATCATTATCACACTTCTTATGGAATATTTTTATATTCCATAATTTTTATAGGGTTTTATGGAGTGACACTATTGTAAAGCTTTTTTAAAAGATGTAATTTAAATACATCTTTTAAAAACAACTGCAGACAGCTCCCATGAATCCACAACATATTGAACTTGTACAAGCGACTGTTCCTGTTTTACGTGAAAACGGCGTAGCACTTACTACATATTTCTATAACCGCATGCTGAACAACCATCCTGAGTTGAAAAACACCTTCAACATGGATCATCAAAGTACCGGTCGTCAACCACGTGCCCTGGCTGCGGCAGTCTTGGCCTATGCCGAGAACATCACCAACCCGGGTGTTTTGGCCAAAGCCATCGAACGTATTACCACCAAACATGTCAGTCTGGATATTCAGCCAGATCAATATGCGATTGTCGGTGAAAATCTGTTACATTCGATCAGCGAAGTTTTAGATGTACCCATGGACTCCGAGCTGATTGCAGCCTGGAAAGAAGCATATATGCAACTGGCTGATATCCTGATTGGTGTAGAAAAATCCAAATATGCCACTCTAGCTTCTGAAAATGGTGGCTGGGCCGGCTGGCGCGAATTTGAAGTGGCAGCAGTCAATGATACGGATGCAGGTAAAATCTTTACACTCAAAGCTAAAGATGGTGCAGCGATTGCAAGTGCGGACGCAGGTGAACATATTTCAGTACGAGTACAGGTGCCTGAACAGAACATTCGCCAGCCACAGCAGTTCAGCTTTGATCAGGCTCAAAGTGGACAATATCAGATTACTGTGAAAGCTGAAGAAAACCCAACCGCGTTTTCAGTGGCACAAACACTGATTGACCATTATCAGGTGGGTGATATCGTCGAAGTGTCTGCCCCGCTCAAGCTTTAATGTCAAAAACGGTTTAGACTAACATCAGATCCTGATTAAAAGCTCCATTCGTGGAGCTTTTAGCATTCAATTCTTTCATTTTCTAGCTGTTGAACTTATGCAACTCAATAAATTCACTGACTATGCGCTTCGAATCCTGATGTATGTCGCACAGCCACGTGACTTCCCCTATACCATTGCAGAACTAGCCGAGCGCCTACAGGTTTCGCAAAACCATGCCATGAAAATCGTGCACTTTATGGCAAAACAGGACTGGCTGATTACTACCCGTGGTAAAGGGGGTGGCATACGTTTAAATCCAGCCAGCCTGAACCTTCAGCTAGGACAGATTGTGCGGATTCTGCAACACGACAGCAATGTAGTGGAATGCAATAATCCCCCCTGCGTATTACGTCCAACTTGCGGTTTGAAAGGTATTTTAGATACTGCAGTCGATCAGTTTTATCACAGTCTGGATCAATATACGCTTCAAGATGTTGTTCTACCCAAAGATGCACGCTTTAGTTCAAAGTCCCCGATCGGCCTGATTAATCTTTAAAGTCTTTCAGTTCACATCTTATGAGTTATTCTTGCGGCAATGTTCGCTTGCCTGTGCGACTTCCTTTATAATGCTTCTTTGTAGATCATTTATTGAAGTTGAGTTATGCACCACAGCAGAGGAAAATCCAAAAACAGTAAGACAGCTCATGCGCCTAAGCAAAAGATCAGCTACGAGAAAAAAGTTGATTCTGCCATTACTGAATATGCTGTGCGCTCACTCAACTGGCTACGTAAAGCCGAATTTTTAATGAGTGCGCCCAAACTTAGTCTTTGTGTAGAAGATACTGGCTATGAAATTGCTTTTGCTGGTCGCTCGAATGCAGGGAAATCCAGTGCGATTAATGCCCTGACCAACCAGAAACAGTTGGCACGCGCATCCAAAAAACCTGGCCGCACCCAGATGATCAATTTTTTTAGCCTGGGCAATCCAGATCAGCGTCTGGTCGACTTACCCGGTTATGGTTATGCAGCTGTACCTGAAAAAATGAAACTGGTCTGGCAAAAAGAACTGGAAAATTACCTGATTCATCGCCAGAGTTTACAAGGCCTGGTGCTGCTGATGGACATTCGCCATCCACTGCAACACTTCGATGTGATGATGCTGGAATGGGCCTATTCCCGCCAGTTGTTCGTACATGTCTTGTTAACCAAGTCAGATAAACTGAATCGTGGTCCTGCGTCCAAAGCCTTGCAGGAAGTCAAAGCGGCATTGAAAAAGATGAAGCTGGATTTCTCGATTCAACTGTTCTCATCAATGAATAAACAGGGTCTGGAAGAACTGGCCAGCGTCATGGGTGGCCGTTTGAACTTTACTTTAGATCAAGCCTCTCAATATGATCTGGACAGCATTCCGGAAGCATCAATCCATGATTTCAATGAATCGGATGAACCCCTTGAAGAACTCGAGCTTAGTGAATCTGATTTGGAGCATGTTGCTGAAGTATCGATGCATGCTTTAAATGAAGCTGAAGAGCCGCTTGAACTGCTTGAGCAGGATCCATCTGAGCTTAAAGCAGCAGATGAACTGAATCAGAACAAGCATTCTGAAGATTAACCATCTCATCAGAATTGTCTGGGATCATTCTTGATTTATTAAAACTTCCCTTATAAAAAGCAGACCAATGGCCTGCTTTTTTTTATTTTTAAATGCTTTAGCAGTCTGCTGCTTGAAGATCGGGTTCACGTGTATATCGATCCACCACGACACTGATCATCATATCACCCTGAACATTCACGACTGTGCGTACAGTATCGAGCAAGCGGTCGATCGGTAACAAAATGGCTATCGCCTCGGCAGGCAAACCGACCGACTGCAAGACCATGATCATGGTCACCATACCGGCACTCGGAATTCCCGGCGCACCCAAGGATGCAATCATCGCCGTGGCACAGACCACCAACTGCTGTCCCAGACTGAGATCCAGCCCCATTAAGTTGGCGATAAACAAGGCTGCTGCCGCTTCATAGAGTGCCGTGCCATCCATATTTAACTGGGTACCCAGTGGAATCACAAAACCTGCAGTCTGGGGCCGTACCCCTAAATTTTCCTGTGCGCATTTCATCGACAAGGGCATGGTAGCCGAACTGGAACTGGTGGCAAATGCAGTAATCAGGGCGGCTCTAGTACCCTTAAAGAACGTGATGGGATCCATCTTGCCGAAAACCCACAGCAATAGAGGCAAGACCACAAGACCATGGAAAACTGTGGTACCTGTGACCACTGCAGCAAATTCAGCCAGACGACTCAGTACAGAAATATCTTCAGTAGCGATCAGCTTGGCAAGTAGTGCAAAAATTCCGAGCGGTGCCAATTTCATGATCCAGCCAATCATCAACATCATGATGTCAAAAAACTGGAGACTCAGTTTGCGTACGGTACGGAAGCTGTCTCCACCTGCCACTAGCGCCACACCGATAAACAAGGCGAAAATCACCACTGCCAAAACGTTGCCATCCGCAAAAGCTTTGAACGGATTGATCAGGGTATTCTGAATAAAATTGGTAAAGAAAGATGAAGGTGTCAGGGTATCCGGTGTTTGATGTTGCGCCATGGCATCCTGGAACATCAGTACATCAACACCCTTACCGACATTAAACAGATGGGCACAGGTCAGACCTAAAATGAGCGCCAATGAAGTGGTTGTCACACAGCACATCAGGGTGATTTTCCAGGTTCGACTCAACTGTCCACCGGCCTGCAGATTCGACACCCCGACCACGATTGAAGTAAAAATAAGAGGGATCAAAATCATTTTAAGCAGCCCAATGAAAAGACTGCTGGCAATTCCAACCCCGTACAGGCCGATATCAAAAAACGTGCTTTGTGGAAATGTCGTCAGCAGGAATCCAAACAGCACCCCCAGTACGGCGGCAATTAAAATTTGCGTATTTAAACTCATCTTTTCATGCATTTTTAATATTGATCTTAAGCCGCACTATGCCATGCGTGTTCTATAGAATCGAGTAGTATTTTATAAACAGGTCATGAAAACATGACATTAAATAGCCATTTATATGCTACTTAAAAAAACAAAAAAAAACGAATCTGAACATTCGGTTTGTTGAACAAGAATAACCATTATTGTGTTTCGATTTCACGCAAACGGATCAGGCCTTCCTGAGTCGTACTACAGACCAGTTCGCCATTTTGCCACATCCGGCCAAAGTTCAGGCCACGTGAACTGGCACTTTGAGTCGCATCCATATCATATAGCATCCATTCATCCACCCGAAACGGTCTATGGAAGTACATGGCATGGTCAATACTGGCACATTGCAAACTTGGTGAAAGATAACTCAGACCATGGGGGCGCAGTGCAGTCGTCATCAGAGTAAAGTCAGAATAGAAAGCGGCGATGGCCTGATGCAGGGAAATATCATCCACCTCTGTGGCAATCTGGCCGTGGGTACGGATATAGTGCGCATAAGAAGGTGCTTCAGGTTGCGGCTGGAACGGATTCTGCGGATTGACCGGACGAATTTCGACATGACGATCACGTGTAAAGGTGGCCCGTACATTTTCCGGAATAAACTCGATAATCTGCCGGGTAAGTTCTGCTTCATTTTTCAGGCTTTCTGCCGGTGGATACTCGGGCTCTGAAATCTGATAGTTCAGACCTTCTTCCTGTGGAGCGAAAGACACCATACACATAAAAATGGTACGGCCATGCTGAATGGCACGTACTTGACGGCTGACAAAGCTCTTGCCGTCACGGATACGGTCTACTTCATAGATAATCGGTGCGTTGACATCTCCGCCAAACAAAAAATAGGCATGTAATGAGTGAGCCGGACGGTCTGTGGTATAAGATGCGGCGCGTAATGCCTGCCCTAAAACCTGTCCACCGAACACACGCTTGCCCACCAGATTCCGGCTGATTCCCCGGAAAATGTTTTCTTCTAACTTTTCTAAGCTGAGCAGCTCGACCAGTTCCTGTGTTAAGGCATTCATAAGTAACCTACGTAATATTGGAGATATCCCAAAATGGAAAAACAGATTTAAACAATTGATCTGGAATATTCTGCCACAAAATCAGACTGAAACTCTAAAGATTGCATGACTGTTCTGTCATACTCATGTCATAAGTCACTAGGAAAAGCATCTACTTTCACGCTAAAATTGAACTACTTCTGTTGAAGTTGTTAAAAAAAGATATATCGTTTCATCTTAGAAACCCGCAAAATAAATCCCCTCAGAAGCCCTGTGGTTTTGGTCAGTAAAATTAGGAGCAGCTATGTCCAAGAATGGCTTTGGTCAAATGTATCGCAAGCTTTCAAGTAAACTACTTGATCTTGTGGTTACCCCTCATATTCTTGGGGAAGTACCAAGTGAAGTGACAGCACCTGAATCTGATCAGACTACAGCAGAATCGCAAAAGCTGGTCTGCTACGTTTTACAGAACCATTCACGTAGTAATGCCCTCGTGGTCGATGCAGAAACGCGCCGTTTAAAATTACCGGCTGCACTTGATCCCATGCAACTGGGTAACCACAAGGAAAAAGCATCGTTGCTGTTTTTGCAGCATCATGATGAAAACAACCTGTTGAGTTCTCCCCCGCATGCTTTTCCGCCACGTCTGTTACGCCTGATTGAGGTTCTGGAACAGCATCCTGAGCTGGATGTCGAACTGGTTCCGGTAACAGTACTTTGGGGACGCGAGCCTGAAAAAGAAGATTCCTGGTTTAAGCTGCTGTTTACCGATACCTGGTCTACACCGAGCCGGGTCAAGCAACTGGTCAATATCGGCCTGCATGGTCGCCAGTCTTATTTAGAGTTCCATGAACCGCAGTCTTTACGCGCATTGATTAACTTTGCCAAAGAGACGCATCCAAATTCCGCGCCGGCAACCTATATTGTCAGCACTTTAAATGATTATCTAGATGGTCAGCGTGAAGTCATTCTCGGGCCGGATCTGTCCGACCGCCGTAATGTGATGCATGGTCTGATCAAGTCACCAGATGTACAGGCGGCGATTCGCAATGACAGTATCCGTAGTAAAACCTCGATGC
Source organism: Acinetobacter sp. SFA (assembly GCF_001647535.1). Lineage (NCBI taxonomy): Bacteria > Pseudomonadati > Pseudomonadota > Gammaproteobacteria > Moraxellales > Moraxellaceae > Acinetobacter > Acinetobacter sp. SFA. The sequence continues at coordinate 208,709 of NZ_LSZI01000017.1, read as the reverse complement.
TGGAATCCGAACGTCGTGCCATCGGTTATCTGAACGAAATCGTTTCCGATTATTCTCATTCTACCGTACGTTTTGCCGACAAAGCCCTGACCCGCTTATGGACCCAGCTTTATGACGGCGTGGAAGTCCATAATTTCAGTACCGTGCGTGAACTGGCCAAGGATTATGAAATTGTCTATACCCCCTGTCACCGCAGTCATATTGACTATCTGTTATTGTCTTATGTGATCTATCGCCGTGGTTTGATGGTGCCTTACATCGCAGCGGGCGATAACCTGAATATGCCTTTTGTCGGCCAGATTTTACGCGGTGGCGGTGCTTTCTTTATTCGCCGTACCTTCCGCGGCAACGCGCTCTATACCACGGTCTTTAAGGAATATCTGTATAGCGTCCTGTCACGTAATACCCCGCTAGAATACTTTATTGAAGGTGGCCGTTCACGTACCGGTCGTTTGCTACCGCCAAAAACCGGGATGCTGGCAATGACCGTGCATGGTCATTTACGTGGCAAGTCCAAACCGATTGTATTTGTACCGACCTATATCGGCTATGAACGCCTAATGGAAGGTGGTACCTATGTCGGTGAAATGAGTGGTAAGCCAAAAGAAGCCGAGTCTATTTTTGGTATTTTGAAAACCCTGCGCAAAATTGAACGCATTTTTGGCAAGGTGCACCTGAACTTCGGTAAACCGGTATTTCTGGATGATATCCTGAAACAGCATGGTGCAGAAAATATCAAGATCGAAAAGAACGATGATCCGGTTCCACAAGCGGTTTCTGACGCGGTGAATAGCTCTGCACAGGCTATTCTGGAAAATATTAACAGTGCAGTCGTGATCAATCCGGTATCGTTATTATCTTTAATCTTGCTGGCCACGCCAAAACATACGCTGGATGAAGAAATCTGTATCAAACAGCTGGATACTTATCGCACCTTGCTCACCGCTCTGCCTTATGATGAACGCATGCAGGTTACACCGCTGTCAGGCAAAGAAATAATTGCCTATGCGATGAAGCTGAAACTGATCAAACGGGTGAAGCATGTACTGGGCGATATTATTGCGATTGAAGATAATCAGGCGGTTCTGCTGACCTATTTCCGTAATAATATTGTGCATACTTTTATATTGCCATCCCTGATTGCAGCCCTGACTGAACATAACGGCACCATCCGCCGTCATGATGTGGTCAATATCAGCAGCACCCTATATCCTTTCCTCAAAGCTGAGCTATTTTTAAAATGGCATGAAGATGAGATTCAGGATCAGGTCAATGCCCATATTGACAACCTGATTTCTTCAAAACTGATCACGCAAGATGGCGAAAACCTGATTGCACCTGCACCGAATACTGAAGCGCATCATCAGCTCGAAGTTCTGGCTGCCCCAGTGACCCAAAGTCTGGAACGTTATTACATGACTTTGGCACTGATTACCCAACGTGGTTCAGGCAATATTTCGACTCGCCAGGTGGAAGAGCTGAGCTATCTGGTTGGTCAGCGTCTGTCTGTATTGTATGAGTTCAATTCGCCTGAGTTCTTCGATAAAGCCCTGTTCCAGAGCTTTATTAAAGTATTAACCCAGAAAGGTTATCTGTGCACCAATGAAGACAATGCGATTGTCTTTGATGAACAGCTGGCCAATGTAGCGAAATATGCCGATCTGGTATTGGACGAAGTGAAATTGCAGATGCTGCATCACATTACCGCCTTTACCGATGAAGAACTTAAAGAAGCCCTGGATGCAGTTGCGGCTGAACAAGCCAAGAAACGTGCGAAGCGGAAAAAGAAGTAAGATTAAATAAAAAAGAGAGGCTAAGGCCTCTCTTTTTTATTTAAGAATTTATAAGAAGTGAAAACTGAGAAGCTAATGCCATTATTTAAATATAGCATTCCCTCTCCTGAGCGAGTTTTAAAGCACGGCTTTTAAAACGAAGCGCAAGTGAGGATTAGGGAGAGTTGGTTTTAGATAAAATCCTCCCCTAACCCCTCCTTTGAAAAGGAGGGGAATTCCTCCCTTTAAAAAGGGAAGTTAGGAAGGGTTATTTTTCCCCATCAACTCCAAATAATCCTCATAACAATCTGGATGCTCTAACTCAAATCCCATTTTTTGCATTCGGGTCGCATAAAGTTTCTTACCTGTCACCTGCTCACTTTCCACCTTAAGCAAAGGAAGCCCCATCTGCCGTTGGAACCATTGCAATATTTCATGCAATAATTTTGGATCATTGTTGGTGGCAATATAAGACTTTTCAGGATGTTCCACGTGAATCATCTGTGATAAGAAACGTGATAAATCTTCAATGTGAATCCGGTTAGACCAGTGCAGATTCGGATAACTCGTCATCGAGGTGGCCATTTTTTGCAGACGTGCAACTGAAGCGCCGTAAATCCCGCTTGGACGGATAATCGTACATTGCTCAAGATAAGCTTTTAGATAAGCCTGCTCCATCTGCTGCAAGATTTTGCCCTGAGCATCAATTGGGTGAATTTCAGTTTCGTCATCTACGATTCCACCGGAATTTTGACCACACACTCGTGTCGATGACACCACTACAATCCGTTTCACCGGATGCTGTTTCAAGGCAGCCACAATAGGTTGAACCGAATCCAGATAAGTCTGCTGATAACCTTCAACCGTACTTTGTTTTGGACTAAGTAATACATAGACCCAGTCAATTGGTGTAATTGCTGTTAAATCCAGTTGATGCACATCCTGAATCAGATGAGTTGCGAATGAATCTGTTTTGGGACTCTGGCTAATTGTGCTAATTTGATGACCTTGCTCAAATAGTTGTTTAGCCACACGTCGGGATGTTTTACCATAACCGATAAATAAAATATGCATTGAGCACCGAATCACAAATCTGGTTGAGGGGACATGGCTGCAGTCCATCAGTTACAAGGCGTTGGCAATGCCGCCGCCGCATTACTCGAAAAACTAAATATCTTCAATACTGATGATTTGCTTTTTCATCTACCACGTGACTATGAAGACCGTAGCACGATCATCCCCATGAATCAATTGAGCGTGGGACGCAGCTATCTGCTGGAAGGTATCGTTAAAGGCGTGGATTTTCCACCTGGCAAACGCAAATCCATGGCTGTGCTGCTAGATGATGATTTTGGCAAAGTCACTTTACGTTTTTATCATATTTATAAAGGCATTACCGACCGCTGCAAACTGGGTAACCGTTTAAGAATTTTTGGTGAAGTGCGGGTAGGTGCGCGCGGTCTGGAAATGTATCATCCCGAATTGCAAGTCATTACTGAGGACACACCTTTACCTCAAACCCAGCTCACGGCGATTTACCCTGCGACTGAAGGCCTGACCCAGCCAAAAATACGGGACTATATTCAGCAGGCCTTGGCTCAATACAGCGATCATCTGCCTGAATTGCTGCCAGCAAAATTTAGCAATGGTTATGCGCTGAAACAGGCACTGGAATATATCCATCACCCGCCAGTCAATGCCAATATGCTGCAGCTCGCACAAGGCTCACATCCTGCACAGCAGCGCCTGATCTTTGAAGAGCTGGTAGCGCATCAGATCAGCCTATTGACACGTCGGGCCTTCATCCAGCAGGTCGAAGCGCCTTCATTTGCGCCAAGTCAGACCTATGCCAAACGGTTACTGGCCAGTCTGGCTTTTGAAATGACCGGTGCGCAAAAACGTGTATCCAGAGAAATTGCACAGGATTTAAGAACCAATAAACCGATGTTGCGTCTGGTGCAAGGCGATGTCGGTGCCGGCAAAACTTTGGTTGCTGCTATAGCGGCCTGCCATGCCCTGGAAGAAGGCTGGCAAGTAGCATTAATGGCACCGACCGAGATTCTGGCCGAGCAGCATTATCTCAACTTTAAACGCTGGTTTGAACCTTTAGGCTTAAATGTAGCCTGGTTGTCCGGCAAGCAGAAAGGTAAAGCGCGCGCAGCAACAGAACAGCTGATTCGGGACGGAAGTGCCCATCTGGTCATCGGGACTCATGCCCTGTTTCAGGAGAATGTCGAGTTTGCCAAACTGGGTCTGGTGATTATTGATGAACAGCACCGCTTTGGTGTGGATCAGCGCCTTGCACTCAGAAATAAAGGTCTGGATGGTATGTCACCGCATCAACTGGTGATGACTGCGACTCCAATTCCACGCACACTGGCTATGTCTGCCTATGGTGATCTGGATACCTCTGTGATTGACGAGCTGCCGCCGGGCCGTACCCCGATTCAGACCGTGACCATTCCATTAGACCGGCGCGAAGAAGTCTTGCAACGGATTGCCAGCAACTGTGGTGAAGGCAAGCAGGCATATTGGGTGTGTACACTGGTAGAACAGTCCGAAACTTTAGATGCCCAAGCCGCAGAAGCCACTTTCACTGAAATTCGCGAGCGCTTTCCTGCGCTGAATATCGGACTGGTACATGGCAAGATGAAAGCCGATGAAAAACAGGCGGTAATGCAGCAGTTTAAAAATAATGAATTACAGCTCCTGATTGCCACCACCGTGATTGAAGTCGGCGTCGATGTACCCAATGCCTCCATTATGGTGATTGAAAATGCTGAACGTCTGGGCTTATCTCAACTGCATCAGCTACGTGGTCGGGTCGGTCGTGGCGCCAAAGCCAGCTTCTGTGCCCTACTGTATAAACATCCGCTGTCGCAAAATGGTCAGGAACGTTTAAGAATCATGCGCGAAACCAATGATGGTTTCATGATTGCCGAGAAAGACCTGGAATTGCGTGGCCCAGGTGAACTGCTTGGAACCAAGCAGACTGGCGACATGAATTTCCGTGTGGCCAAACTGGAACGTGATGATCACCTGCTCAATCAGGCACATTATGTGGCCCAGCAGATGCTCAAGGATTATCCTGATCAGGCCGAAGCATTATTGCAACGCTGGCTACCGGAAGCACCGCGCTATGCCTATGTTTAAATTACTGCAACACGGAAAATCCTGGCTCACCCGCTTACAGCCCTGTCAGCTCTGCCTGACCGATTATCAGTCCATTCATTCAGTCTGTGAAGATTGCTGGCGACAATTACCCTGGGCACATCAAACCATTCAACGGCAGGAAATGCAGTTCCAGATTGCCTGCGACTATGCCTATCCGATGGATCGTTTGATTCAACTGTTTAAATATGAACAGAAACTGCATTTGCAAAATTTACTGGCAGGTGCGCTGTTAAGTTTAGACCTGCCTAAAGTCAGTGCGATAGTACCGATGCCGATCTCGAATGAGCGTCTGGCCGAGCGCGGTTATAATCAATCTCTGGTACTGGCCAAACATGTGGCAAAACAGTTGAATGCACCCATCTGGCAACCTGTTCGACGACTAAAACAACACTCGCAAAAGGGCCTAAGCCGGCTGGAGCGAATTGAAGATATCCAGTCACAATTCCAGATCAGCACCATTTCCAAGCTGCGGTATCGTCGGGTGCTGATTATCGATGATGTCGTCACGACTGGCAGCTCGATCCGGGCACTCAGCCAAACACTTGAACAACTGGGTTGTCAAAAAATTTATGCGGCCTGTCTGGCCGGTGCGGGAATCTGAACATTTACGCCTGAGCAAGTAACTGTGACTTCACCCATGGAATGACAATTTCAGTGGTCAAGGGTGCCAGCAAGACCTGCTTTTCGTCCAGATCTATCCATTTCATTTCAGCAATTTCCGCTTCAATTTTTGGTGCCTGATCCAGTCTTACCCAATAGACATAACTCACCAGTTGATGATCAGGCTCATTGGCTGTTGCCGTTTCAAAACGTCCAATGAATTGCTGAATGTGTGCTTGGGCGCCAATTTCTTCCTGAATTTCACGTAACATCGTTGCTTCTGGTGCTTCATTTGGCTCCAGCTTGCCACCAACCTGCATAAAGCAGGACGTTCCTTTCTTGCGAACCACAAGCAGTTGCTGCGCTTCATTTAAAATAATGGCTGCAGCCACTGTAATTATCTTCATCTCTGGTTTATGACTTTATGCTAGGGGGCAGCTTATTTTACAAGATCGGTCTGATCGCTCCTACCCCATTTAGGCTCAGGTGGCTGATAAGTTTCGAATTGACGTAAAATTTCTTCCAGATCATCGCTGACAATTAAAGCATCACTAAAACGTGCCTTGGTAAATCCTTTCTCGGTGGTCATGTAGATAAATTTAAGCAAGTCATCGTAGAAACCATCAACATTTAGAAAAGCACAAGGCTTTTTATGAATTCCCAGTTGCGCCCAGGTCCACTGTTCAAAAATTTCTTCCAGCGTTCCCGCACCACCCGGAATGGCAATAAACCCTTGAGCCAGTTCTGACATTCGGGTTTTACGCTCATGCATATTCTCCACCACGAATAACTTGGTAATATGCGGATGTGCCAGTTCACGATTCACCAGTTGCCTCGGAATTACCCCAATCACCTTGCCACCGGCGGCCAAAGCACTATCAGCGATAATTCCCATCAAGCCAGAACGACCGCCCCCATATACCAGCGTCTGATGCCTGGCGGCCAAGGTCTGACCCACCTTTTTAGCGATCTGGGCATAAAGAGGATCCGAGCCTAGGGCTGAACCACAAAAAATTGCGATAGAATTCATTATTTCATCCTCTAATTGACGGTATATTGTACGTAATCGCTTCCAGCGCGTTTTTTCCAAAAATAACCACTTAATATCAGTGTTTTTATTCAATTCCTTGTCTAAAATACACCCATTCCAATTCACATACTGCGCTAGGGAGAAAAGACAGCATGCTTGAAGCCTTTTACGCCACAGAGCGCGGTAGTTTAGAAGATATCACGATTAATGGTGATTTCGACTTACATCCAGATTTAGTGTGGCTTGACCTGATTGCACCTTCACAAGAAGAGCAGCAATGGATTCTAGATGCCTATGGGCAAAACTTACCGACTTTAAAATCGCTAGAAGATATTTCCTCCAGTGCCCGATTTTACCGTGATGATGACGGAATTTTGCACATCAGCACATATTTCTTAACCAAAAATAAAAACTATCAGGTCGAGAACGAAAATGAAGATGAGTCCAGTATGCTGGCCACGGTACAGACTGTGGCATTTATTCTGCATAAGGATCGTCTGTTTACCTTGCGCGGTGAAAAGCTGGTGGCTTTTCGTGCCTTTCGTGCCCGGGCACGCCGCAATGATTATGACATCGATTATAAAGATCCGACCTGGATTTTATTGGGTCTGCTCGAAGCCAAGCTGGATGAACTGGCCGACATCCTGGAAGATGTCCATAAAGATTTAGAAAAATATTCAACCGAAGTATTGAATAACCGTCATCGTGAGCAAATTCTCGATCTGGATGACATGATTACCCGGCTGGCGCAACTGGAAGATATGCTGGGTAAAGCGCAACTCTGTCTGATCGATTTACGTCGTGTTTTGACCTTCTTGGCGCGTCCACGCGCTTTAGGGAGTCATATTTATGATGCAGATATCAGGGAGCTCAGTGAAGATGTCCGCTCTTTGGTGGAGCATGATGCCTTCCTGTTCCAGAAAGTGCGCTTCCTGCTCGATACTACATCAGGATTCATTAACACCGAACAGAACGATACCATTCGCCGCTTCTCTATTCTGCCAAGTATGCTTGCGCCACCGATGCTGATTGCCAGTATTTATGGGATGAATACCGATGTATTGCCCTTTGCTAAAGGCTCCATGAGTTTCATTATGGTCAGTATTATTTTGATCGGCTTTCTGATCGGACCATTAATTTACTTTAGATGGAAGAAATGGATTTGAGCGAGCTTTAAAGCACTACTTTTAAAGAGAAGCTCAAGAAATACATCTCATCTGATCCATGCCTATTTGAAAAGTAATAAAAAAGCACCTTTCGGTGCTTTTTTATTACTTCTACTGAATGATTTTTAGATCATCCTGGAGATGGCTGGCCTGAATGATATTCATCATCTTCGGTGGAACAGCTTTAAACTGCAGGCCTTGTGCTTTAGGCGTCTGACGCAGCCAGCGCACCAATACTGCCAGAGCCAAGGTACTGCCACTTTCAAGCCCGGCCAGATTAACTACCAGCGGAAACTTGTTCTGTGACTGAATCACACGCAGGCCCTCTAGGTAATAGTCCTGCGCATTGGCATAGTCAATGTTGCCTGACACCTGCAATTCCTGATCCTTGAATACAATCACGGCTCACCTATCTGGTTATTTCTTTTCAATTGCGGCTTCTGCATCTGGTTTAAAGTTGGCAATCGCTGTATCTATATTACCGCCATTACGTTTGACTGTCGCAGCAAACTGGTTACGGAACTGCAAACCTAGGTCAATACCAGATACGTTGATGTTACGGATTTTCCACTGTGAACCTTTATCCACCAACTGGAACGCTACCGGTATTTTCTCACCCTTGTTATTGAAGTCGATGGTCACCACAGGGTTTTTGCTGTTGCTGGCTTTATATGGACGCATGCTGTAAGTCTGATTGCTATATTTCGCAAATGCCGAACCATAGTTTTCAATCAGGGTTTCACGGAAATTCTTTTCAAACTGGGCACGCTGTGCTGGAGTACTTTGTTGCACATAAGTGCCCATGACTGTACGCACAAAAGCTTGTGAATCAATATATGGATCCAGATTTTGACGCACAATGGTTTTGACCAAGGCTGGATTACTCTGTAATTTGCTATGATCAGCCTGTAAACGTTTAACCAAATTATCCGCCACTTGTTTAATAAACTCAGGAGGCGTTTGGCTTGGAGCTGCAAACACTGTACCAGCAACCATGGTGGAAAGAATGCTTGCTGCAAGCGTTTGTTTTACTAAAGTCTTCACTGATATCTCCTCAATCTATTATTCAACGAATGCAGGTTCTGCATCGGTCGATCCTGAAACTGTCGCCTGTTCTGGGGCTGCTTCTTGACTATCCGAAGACTTACCGGCACCGCCAGTAATAAACTTCGTGACTAAATCTTCAATTTCCATGGTGCCTTGGGTATTAGCAATCTGATCACCGCGTTGCAAATAGTTCAGACCTCCACCTGGAATAATTTTCAGGTATTTTTCACCCAGCAATCCATTGGTTGCTACCATAATATAAGCATCTTCATCAATATTAGTGATGGATTTCATGTTAGCTAAGAGTTGTTTTTCCATGTCTTTTTGTTGTGCCGGAGTAGCCGCTGTATAGTCTGAACTATAACGCAACTCTTCCAGCGCATTTTGCTGAACCTGCTTTAGCTGTTCGGCATTAAACGAGGTCAACGAGCCATCCAGCGTCATATGTACGGTCGCCAGACGAGTGACAGGATCCAAGGTAATCTGGTCCACCTGTCCTACTTTTACACCACTTAATGCCACTTTGGCCCGTGGCTTGATCCCATTCACATTTTCAAAAGTTGCCGTCATTTCATAGCTGTCGGAAATATTGTTCCCAACCAGGCCACTGACTCGCATTGCCAGGAAAAATAAGGCAATACCAAACAAAATAACAAAAACACCAACGGCCAGCTCACTAGTACGTGATTTCATTAAACACCTCCGAACATGACCGCAGTCAACACAAAGTCAAAGCCTAAAACGCACAGTGAAGAATATACGACTGTACGGGTTGTAGAAGTTGCAATACCTTCCGAGGTCGGGACACAAGCATAACCTTGGTATACCGCAATCCAGGTACAAATTAATGCAAATACAAAACTTTTAATGATGGTGCCATTCAAGACATCTTTGTAGAATTGCACGCTGCTTTCCATGCCGCTCCAATACGCGCCTTCGTCGGCTCCCAGAAAGTCCACACCGACCATCTTACCGCCCATAATCCCGACTGCAGCAAAGATAACCGAAAGCATGGGCAAGCTGAAAATCCCTGCCCAAAGACGTGGCGAAATTACACGCTTTAATGGATCTACCCCAATCATTTCCATACTGGACAGTTGTTCAGTGGCTTTCATCAGGCCAATTTCTGCGGTCAAGGCTGAACCGGCACGTCCAGCAAACAGCAAAGCCGCAACTACTGGCGCCAGCTCACGCAGCAAAGTCAGTGCAACTGCTGTTCCCAGCATCGACTCACTGCCAAAGGTCGACAAGATGCTAAACATCTGCAAACCAAGAACGGCTCCAATAAACAGGCCAGACACCACAATAATCAGCAGGGACAACACCCCGACCCGGTACATCTGATAAACAAACAGTTTCACTCCAAGCCATGTCGGCATGGAAAATAAAATCTGCAACAGCATCAGGGTCGCGACCCCAATCCCCTGTACACGTTCAATAACGCGTCTACCTAATGCGGCAATTGCATTCATGAACGTACCTCATCACTTAAATAAGCCCGATGACTAAACTGATAATCCACCGGACCTTCTACCGAACCGGTCAGGAATTGCTGTACAAAAGCAGACGGATGCGCCTTGAGTTCTGCCGGCGTACCTTCGCCCTGAATTTTGCCCTCTGCCACCACATAAATGTAGTCAGCAATGGATAGGGTTTCTGCGACATCATGCGAAACAATAATCGTGGTCAAGTCCAGTGCTTCACGCAAAGAGCGGATTAAACGGGTCAACACCCCCATCACAATCGGATCCTGCCCGGCAAAGGGTTCATCGTACATGATCAGCTCAGGATCCAGCGCGATTGCCCGGGCCAAAGCTACGCGTCGGTTCATACCGCCAGACAGTTCAGACGGCATCATCTGCTCTGCACCACGCAAACCAACTGATTCCAGTTTTAGTGCCACGATTTCTTTAATCAAATGCTCTGGCAGTTTGGTATGGGCACGAATTGGAAACGCGACATTTTCATACACACTCATATCGGTAAACAAAGCACCGCTCTGAAATAACATGCCCATACGTGCACGTGCTGAAAAAAGCTCGGAACGCGACATTGAGGCAATATCTTTGCCGTCCAACAAAACTTGGCCATGTTCCGGTGTCAGCTGTCCACCAATTAACCTTAATAAAGTGGTTTTACCGGTTCCGGATGGCCCCATGATGGCAGTAATCTGCCCACGACGAATATTCAAACTCACGTCGTCATAAATCACGCGCTCACCCCGCTTGAAGCTCAAATTCTTGACTTCAATCAGAGATTGACGAGTATCTCGCGCTGTTTGATTTTTCATAGCTGAGTTTATTCCTGCATTTTTTCAGCATGCATACTATAAAGGAACGACGTTCAAAATGTTAGCAGTTGAAAAAGATGGGTTAATATCATAATAAAATGACAATAATTGAATATTTCGGATTTTTTATAGAAAAAATATGTACTTAAGTTTAAGTCAAATAGCTTGCTTAATTAAAAAGACTGTATAAATAGTAGATAATATTACATAAAATCAAGGTCAATGCGATATATGGCATATACACCTCTATCAATTGAGATCGAACAGTTAAGCTTTTCATATCAATAATTATCATAACCCTGACTAAACATGAATTAGTAGACATTTTACGTTAAAAAGTAAAAAACTCAATGCATAAAAAAACCGGTATTTCTACCGGTTTTTTATCTTCATCTAGCGACTGAATTAGTCGTTAAATTTGCGACGTGGACGATCTTCACCACCGAATGAACGTTCAGTACGTGGCTTGTCATCAAAGTTGCGACGAGCTGGACGATCACCAAAATCACGTTTTGGACGGTCATCACCGAATGAACGTGCTGGACGATCACCGAAACCACCTTCACGACGTGGAGCTGGACGATCACCAAAATCACGTTTTGGACGATCACCATAACCGCCTTCACGAGCTGGTTTGTAATCTACACGGTTACCACGGTTGTCATCATTAGAGCGAGGACGGTCACCAAAACTACCTTCACGACGTGGAGCTGGACGATCACCGAAGTCACGCTTTGGACGGTCATCAAATGAACGTTGTGGACGATCACCAAAACCGCCTTCACGACGTGGAGCTGGACGATCACCGAAATCACGCTTCGGACGGTCATCAAACGAACGTTGTGGACGATCACCAAAACCGCCTTCACGACGTGGAGCTGGACGATCACCGAAGTCACGACGTGGACGATCTTCGCCACCGAACGCTGGACGTTCGCCACGAGGTTTGTCATCGAAGCTACGACGTGGACGATCATCACTGCCTTCACGACGTTTGAAATTGCTTTCACCTTCAAAACGACTACGACCACCGCCATCACGACCACGACCACCGCCGAAACCGCCACGACCACGACCACCGCCATCACGACCACGACCGCCGCCATCACGACTACCGCGTGCAGGAGGTGGAGATGGCTCAAGGCCTTCAATTTCAGATACGTTCAGACGCGCATCAAGGAAGTCTTCCAAAGCACGGATTTTACCGCGTTCACGGTAAGTCGCCAAAGTAATGGCTTTACCAGTACGACCCGCACGACCTGTACGACCGATACGGTGTACATAGTCTTCGTTCTTCATTGGAAGACCGAAGTTGATTACGTGTGAAATAGTTGGTACGTCAAGACCACGTGCCGCAACGTCAGTTGCAACCAAGATCTTCGCACGACCTTCACGAATGCTACGTAAACGACGGTTACGAACCGTTTGTGGCATAGCACCATGAAGCGCTACAACTGATAAACCTGCTTCAGCAAGCTCTTCAGCCAACATATCTGTGTCTTCTTGAGTTGACGCAAATACAACTGCTTGATCAACGTCTTCTTCGTTTAACCAGTGAGTCAGTAATTTTTTCTTGTGTTCGAAACCGTCAGTCCAATGCAAAGTCTGAGTAATATCAGTATTTGTAGAGTGACCTGTTTCGATCGAAATACGCATTGGATCATTCATCATGCGTTCAGCAAGTGTAATGATACGTGGTGCAAACGTCGCAGAGAACATAAGAGTCTGTTTGCGGTTTGCAGCCAACTCACCAATTGCTTCCAAGTCTTCAGAGAAGCCCAGGTCAAGCATACGGTCAGCTTCATCGACGATTAACGCGTCAACTTTATCCAATTTGATTTGACGACGATTCACCAAGTCAAGTAAACGACCTGGAGTTGCAACAACAACTTGCGCGCCTTTTAACTGTTGAATTTGCTTACCAAAAGGCATACCGCCCATGATTGCTGCAATACGAACACCTTTCATATGACGTACAAGCGCAATTGCGTCTTGACACACCTGTTGTGCCAATTCACGAGTCGGTGAAATCACCAAAATATTCGGTTGAGTAACCGCTTTCATACGGTCTTTAAACGGTACTAATGTATCTTGGTTTGCCAACGCATTTAACGTAGGCAGTAAGAATGCAGCAGTTTTACCAGAACCTGTTTGGCTTGATACAAGAAGGTCTTTACCTTCAAGTGCAGCTGGAATCGCTTGTTCTTGTACAGGAGTAGGAGTAGTAAAGCCTAAAGCGTCGAGAGCCTGGGTTAGAGATTCGTCGAGAGAAAAATCAGCAAAAGTTTTGCTCATAGAGAGTGTTCACCCTGAAGTGGGTGCTCCATTAAATAAATTACAATATGGACATCGGCAAAAAGCGGCACAGCAAATAGAGCTGAAAAAGTTAGGATTCAGCAGCGATCCGAATAACGACGATGTGGATATAACGCACGTATATGATTACGGCCGCAAACCTGAAGGAATCGCTTAAGCGATTGGGGCGCGAAGGATATGTCCTCTCTATGGACAGAACGCGCATACAATGATTAGAAGATAGTGTTCAGGTAAAGAACGGAAAATTAAGTGCGTGCCGAAATTATAGCAGAATATTCCACAATGTCATTAAGTTTTAAAACTAATTTTCTTTATTCATAAATTATGTATAATTTTCTTATACTTAAAGAATTATAAAAGTGTAGTTATTGGTCTAAAAAGTCAATTTTCTGTAATTCACCGGACATTTCCGATATCTAGTCAGTGTTAAAAATATAGACATTACCCGATTAAAAGAAGATAAGTATATAAAAAAGGCATCCCGAAGGATGCCTTTTAGAATATTAAATCTGCTTCATCTAAACCCGATTATTTTGCTGCTTCACCCCAAGCAGGAACAACTGCTTGCATTAAAGGCTTAAGCATTTTCATTGAACAAGCCAAAACTTGACCATTTTCCATAGAGTCGCTACCACCACGTGCATCAACTACAGTACCGCCTGCTTCTTTCACGATCAATTCACCCGCTGCGATATCCCAAGGTTTCAAACCAAGTTCAAAATAAGCGTCGAAACGACCGGCAGCCACATAAGCCAAATCCAATGCTGCAGAACCTGAACGGCGATATTGCGCACCAGCTTCAGTAACATTTAACAAAGACTGGAAATGATTCTTGGCATAAGACACAACTTCGCCATTACGTTTGGCACGATACGCATGACCAACAGCCATAAAGGTATTTTCCAGGCTGTCTTTGACATTCACACGAATACGGCGCTGGTTCATCATGGCACCACGACCACGACTGGCAGAGAATAGCTCATCTTTCACCGGGTCATAAATCACCCCGTGTTGAGTAATGCCTTTGTGCTGAACTGCGATAGAAATACAGAAATGCGGGAAACCGTTAATGAAGTTTAAAGTGCCATCTAGCGGATCGATCACCCAACACCAATCGGCGTCATGACCATTACCTTCCTGATAGCCAAATTCTTCACCAAGGAAACTGTGATTTTTATAGCTTTTACGTAGGGTATCGATGGTCAACTGCTCCAGATAACGATCTACACGCGTTACCGGACCATCAATTCCTTTTTCTTCGACTTGTAGATCGAGTTTATGACGATTCTGATGCGCTTTTAAAAGCTCTTGACCAACTAACTGAGCCGCACGCGCAGCCATCACCACCATAGGTTCCATTGAACACCCACTACAAATTTGAAGACACTGATAAAGAATAATGCATAAAAGCCCCAATATCTTAGCAAATATCGGGGCTTTTTTGGGAAAAATGTGTCTAAAATTTTTAAGAACTTATGACAAAACGCTTTGCCCTAAGCTGGACCAAGCCTGATTGATCGATTTTTCAATGCCTTGCGCATCTAGGCCAGCCTGTTGCAACATCTGGGTATGGGTCGCTTGCGCCATGAATGTATCATCCAGACCCAGATTCAGGATTGGTTTAACAATCTGTGCTTCTGCCAGATACTCATTCACTGCACTGCCCGCACCGCCCATCACCGCATGTTCTTCCACCGTGACAAACAGACTGGTCGTCAAGGCCAGATCGTCCAGCATTTGGGTATCTAGCGGTTTGACAAAACGCATGTTGATTACCCGCATGCCAATTTCATGTTTCATGGCAAATGCTTCAGCAGCGTCGACTGCAGCCTGTACCCGGCTACCAAATGCCAGCACAGAAATATATTCATCATACTGCCCGTTAAAACTGGCCACGATTTCCGACTGACCGATCGGAAACTCCATCATCTTTTGCTGGATCTCGACACCCAGTCCATTGCCACGTGGATAACGTACGGCTGCAGGTCCTGGATACAAATACGCGGTATGCAGCATTTGACGGCATTCATTTTCGTCTTTCGGCGCCATGATTACGATATTCGGGATAGTACGCATATAGGCATAATCATATGCACCGGCATGCGTCGGCCCATCTTCACCGACCAGACCGGCACGATCAATACCAAAAGTGACATCCAGATTCTGCAAGGCTACGTCGTGTACCAGCTGGTCATAACCGCGTTGCAGGAAAGTCGAGTAAATTGCAACCACCGGCTTCAAGCCTTCACAAGCCATACCGGCAGCCAAGGTAACTGCATGCTGTTCGGCAATCGCGACATCAAAGAAACGTTCCGGATATTCTTTGGCAAATTTGACCATGCCTGAGCCTTCGCACATCGCAGGTGTGATTGCGAGCAAACGTGCATCTTGTGCCGCTTCATCGCAAAGCCATTGTCCAAATACATCCGAATATTTCGGTGCAGTATTGCTGGCGGCAACAGCATTGAGTTTACTAATCGCGTGATATTTGATTTGATCTGATTCTGCCGGAGCAAAGCCTTTGCCTTTCTTGGTATAGATATGAATCAGGCGGGGGCCTTTACGTTTTTTCAGCGCATTAAAGACATGCACCAGCTGTTTGACATCGTGACCGTCATAAGGACCAAAATAATCAAAGCCAATGGCTTTAAACAGGTTGTCTGCTGCATCGGTTGCTGCACTGTGTAATCGCGAGTTATACAGCCACTCCGGATGCGGCTGTACATAAGCCTCTCCCTCTTCAGTCACGTTGATGAATTCACCACGCTCCCAAATTGCGGCTAAATGCTTGGCAAAACCACCAGTACTGCAAGAAATCGACATATCATTATCGTTCAGCACCACCATCAGATCCGCCTGATGTGCTACCGCATCATTCATGGCTTCAAAAGCCATACCTGCCGTCATGGCACCATCACCAATGATCGACACCACCTCACATGGCTTGTTTTGATAACGGCGCGCTAGAGCCATGCCAAGACCGGCAGAAATCGCAGTAGACGAGTGGCCTACCCCAAAAGTATCAAATTCAGATTCTTCACGTGCCGGAAAGGCTGCCAGACCATCTTTAGCACGAATGGTGGTGAGCTGTTCACGACGACCTGTCAATGCTTTATGCGGATAGGCTTGATGACCGACATCCCAGATCAGGCGGTCATGCGGCGTATTAAAGCAATAATGTAAGGCCACGGTGAGTTCAATTACACCAAGGTTGGCACCAAAATGTCCGCCACTTTGCCCGGCAGCATACAAAATGAATTGACGTAACTCATCTGCCACTTGTTCTAGCTGGCTTTGCTCGAGTGCACGCAGTTGCTCAGGATGATTGATCGCATCAAGCAACGGTGTTACAGGGCGTTGAGTTGGGATTTCTGTATACAGCATATTATGGCAAAGCCTTCTAAAGCCTGGCAAATCTAAAGCTAGGTCAATGGGGAGTACCCGATCATATAGCTGAATTGTAGCAGCTTCAATTCAGCTACGCTTCTAGCGATGCAATATTAAACAATGATCTCGTCGGGGTGAAAAAATCGCAGCCTACGATTATCCTGAATAATCTTACTATTTATCAACTATTATCGTTCGCTTTCTACAAAAAAGAAAATCTAATGCAGAATTTCGACTTTGCAATTCTACCAATGTTCAATCATTACGCTATACTTTAGCTAATTTCAGGATTTAACGGGTTCAGCTGTGCCAATCGAGTTTGTCGCAACGTCAAGATTACCTACCGCTCACGGTGAATTTAAAATTACTGTATTTCAAGACCCTAAGACCGGTGAAGAGCATGTCGCACTGTCTAAAGGACTTGAGGAAGTATCAGATGAACCTGTGGTGGTCCGTGTACATTCTGAATGTTTAACCGGTGATGCCTTTGCTTCACTCAAATGCGACTGTGGCCCGCAATTACAAGCAACTTTAAAACTGATCAATGAATTGGGCCGCGGAGCTATTCTGTATTTGCGTCAGGAAGGGCGTGGTATTGGCCTGACCAATAAAATTCGTGCTTACGCCCTGCAGGATCAAGGCCATGACACCGTAGATGCCAACCTGATGCTGAACCTGCCGGCGGATGCACGCCAATATGATATGTGTAGCATTATGCTGGATCATTTACAGATAAAATCGGTACGTCTCGTGACCAACAACCCTTCAAAAATAGAAGCCTTAAAAGCACAAGGCATTAATGTAGTCGATCGTGTCCCGCTAACAGTAGGCTTAAACCCGTTTAATGAACAATACCTTAAGACCAAGCACGAACGCATGGCACATCTTTATAAAAAGGATGATTTTTAATATTTTTAAACCCTGTCCTACCTTATTTTAACTGAATCCTTCCAAACCTCCCTTTCTTGCGCTTCGACTTAAAGCCATGTTTAAGTCTGGCTCAGGGAGGCTTTCTCTCTCTTTCTTAAAAATGGGGTTTAGGAGGAGATTAAATCGTCATCGAGAAAATCCGACTTTCTGGCATCCGTCGCTTTAAACGTAAATCAAAAGCCATACAAATATTGCGTACAAATGGTTTCCCTTTCTCCAGAATTGTGACTGACGAGTCTGAAAATTCAATTAAACCATCCTGTGCCATTTCCTCAAGCTGTTCCAAAACCTCATCAATTTCAGGAAAAAGCATCTCGGAATTTTCCCATGAGGTGCTAAAGCTGCACATCAAATTTAGAATATGTTGCCGGATGATCAGATCTTCCTGGTTTAAGACATGTCCTTTAAATACCGGAATTTCATTGCGCGCCAGGCATTCATAATATTCTTCAATGGTTTTCACATTCTGCGCAAAGCTGTACCAGCTATCGCTGATTGAAGAAATCCCGAGTCCAATCATCACCTGGGTTTTAGAGGCTGTGTATCCCATAAAGTTGCGATGCAATGTTCCAGCTTGAAAGGACTGGTACATCGCATCTTTTTCTAAGGCAAAATGATCCATGCCGATTTCATGATAACCATGTGCCAGAAGTTTCTTTTTACCCGCTTCATAGCATTCCCGTTTGATCGCATCTTTGGGTACATCGGCATCTTTAAAACCGCGCTGACCATTGCCTTTAATCCAGGGCACATGTGCATAGCTATATAAAGCCAGACGGTCCGGCAAAAGCGAATTGGTTTGCTCAATAGTATTTAAGACATCATCCAGACTCTGAAATGGCAGACCAAACACCAGATCATGAGAAATCGATTCATAGCCAATTTCTCTTGCCCATTCGGTTACCTGTTTAACATTTTCATACGGCTGAATCCGGTGAATCGCCTTTTGCACGGTTTCATTATAATCTTGCACCCCATAACTGACCCGACGAAAACCAAGGTCATACAATCCTTGCAAATGCTCACGCGTGGTATTATTAGGATGGCCTTCAAAACTGAATTCATGTACAGGCGCTACGTCGGCTTTGGCCAGAATGCCTTGAATCAGTTGAGCCAGATGCGCCATTGAAAAAAATGTCGGTGTTCCCCCACCCAAATGAATCTCTTTAATTATGGGCTTTTCTTGTAATAGCTCACAATATAAATCCCATTCTTTCAGCACTGCCTGAATATAAGGCTGTTCAACTTCATGGCGTTTGGTCACACGCTTATGACACCCGCAGAAGGTACACAGACTTTCACAAAATGGCAGGTGGATATACAAGCTAATGCCTTCACTTTGATTGGATTCCGCAAAAGACTTTTTTAGCGTTTGCTTCCATTGTTCCAGCGAGAAATTCTGCTCTTCCCAATACGGAACCGTGGGATAACTGGTATAGCGCGGACCGGGAACATTATATTTTTGAATCAGGGAATTGACCTGTACCGACATGACACCCACCTTTACCATCGAAAAATGCTCAAGCCAATGAGCGCTTGCAAGTTATTGTGCTGAGCTTGAAAAAAGAATTCAACCTAGCCCTTTGGTCGGATTTAATGGTGCATTCTGTTTATGAATAGTGGAATGTAAGGTCTGGGCTGATGAATTGCATCACCAAATAGACCTTAATCTTTGACTGATTTTATGCTTTGATGTAATTAGTTTTTTATTTCCCTACGAGGGTTCTGATGCAGCATCCTACATCTACGGATATTCAACGCGTTCGTGAATTTCTCCTCGACTTGCAGGCACGGATTTGTGCGGCACTGGAGCAACAGGAACGTGCTGGCGGCGGTACGGCCGAATTTATTATTGATGACTGGGAGCGCCCGGAAGGTGGTGGCGGCCGTTCACGTGTTCTGCAAAACGGCACGGTCATTGAAAAAGGTGGGGTAATGTTCTCCCACATCAACATTTCCAAACTGCCCGCTTCTGCGACTGAACGCCATCCCAATATTGCCGGTGCCAAAGCGCAAGCAATGGGAGTATCACTAGTCATCCATCCAAAAAACCCGAATGTGCCCACCTCACATGCCAACGTGCGTTTATTTGTCGCAGAGAAAGAAGGTCAGGATCCGATCTGGTGGTTTGGTGGCGGTTTTGACCTGACCCCGTTTTATCCGAATGATGAAGATGTACTGTCTTGGCATCAAACGGCGCATGATCTGTGTGCTCCATTTGGTGCAGAAGTTTATCCTGAACATAAACAATGGTGTGATCACTATTTTTACCTGAAACATCGTGACGAGCAGCGCGGTGTGGGCGGCTTGTTTTTTGATGACCTGAATCAATGGGATTTTGAAACCTGTTTCCAGTATATGCAGGCTGTAGGCAATGGTTATTTGGAAGCCATTCTGCCAATTTTCCAGCGCAATCAGGATAAACCCTATACCGAAGCACAACGCGAATTCCAGTTATACCGTCGTGGTCGTTATGTAGAGTACAATCTGGTTTATGACCGCGGCACCCTGTTTGGTTTACAGACTGGCGGCCGGATTGAATCGATTCTGGTCAGCCTACCCCCGCTTACCGGATGGTCATATCGCCCGGAATGGGATGAAGGCTCACCCGAAAAACGCTTAACAGATTATTACCTAAAACCACACGACTGGTTAACAGAATTAAGATCCCAAGCAATGAAATGATACAAACAGCCCTCAAATGGAGGGCTTTTTTAATGGAAAGTTCCTCTATACTGTCGAATAGAAATATCTGATTTGATCGCAGCACCCTATCGCTACATCGATCAACTTCTATTTGATGTTTAGTGAGAAATAAAAATGCATAATCTTCAATTAAATCTACCTATATTGGCCTTTTGGCTTTTCCTTGCTCTCGCCATCAGTGCGATGAGTACCGCACTTTTGAGTCACAACCTGATTCTGGATGGCGCAGCTATTCTGGTGAGTATTCTGACTGGGGTTGGAGTCGTTTTTAGTATGGCGCTGATATTTGCGGAACATATTATTGATATTTGCAGTTCCTAACATGCTGACAACCTAGCAGTAATTAAAGATTGCGCAGGCTTTAGTCCCTGCGCTTTTTCACGTATATTGATGGCCATTTCCGCACATGGACATTGTGAAATGAGCAAACAATTTGCCGTGATTGGTAACCCGATTGAACAGTCACGTTCTCCAGAATTGCATCACGCCTTTGCTGCTAAAACTGGAGTCGACCTGAGTTATACCAAGCGTCTGGCTCCACTGGATGGCTTTGAAGCCAATATTCAGGACTTCTTTAGTCAGGGTGGTAGTGGCCTGAATGTTACTGTCCCCTTCAAAGAGCAGGCTTTTATCCAATGTCAGGTGTTGAGTGAACGGGCCAAAATTGCCAAAGCCGTGAATACCCTATGGATGGAAAATGGGGTCCTGCATGGCGACAATACTGATGGTCAGGGCCTAGTCGAGGCGATCCGTGCTTTAGACTGGCCACTGGACAATACAGCTATCTTAATTATTGGTGCAGGCGGTGCCACGCGTGGCGTGATTTATCCCCTGGCGCAGGCGGGTGCGAAAAAAATCGTGATTGCCAATCGCACCTTGGCACGCGCGAAACAGCTGGTTGCTGATATTCAGAATGCCGTACCGCAAATCGAATTACAGGCAATTTCTCTGGATAATCTTAGCGGTGAATTTGATCTGGTGATTAACGCGACTTCTGCAAGCCTCAGCGGTGATACCCTTATTCTACCGGAAACGTTACAGTTTAAGAGGGCCTATGAAATGGCCTATGGTAAACCCTCTTCCTTTCTGGATCAGGCCAAGGCGCGCGGTGTTCCCACGTCAGAAGGCTTTGGAATGCTGGTCGGTCAGGCGATTGAATCTTTTTACATCTGGAATGGCATCAAGCCGGACTTAAAAGAGTTTCTTTAAAAGCCCTATCTATCCAATGAGTTCAGTTCGGGTTGTAACTATAGCCCGCAACTGAATTTCCTCTAACCGTCCAGAAGCTGTGACACCATGGATTGGTTCTAGTGACATTTTAGAAGCCGGCCTGTTTTAACTTAAATTTGAGCACAATTCATACAAAAGTATACTGGACATATCACCTTTTAATTTATTAAAGTCCAATGTGATAACAAGTTTTCAATCTTCCTGCAATATCTATACTAGTCAATAAAATTAACCGAGTTAATTGACTGGAATTAAAAATCGATTCGCTTTTCTGACATTTTTATTCACTGAATTCATCAATGTTTTTTTATCTCCAATGTGAATAATCAAAGAATCGATACAGATAATCCAAAACTATTTCAATCAGGATTAAACGCATGCCAGCATATAAAGCCCCTTTACACGACATTCGCTTCCTTATGAATGAAGTGCTTGACTACCCTGCGCACTACCAGAATTTGTCGAATGGTGAATATGCCGATGCCGACACAGTAGATATGATCTTAGAAGGTGCGGCAGATTTTTGTGAAAATGTACTGTCACCTTTGAACCAAAGCGGTGATGAAGAAGGCTGTCATTTTGAAAATGGCGAAGTAAAAACCCCGAAAGGCTTTAAGGAAGCTTACGAACAGTTCGTACAAGGTGGCTGGCAAGGTCTGTCTTATCCTGAAGAGTTTGGTGGCCAAAACCTGCCCATGTCTTTAAACCTGATCAAATCAGAAATGATGGGTACTGCGAACTGGTCATTCCAGATGTATCCGGGTTTAAGTGTGGGCTGTATCAATACTATTATCCAGTATGGTACCGATGAGCAGAAAAACACGTATCTGCCTCACCTGGTTGCAGGAACTTGGGCGGGCACCATGTGTCTGACTGAACCACAATGTGGTACGGATCTGGGTCAGGTAAAAACCAAGGCAGAGCCGAAAGAAGATGGCACTTATGCGATTTCAGGAACTAAGATTTTTATTTCCGCAGGTGAGCACGACCTCACTGAAAATATCGTACATATTGTACTGGCACGCCTTCCGGATGCACCGCAAGGCACCAAAGGGATTTCCCTGTTTATCGTACCGAAATTTATTGCTGCTGCAGATGGTGGGATCGGTGAACGCAATCCAGTAAACTGTGGCTCGATAGAACACAAAATGGGGATTCGCGCTTCAGCAACGGCTGTACTGAATTTCGACAATGCGACTGGCTACCTGATTGGTGAACCAAACAAAGGCCTGCATGCCATGTTTACCTTTATGAACACGGCGCGTATTGGTACTGCAATTCAGGGCATCTGCCATGCTGAATTGTCATTCCAGGGTGCTTTGCCTTATGCCAAAGAGCGTATGTCAATGCGTGCCCTGTCTGGCAAAAAAGATCCAGAAAAAGTAGCGGATGCAATCATTCATCATGCCGATGTACGCCGCATGCTGTTGACGCAAAAAGCCATTGCTGAAGGTGGCCGTGCCATGATTTATCATGCAGCACAAATTGCCGATAATATGAATGATGCTTTGCTGCGTGGCGATACCGCTGCTTTTGAACAGCATGATGATCATCTTGGTTTCTACACCCCTATCCTGAAAGGCTTCTTGACCGAAATGGGCTATGAAGCATCAAATCATGGTATGCAAGTCTTTGGTGGACATGGCTATATCAAAGAATGGGGCATGGAACAGATCGTACGTGACTCACGTATTTCTACCCTGTACGAAGGTACTACAGGTGTTCAGGCACTGGATCTGATCGGCCGTAAAGTGCTGTTGACGTCGAAAGGCAAAGTGATTCGTGATTACACTGCTGAAATTCTGAAATTCTGCGGTCAGCATGCGCGCAATAAATACATGCGCCGTTTCGCCTGGGATTTAACCAAGCTCTGTGCACAGTGGAATGCCTTAACCGTGCGTATTATGCTGGCTGCACGTAAGGACCGCGACATCGTGTCTTCTGCGTCAGTCGATTTCCTGATGTTCTCCGGTTATGTGATGATGGCCTACTTCTGGGCACAGCAAGCTGCAGTTGCTTCAGCCAAACTGGCATCTGGTGATGGTGCGGAAGTTCCAGAATTCTATAAAGCAAAAATCAAAACTGCTGATTTCTACTTTGAACGTATTCTGCCACGTACCCAAGGTCATGCAGAAGCGATGGTGAATCCGTCTAAAACCATGACGGCACTCGCGCCAGAACACTTTAGCTTCGATTACTAAGCTGTAAATTGTCTCAAAAAGAGCGTTTCGGCGCTCTTTTTATTGACTCAAATATCTTTCTTTTAGCTTAAAAAACCTTTCTGGATATAAAATATACAAATTTAATTTTATATTTTTCAACACCCTAATAAATTAGCCAAATAAAACGCTTGTATATCTCAAAATAAGCGGTATGATAACCCCAACTAGAAAAATTCTTGTTTTGGTTAGTCTTCTTTTAAGTATCGCAGTTTTAGTCATAAACCTTCGTATTACAGATCAAAAAGCTCCATCCTTTTTATTTTTCAAAGTTACAGTTAGTCATCTGAAATTTTGGCTATAAATTCATACGATTCAATAGGTTATATTATGTCTAATACAGTTAACGGTACAGTAAAATGGTTCAACGAAACTAAAGGTTTCGGTTTCATTCAACAAGAATCAGGTCCAGACGTTTTTGCTCATTTCAGCGAAATCACTGGTTCAGGTTTCAAAACTTTAGTTGAAGGCCAAAAGGTTTCTTTCAGCGTAGCTCAAGGTCAAAAAGGCCCTACAGCTGTAAATATCGTTGCTCTATAATTTAGAAGCAAGATATTGAAAAAAAGCACTCCTAGAGTGCTTTTTTTGTGCCTGAGATTCTTAAAGTCTGCTCTTCTCTTTTCCAAGATTACATCGGAGATCTGAAAATAGATAATCTCTAGGCTATAAAAAATTCCTGATCTGGGGAAATCTGCGCAATAAAAAAACCCTCATATAGATTTACGAGAGTTTTTCCAAAAATGAGCAGCGAATTAAAATCAGTTAAAGAAATTCTTCCAGCACCGAATTTAAAAAGATATGCCCCTGCTCGGTACATGAAAGCCGGTCTTGATCATCGACCATTAATTTTCTGTCACGCAAAGAACTGAGCAACTCATTCAAGCGATCCAGACCTAAACCGGTACGTTCGGCATAGAGTTTGGCTTTCACCCCCTGATTTAAACGTAACGCATTCATCATAAATTCAAAAGGCAAGTCGGCATCTTCAATGCGCTTAAACTGCAGATGTTCGGCAGGTACTTTGGCTAAGTAGTCCTTAGGTAAACGGGTTTTCTGGAACCGATATACACCATCCGGCTGAGTGACTTTGCCATGTGCTCCAGCACCAATTGCCAGATAGTCACCAAACTGCCAGTAATTCAGATTATGCGCTGAAGGCAATTCTTTCCGCCAAGCCGAAACTTCATAGTTGATAAAACCCTGAGCTTTTAAGTAGAGCTCACCCTGCTCCTGAATATCTTCCAATACTTCATCCACAGGCAAAATCGGTTGAGTCCGGAAAAATACCGTATTTGGCTCAATCGTTAGCTGATACCAGGAAATATGCGTAGCACCCTGTTCTACCGCCAGTTTTAAATCATGTAAAGCTTGTTCTAAAGTTTGTTCCGGTAAACCATGCATCAAGTCGACATTAATGCGCTGAAAACCTGCTTCACGTGCCAGCCCAATGGCAGAAATCGCATCTTCATTGCTATGGATCCGTCCCAAACGCTTGAGATGAGCGGTATTAAAACTCTGCACCCCAATCGACAGACGGTTAATTCCGGCCTGCAAATAACCGGCAAACGGATCATGTTCGACTGTGCCGGGGTTGGCTTCCAGCGTAATTTCACAGCCTTCGGCAAAGGGAATAATGGCTTTGAGCTGATCAAATAACCATTGATAGCCTGGGGCGGAAATCAGTGACGGTGTTCCCCCACCAATAAAAACACTGTAAATCTGCCGGCCTTGGGCAAAATCGACCTGAGTTTTAAAGTCTTCCACCAGTGCTCGTAAATATTCCTGTTCCAATTCCAGTGATAGCTGACCATCCGGAACCGCATGCGAATTGAAGTCACAATAAGGACATTTGCGCACACACCAAGGCATATGAATATATAAGGACAAAGGGACAGCAGCAGGATTCAATTCAGCCAAAGAACTACTCAAAAACGATTACAAGATATAGCGGAATTTTAACATGACTCGGCGGCAACACTGCTAAAATTAAATTTGATCGTGTGATATGTCTAAAAATTTAAATAGAATTAGTCAGTTAAAATTATGAAAATATCTTCTCAACTTATTATTTTACTTCCTTTGGTTTTTGCAATCGGTGTTTTATTGACACTCCAGACTGCAATTAATACACAACTGAAAGAATATTTATATTCTCCTATTCAAGCTGCATTTTTTTCCTTTTTGATTGGTACAATAGTGCTCGCCGTAATCGTACTTTTTCAGTCCAATCCCAAACCCGGTTTACAGGAATTGATGAGTGTTCCCTGGTATTTATGGCTAGGGGGAATCGTGGGTGTATACGCGATTAGTATGAGCATTTATGCAGCACCCAAACTTGGCTTTCTGGTTCTTAGCGGTCTCATTATTTTTGGTCAGATGGTAATGTCGATGCTGGTCGATCATCTGGGATTATTGGGTAATGAAAAAATGCCGGTTAACTGGCAACGTCTTTTAGGCGGCGTGGTAATTTTTATTGGTGTGCTTCTCACTTTACAACGCTAAACCTTCTATTTAAGCACATGATCACGATGAGTAATTTTTGTGTCGAATGTTTCACCAATTACAACCTTTAGTTTTGAATTAAAAAAACTTTTTCATCTGATGCTGCCTATTCTGGTGACCCAATTTTCTCAGGCTGGTCTGGGCCTGATTGATACCATTATGGCCGGTCACCTGTCTGCTACCGATCTTGCCGCGATTGCCGTCGGAGTAGGACTCTGGATTCCGGTGATGCTGCTATTTAGTGGCATTATGATTGCCACGACGCCTTTGGTTGCCGAAGCTAACGGCGCACGTACACCTGAAAAAATTGCCACCATTGCACGTCAATCGCTTTGGGTTGCCCTGATTCTTGGGGTAATTGCCGGCCTGATTTTACAAGTTTTGCCAGCCCTTTTACCTCTCTTGGGCGTACCGGAAAGCTTGCAGCCTAAAGCCAGTTTATTCCTGCATGCGAGTGGTTTTGGTATGCCTGCGGTAACCATGTATGCAGCCTTACGCGGCTACTCAGAAGCGATTGGAAATCCTCGCCCGGTCACCGTGATTAGTTTATTGGCCCTGGTTTTGCTGGTTCCGCTGAACTATATCTTTATGTATGGTATTGGTCCTGTTCCGGCCCTAGGCAGTGCAGGCTGTGGGTTTGCCACAGCGATTTTGCAGTGGTTAATGCTCATGACTCTGGCACTGTATATCTTTAAAAACAGAGCCTATCAGCGTACTCAGCCTTTTACTCACTGGGAAAAAATAAACCCGGAATGGGTGAAGCGTATTCTGCAACTGGGTTTTCCAATTGGATTGGCGATCTTCTTTGAGGTCAGTATTTTCAGTACAGCAGCAATTGTGCTGAGTCCTTTGGGAGAGACCATTGTCGCTGCCCATCAGATTGCTATTTCCGTCACTTCACAACTGTTCATGATTCCCATGTCACTGGCGATTGCCCTGACCATTCGGGTTGGCACCTACTATGGTGAACAGAACTGGCAAGCCATGCGAAAAGTGCAATATCTTGGCCTGATCACTGCCACTATTCTGGCGATCCTGACCATGATTCTGCTTTGGGTTTTCCGCAATGAAATTGTGGCACTCTACACTTCAGATCTGATCGTAAGCCAAATTGCGGTGTATCTGATTCTGTTTGCTATTGCCTATCAGCTGATGGATGCCTGGCAGATCAGTGCAGCAGGTTGTCTGCGTGGCATGCAGGATACCAAGGGGCCGATGTGGATTACCATGCTGGCTTACTGGGTCATCGCCTTTCCGGTTGGGGTATATTTATCCCGCTTTACCGAGATGGGCGCCGCCGGTGTTTGGGTTGGCCTGATCGTGGGTTTAAGTGTTGCCTGTGTTTTATTGCTGGCACGACTCTATAGCAATAACAGACGTTTAAGCTTAAAAGTGTAAAAACTTAGCGACTTTCAAGCAATCTTAAATATTGGGTAGGTGACATGGATGTCACCGTTGAACTGTGATACAGGGAAGTAGCATCAGATCAACGAGATGGTTTTGTTACTTTTGCCATGACAAAAGTAGGAGCTACACCTATGTGACAGCATAAAAATAAAAGATGAGAGCATAGCCTTGAGCATTCTAATTTCGATGTAGAAGTTAAGAATTAGCTCCCAAAGCCTCCTTCAATCCTTCTGGAATCTCTGATTCATCCGCTACATCTTTGGTCACCACCTGCCCCACAATCACATCCGTACCATTAAAAGTCATGGTGGGTGGACCATATAACTCATAACCTTCATTTAAGGCACGGGTCACCCGCGCACAAAAATGCACATCATCCTTCCCAGTAAAATATCGATAGACTTTCATTGAATTTTCTTCATTACAGCAATCTGTTTATTCTAAGCTTTTAGCCATAAAACAACATTCAGAATTAATACTCAGCCTTATCTAAAACGATGATGGATTCCGGCATATTCTTTTAGTTTAGCCAAGGAGATAAAGATAAATCTTTATCAAATCAAAGATGATGCATTAAACATGGAGAAGCAGAAGGAAATCACAACATAACCTCTACAATTAAATCTAGGCAATTGAACCGTTGTCACCTATGATCAAATACATCCATTCATTATTGGTTTCAAGGAATCTCGCATGGCAAAAACGGCTAGTACACCCGGTCGTCGCTTTATGAAACTTGCCGGAATGACCGCAAGTATTGCAGGTAAAACCCTCTCCAATTCCATTAAAAATTTAACTGCCGATGAAGAGCAGAAAAATACTGCGCGCAGCAAACTGTTTCAGGATATTGGGGTACAGATTGCAGATACCTTGGGAGAGATGAAAGGCGCAGTCATGAAAGTTGGCCAGATTGCCTCGCAATATAAAGACGTTTTCCCGCCCGAAGTCGCCAAAGCCATTGCCAAGTTACAACGTCAGGCACCACCCATGCCATTTAAAGAAATTCAGGCACAGGTAGAAAAAGAACTGGGTAAACCCTTAGCACAGCTTTTCCAGCACTTTGATGAACAGCCATTTGCTGCAGCCTCGATTGGTCAGGTACATAAAGCGATCCTGCCAGATGGCCAGCAAGTTGTGGTCAAAGTGCAGTATCCTGGGGTAGATGAAGCCTGCGAAAGTGACCTGAAACAAGTCCGTCTGGCACTGCGCATGATGGGCGTGTTAAAGATTGACCGTAAACTTCAGGATCAGCTGTTTAAGGAAATTCAGCAGAGTCTGGACAATGAGCTGAACTATGAAATCGAAGCACAGAATCTGGAAATCGCCCGGACTTTCCATGAATCTCTGGACAGTAAAATTATAATTCCGAAAGTGTTTCATGAGTACTCTTCACGGCATATTCTGACTTTGAGCCAGGAGCTTGGGGAAAGTATTGAAACCGCTAGCACTTGGCCACTCGAGACCCGAAATGCTTTGGGACGCCGTTTATTCCGTGCCATTGGTCAGGAAATTTTCTATCTGAAACGCTTTCACTGCGACCCGCATCCCGGCAATTTCGCCTTCCGTGAAGATGGCTCTGTAATTGTTTATGATTATGGTGGCGTCAAGACCTTGTCGACTGAAGTGGTTGAACATTTCAAAGAGCTGATCCATGCCGCACGCAAGAAGAATATTCCCGTAATCGAACAACAACTGGATGCACTGCATTCTTTGACTGAAACCGGAAAATTCCCAACAGAATTGTATGAACAATGGCTGGAAGTACTCATGCGTCCTTTAGTCACCCACTATGATTTCGCCGAAAACTCAGCGCATCATGATGGTATGGAACTGCTGAAACCTTCCTTAAAATACTGGGATGTGTTTAAACCTTCTCCAGATACCTTAATGGTGAACCGGACGA
Organism: Acinetobacter sp. SFA; assembly: GCF_001647535.1. NCBI lineage: Bacteria > Pseudomonadati > Pseudomonadota > Gammaproteobacteria > Moraxellales > Moraxellaceae > Acinetobacter > Acinetobacter sp. SFA. The sequence continues at coordinate 179,030 of NZ_LSZI01000017.1, read as the reverse complement.
TTTCAGGGCAGTACTGGAACCTGATTCATCTTAAAGTAAATGATGATTTAAGTGATGTATTTGAAGAGCTCGTACCCAGTCGCAGTTAAATAGAGACGACTGGCTTACGCGTTGTAACCCTAAATTACTTGAAAGCGTAAATGTTACATTATAACATTTGATCAATAATCAAGAGGAATTTAGATATGCGTTCAGATATCCACCCTGAGTATCGTGAAGTGTTGTTCCATGATACCAATGCCGATGCCTATTTTGTGATTGGCAGTACCATGAACTCCAGCCAGACTAAAGAATATCAAGGTAAAACATATCCTTATGTAACACTAGATATTTCAAGCGCTTCTCATCCTTTCTATACGGGTGAGCAACGTCAGACCAGCAATGAAGGTCGTGTGGCAAGCTTCAACAAACGTTTTGGCCGCTTTAAACGTGGTTAAAAATGAAAACCGTCGATTATCTCAATCTTCGAATCGTGGTTTATGTCAGGAAATAACCTCCAGTTTCCTGACTTTTTTATGTCCGTTTTAACTGTGCGATAGCATCCATGACGTTAAATAAAAGCCCAGCGCCAGAACCATAATGCCGATGATTAAGCTGGATAATGCATATAATACCGCTAGGCCCATAGCCCCTTGCTTGAATAGCAAAAAGCTTTCCAGACCGAAACTGGAAAATGTAGTAAAACCACCGAGAATTCCCACCATTAAAAACAGACGAGCTTCCTGTTGAAGGATTGGATATTTTTGGCTACAGGCAAAAAAAATCCCCGCACATAAACAGCCTAGAATATTGATCCACCAGGTGGGCCAAGGAAACTGCATTTGTGGTTTAAACAGCCAAAGTCCTGCTGCATAACGCAGACTGGCACCGACTGCCCCACCCATTGCCACCCAAAGCCAGCCCATATTTTTTCCTATCTATTTATTGATCAAGTTTATCTTATCCAAATTTTTAAACTCAACATGGATAATTTTCACTATTATCTTGAACGGAAAATCAATTAAATACCATGGAACTTCGCAAGAAAATTGCTATATTTATCGCATCGAATTTTCATGAATGGCACAGGAAAAACAGCATGGCACAGGATTTATTGGCCCAGTTAGCGGCAGGCGAAGCAAAATTTGCAGATGTGATTGCATATATTGACTCGCGCTATACGCATACACCAACTGCATTTAAAAATGGCCAGCAAAATAATACGGCTACAGAAAACCAGGGCAGCGCCAAAGTCTTTTCTTTTGCACAACTCAATGGTCTGGATCAGGCACAGACCTTAAGCCTGTTTGCTGAGCATTATGCTGCTGTACTGGCGACGCCAGAGTCGACCGATCATCAGAATATCCGCCAGTTTATGCTTAATGGGTGGGATGGAATTACCTTTGAAGGTCAGGCCCTAATTGCAAAATAAGTCTTCAACAGATAAAAAAACCGTTCATAGGAACGGTTTTTTTAGGCATCTCAGCAGTATGCTGGATGTCTGTTTAGCTCTTACCAACTTTTTCTATCCACTGAATGGAACTGACGCGGAAAACTTCACAAGCACCATCCCCCGTATCGGTCGGGGTTAAAGAAGATGTCCAGACCAGATCTTTATCCCGAACTTCAACCAGCTCCCCGTGCATACGCACCAGATCGCCACGCTTCACCTTTTTGATTGCCTTGGCAATTTCAGGATTGGCGGGAATGATATGCATATTGGACACCATCTGCTTGGCTTGTTCTACCGGTACCGGTACCCGATCCATTTTCCAGTTCAAATAACGGTCATATTGATTCACGGTGATATGCCGGGCAATTTCAGGCTCAGCAAATAACCCCCAACTGACTGCATAATCAATCGGAGAGAATTTGGCTTGCGGATCAGAACTATAAACCTTAGAACCCAAAATACGGAAATCACCTTTAAAAGGCTGCAAGACCGAAATTGACTGACCTTTGACCACAGGAGGCAAACCTTTGGCAATATTATGCTCAACAGAACTGTAGCCAGAAATAGGCAGTAACAGGCTGGCGAGCAAAGCATAATGTTTAAAGTGTTTGAACATAATTTTTAATCTAATCCTAATCAAGTTGCTTAAACGTTTTAAGGATATCTTCTTTGATCTTACGTATTTTTTAATGAATAAACAGTTGAACTTGGTAACAAACTGAACAAATTTGGTCAGCTCGGGATATGCCGATTATTTTATTTTCGGTTAAGCTAGAACAAATTCTCATCTCATTAAAATGGCCCGGATGCTGTATAAAATTTATCAACAACATATCTTTCCACATCTTTTAAATCAGGTCATGCAAACCCCGGCTTTGATGGACTTACGCCGCGAATTGCTCTTGGAGGTGTCAAATGAAGTGCTGGAAATTGGTTTCGGTACCGGGCTGAATCTGCCGTTTTATCAACTGGTTGACAAGCTATATGCGTTGGAACCGAATGCTGATATTTTCAAACTGGCAGAAACGCGGATTCAGCAGGCTGCGTTTCCGGTTGAGCATATTCAGGCCAGCGCAGAAAATTTGCCTTTTGCAGCGAATAGCCTGCAACATGTGGTTTCAACCTGGACACTTTGCAGTATTCCAGATCTCGAACAGAGCTTAAAGGAAATTTATCGGGTGCTACAGCCGGGTGGTACTTTACATGTAGTCGAACATGTGCTGAATCGGCAAAATTTAAATATCCAGTGCCTGCAACATTTACTTACTCCTATTCAAAAGAAAGTCGCAGATGGCTGTCATCTGAACCGCGATATTGAAAATGCCTTGCTGGAAACCGGTTTTGAAATAGAAAGCTTGAATTATATTGATGCGGCAGGTCTACCCCAGATTGGTCAGCATATGCTGTTGGCTCGACTGCGTAAGTCAAAAGACTAACTCCCTCTGATCTTTTTAGTGATGTTGAATCTGAGTCACTCGCAGTAACTGGCAATGGCCACGATATTTAGAACCTGTACCCACCGTAAATTCTTGTCCAGTCGTGCCTGAATGAACGGTAACCAGATCACCACTAAGAGTAATTTTCTGTCCTGGTTTTAACCGGCGAATCTGATCGGCAATTTTTTCAGTGGCAGCAATCAGACTGAAATGCTGTACATGCGTATTGATGAAGTTATGATCCGCCTCGCTGATTTGTCCTTCAACCTGATAACAGCGTTTTACTTCATCAAACTCCAATGTTGCCTGCATGGCTGGCAACGGCTGAGTCAGCAACAGCACATCAATATTGCTGAGATAGGCCAGATCATTAAAACTCCCCACCACAGGACTCGCCTGATGCAGAACCCGACGGGTGGGTTTTACAAAGCGCTGATCATGCACAATATAGATTTCTGAAATATGCTTGACCGGTTCTACTTTAAAATTTTTAAGTACGCCTTTTTCTTGCAGATGTGGAATAGCACGAAAAAACTCATTCCAGACCCAAAGTCCAAGTATAAACAGCAGTGCAGTGATCAGTAGTTTTTGCATAGTTTTTTTATTCTGCATGAGGTTTGGATTAATCCTCAAAATCAATCCGAACAGTTTCAAAACGTACCCGTCCTTCCTGAATCGATCGGGCAATGGCTTGCTGGCCTTTGGTCAGACGTGCACCTCCACTTTTAATATCAATCAAGACGACTTCAATATCTTCGGCTGCGCCTTCCCCGTCACGAAAATCGCTATAGCCGTCAAAGACCACATAATCTACCGGATCGCCCAGAAACTTAGCATCACTCGGCAGATATTGAAATTCCGGCATGATCGGTGCGAGCTGTTCAGCCATTTTGCCTTTGAGAACGGCACGGCTAGTATTTACACTGCGCTTTTGCGCGGCAATGAGGGATTGCTGATGCTCCAGTTCCAGCTCGGCGATATACTGCTCATATTCGGCCTTGATCCGTCCGTTGCGTGTCTGACTTAAAATAATAGTGGTCAATACCACCCCGATACATGCGCCAATCAGCATGGCCATCCATATGGACATTCAATCTTCCTAATTTACTTGATTTTTATAACATCGCATTCGACTGAAGTTGAGGATATCGGCCATTTGCATACTTGAAAAGAATGATATGCTAGGCTGGAACAGAATAAAATCACCTTGAGTCATGAAAACAATTTTAGTTGCGAATCAGAAAGGCGGTTGTGGTAAAACCATGACAGCCATTAGTTTGGCGTCAGCACTCGCACAAAAGGGTTATACGGTGGCATTGGCCGATGCCGACAACCAGAAATCCACATTGCAATGGCTTAAGCACCGCCCGGCACAGGCGGCACCTATTCAAAGTCTGGACTGGCGCAATAGCAAATCCATTGGTGATGCTCCCAAGCAGATTGAATACCTGATTATTGATGCACCAGGTGCGTTAAGTGACGATCATGCGGAACAGCTGGTCAGTGAAGCACATGCGATTATCATCCCGATCCAGCCTTCTTTTTTTGATATCGATTCAACCCGCCGTTTTCTCAAACATTTACAGGACATTAAACGTATCCGCAAAGGCAAGGTCGAAATTTTGCTTCTGGCCAATCGCACCAAAGCAAATGCAGCCAGCAATCAGGATATACAACAATTTTTTGACAAAATCGACCAACAGCCGGTGGCCTGGATTTCGGAACGCGCCCCTTATAGCCGTTTAGCGATGGAAGGTCTTTCAGTCTTTGATAAACAACAAAAAATTTACCGGGAACTGCAGGATCAATGGCAACCGGTACTAAATGCGATTATTGATGATCCAAGTCAATGGTTTTGAGTCAATAGACTGAATCAGGCTGCAGCTCTTGGAAAATAATCACGCTACTTGGCAATGCAGCATTTTCGATCGCTTTTTTTTCAGTTAATATGCCTGAACACGACCTAAAAAATGAGTCATTAAATTCAGTGCAACAATACGCGCCTATATTACAAAAAGTCTTATTATTTGGATTGTTCTTTATCCTGATTTTTTTGAGTTTTCATATACTCAAGTATTTCATCATTCCTGTAGTTTGGGCGGCAATTATTGCCTATATGACTTGGCCCCTGTATCAGTCAGTGTTACGCATGTGTGGCAATCGCCCGACACTGAGTGCGACCCTGATGATTCTGGCCGTGATTCTGGTATTTGGTCTTCCGTTTATTTTTGCTATTTTCATGTTGCAGCATGAAGGCCGTAACCTGTATATGGAATTGCAGCGACAGGTCTTTTCCGGTCATTTGAATGTACCTGATTTTATTCGTGGACTTCCGATTGTCGGCAAGGAGATCAGCCGAACCTTAAATGAAATCAATACCGATCCGCAGAGTATTGCGCTGTCGGTATCGACCTGGATTCAAGGGCATTTGAATTATGGCAAAGTGGTACTGAACGAAGTCAGCAAAAATATATTTAAATTATGTTTTGCCATACTTTCGCTGTTTTTCTTCTACCGGGATGGCCAGACTATTTTAAATCAGGTGCGTAAAGCCTTTGAAATGGTGGTCGGACCACGTGTGCATCATTATTTTTCTACTATCTCTGCCACTACCCGGGCGGTGGTCTATGGGGTCGGTTTAACTGCAATTGCCCAGGCCCTGCTGGCAGGTATGAGTTATTTTGTTGCAGGGGTTCCAAATCCGATGGTTTTAACCATTGTGACCTTTATTTTTGCCCTGATTCCTTTTGGTCCACCTCTTGCCTATAGTTCGGTCGCACTGTGGCTGTTTTCGCAAGGACAAACCATTGAAGCTATCGGAGTCATGGTTTGGGGTGTCTGTGTGGTCAGTACCGCCGACAACGTCATTCGTCCCCTGGTAATTTCTGGTGCAACGCAGATTCCTTTCCTGCTGATCATGTTTGGAGTGCTGGGCGGTATTGCCAGCTTCGGTCTGGTGGGGATATTTATTGGCCCGGTGATTCTCGCTGTACTTCTGGCTATCTGGCGTGAATGGTTACATGAAAGTAATATAAATGAACCATTAATGATGCCTAAAGCGACCCTGGCACATGAGATTGATCCGGAAACAAAAGAGACACCGCCCAAAGCACCTTAAAGCACCTTAAAGCATATATTTAATCGACTTAAACAAAACAAAACATTTAAGTACTGATTTTATATAGAGCTTCTGGTCTTGCTCTGTTTAAATGATTTCACCAAACAGAATAAAGATCAGGATGCCAGAATCATGTCTTCATTGTTTAAAATTACGACACTTTGCGCGTTAAGCGCAGCACTTTTTACCGGTTGTGCCTCAACCTCTCCATCAAACGAACTTGTCAGAGCAGTGACTGTAAATGCAGTAACTGCTCAAGGTGTAGGCCAAGAGATTGGTACCGTATTACTCAGTGACAGCCCAGCTGGTCTGGTCATTCGTACTAACCTGAAACAGCTTCCTGCAGGTGAGCGCGGTTTCCATATTCATGAAAATGGATCATGTGCACCTGCAATGAAAGATGGCAAGATGGGTGCAGCACTGGCAGCAGGTAGCCATTACAATCCGAATCAGGCACCACATCACGGTACGCCAACAACCGGTCACTTAGGTGATTTACCAGCATTAAAAGTTAATACTGATGGAACTGCGCGTGTCACCCTGCTTGCACCACGCCTGAAACTGGCTGATGTTCAGGGTCGTGCCATTATGGTTCATGCTGGTGGGGACAACTATTCCGATACCCCATTACCATTAGGCGGCGGCGGTGAACGTATTGCCTGTGGTGTGATCTAAATATACCTTCACGCCAATGACCATATAGAGAAAACGGGCAATATGCTCGTTTTTTCATGGATTTTTCTTTTATTTTGGCGTCTAAATTGCATTCAGAACTTTGCGTTTTTACTTTCCGGATCCTGTCCCTGTGAATGCTGCCCGACCTGCGACTGCTATTTTTGTTAAAATTATAAAACCTGTCCTGCTGCCCTTTCAGTCCAGTGCGCTGATGACTTATTGCCTGCAGATCCTGCTGGTGTTTTTAGGTACTACTTTCGGTCTGAAATTTCTGGGTTATGAGTTCTTGATCGTTCCAGTAACTTTAGGGGCAATTGCCACTGCGCTGACTGATTTTGATGACCGGCTAAGCCTGCGTTTGCGCAACCTGTTACTGGTCATCATTCTGTTTTTTAGTGTCAGCAGCATTCTGGAATTTCTTGCTCCGCATAAATTCTGGTTTGCACTGGGGCTATCGCTATCGAGTGCGCTGTTTATTCTAATGGGTGCCTTAGGCCAGCGTTATGCCACGATTTCATTTGGCACCATTTTACTGTCAGTCTATACCATGTTCGGTCTGGGCGAATATCAGCACTGGTATGAACAGCCACTTTATTTTGTCATTGGGGCGCTATGGTACGGCCTGACGTCTATACTATTTTTTCTGCTGCGTCCTACCTTACAGGTTCAGGAAAATCTCGCACAAAGCTTGCAGCACATGTCGGATTTACTGCTGAGTAAAGCCAAACTGTTTGATCCGGACCAGCATCCGAATGTTGAAAACCTGCTCTATGAGTTGTCCCTTAAAAATACTTTAGTCATTCAGAGTTTTAACCGCAGCAAAGATTCGCTATTGACCCGGCTCAAAGCTTCGCGTGCCAATCGCAATACCATTTACTGGCTGAATCTGTATTTTCTGATGCAGGATATTCATGAACAGGCCACAGCCAATTATCTGCATTATGAACAGATCGAACAGCATTTTAGCCGCACTGACCTGATTTTCCGGATTCAGAAAAATATCCGTCTGCAAGCCCTTGCCTGTCAGCATCTGGCAGGCTGTGTGCTGCGCAATGAAAAATTTTATCTGTCTGCAGATGATGAACTGGCATTAAAACATTTACAGGAATCGATGCAGGACTGGATTACCCAACACCCACAGAATATTGAAGTTAAAAATTTACAGCTTATTCTGGCCAATCTGCTGAGTGTACATGAGCAGTTACAACACCTGCATGATCAACAGGCACTGTATAAGCCACGCTATCAGCAGCATTTTGATGACCTGAGCCTGTTTGATGATGATATTCGCGATAGCACAGATCTCTGGCTGAAACTCAAACCACACTTGAGTCCGCAATCGGCACTCTTTCGGCATGCGGTGCGGATTGCCATTGTGTTTCTAGTCGGCTATGCCATTTCATTATTGCCCTTTGCGAAAAATGGCTACTGGATTTTACTGACCAGCCTGTTTGTCTGTCAGATCAGTTATTTTGCCACCAAAAGCCGGCTCAAATTGCGGACCCTAGGAACATTATTGGGGGTCATGCTGGGCGTTCCCATTCTGTATTTTGTGCCAAGTGTCGAAGGTCAGTTACTCCTGACAGTAATTTTTGGTGTCGGTTTTTTCTATCTACGTTCCAAAAAATATGCCATGGCCACTCTCATGGCGACCCTGATGGTACTCCTGATTTTTAACCTGAAAGGTGCCGGTTATGCCATTATTTTACCGCGTATTATTGATACCCTCATAGGCTGTCTGATTGCATGGATGGCAGTAAGCTGGATCTGGCCTGACTGGAATTTTCGTAATATTTCTAGCAATATTAAAAAATCATCGCTTGCTACACTGGACTATTTTGCTGCAGTGGTCGAACAATATCAAAACGGTAAAGATAACAGTATTGCTTACCGGACTGCACGGCGTCTGGCCCACAATGCACAGATTGATTTATCCAGCATGATTTCAAGCCTGAGCACCGAACCGAATCCAGATCCGCAACTGGTTAAAAGTGCCTTTCGCTATCTGGTCTATAGCCATAGCCAGCTCAGTTATATTGCAGCATTGGGGAGTCACCGTGAGCAGGTTACTGATACACAAATTCTGGATTTAATGCGTTGGTGCAAGCAAACCTTAACTGGGGTATTGCTGCAACAACAGCCTTTAGATACCTATGACATTGATCATAAACTGGCAGAAATTCAACGCTTAAGTACACAGGAAAACCTCTCAGCACATCTGCTTTTGGTGCTGAAACAGATCAGTTTATTGCTGGAAACCTTACCGGAATTACTAAAATTACGTCATGAATTACTAGGTGCCGAGATTAAATAACCAACTGCTTTACTTGGTTATAACTTATTAAAAATATTGAATATATCTTTATTATTAAGATTCAATATTCAGGTGATATTCGGTACACTCAAAACTAATTTGGTTAAATCAATATGTATTATGAACATCAAAACTTTGCGTCTGGTCGGTTTGCTTGAAGGGATTTCATTCCTGCTGCTGTTATTTATCGCGATGCCAGTGAAATATATGATGGATAATCCGATTCTGGTCAAATATGTCGGTATGGGGCATGGGGTACTGTTTGTGCTATTTCTGGTGGTTTTATTCGCGGTATGTGAAAAACAGAAATGGTCTCTCAGCATGTTTGTGATGGGTTTAATCGCTTCGATTCTGCCTTTCGGTCCATTCCTATTTGATATGAAACTGAAGAAGCTAGAGCTACCGGTAGCGGAAGAAGCTTAATTGCTCCCTCTCTCTAACTCTCTCCCACAGGGAGAGAGGACCTTGAATATCTATCTATTCTTCATTATTAATTCTAAAAACCATTAAATTTAATGAAAATTCCCTCTCCTAAGCAAGTTTTAAAGTACCGCTTTTAAAACGAAGCGCAAGTGAGGGCTAGGGAGAGGTAAATTTCTTAGAAAATAATCTTTAAGCAAAAAATAAATTTTAAAAAATCAAAACTCTCCACGCTCCTGTCTTTCCAGCATTAACTGTTTGAGTTGCATGCGTGGCAAAGTAAACCAGAGTGCAATCAGAATCAAAGAGGCAGCACAGTAGGCCCAGATATCGTAGGTTTCATATGCCATTCTTACTGCTTCAATGACCACAAAAAAGCTGAGCATCAGGATAATAGAAACCGTCGCGGCCACCGTGCCTTTGGACACTTCTGAAGACATCAGTGCAAAACGGTAAAGTACCGAAAAACTTACCCCCTCACCTAGACTGATACAAGTGGTGCCGATAATCAGACAATGAACAAAATACTCTGGAATCAATAAACCCAGCATCAATAAACCGGCACCCAACAGCATCAGTGGCAGACCCAATAATACGGTTTTACCCAGCGGCATTTTATCGATAATTTTCAGCAGAATCAGATTACCTGCAATCAGGCCGCCCAAGACTGGAAACTGCGCCAGACCATATTGCACACTACTGAATCCAAATTGCTCGACCAGAATCACCGGTGACAAGGCAATCCATAACATCAAAGGCAAACTTACCAAAGGCAAGGCTACAGTCATGATCACAAAGCGTTTATTTTTTAGAACCTGTTTAAAGTCATCCAGAATATAGCTGACCGGCTGTCTGGGAATACTGACGTTCAGGTTTGGCATTTTAGCTTTCAGGCCGAACCAGCTCAGAAATGAAAGAAATGCGATCCCGATAAAACCCCAATGCCAGGAGATGTGATCAATCATAAAGGCACCCAGCACTGGTCCTAGCAAGGGTGCCAGCAAAGACACATTGGCCATCAGTGCCATGACTTTGATGGCATCACGTTCTTCAAAGCTTTCCTGAATGGCGGCATAACCTACAGCGGTAATAAAGGACAGGCCAAAGCCCTGTAAAAAGCGCAGAAATAAGAAACTTTCGATATTGGGTGTTAATAAAATAGCCAGACAGCTGATGGTAAAAAATGCCACACCACCAAGCAGTACCGTTTTACGTCCAAGACGATCGGACAAAGGTCCCAGAATCGCTGCGACAAATGCCCCACCCAACAGGAAAAAGGACATGGAGGATGGTGCCCATGAACTACTCACGCCAAAATCACGGGTAATCGCCAGCATGGCCGGCTGAATCAGGTCATTACAGATATAGACGGAGAATTCAAACAAGACCAGTGCCAGCGGGAACATGAGTGTGGCACGGGTCAGTTTTTGGGTCTGGATATTTTGCATGGGAGTTTTTATTGTCAGTCTGCCGGATGAAGCAGAATGAGCTTTATCTAAAATAGAAAGCAGGAATTTTAGCAGATGAGATATTCAAACGCTCTGAATAAATATAATTGATCGTAGAGATAATCTTCCAAAACAAAAAAGCGCATCACTTAGATACGCTTTTAACCAAAATCTGTCTAAAGATCAAACACTATTATGGACAGACCGCTTTCTGGAAAGTTTTGGTATTTGCCCCACGCATGCAACGATAGGACCTGTCAGTATTATCCAGCTTCCAGCTCCCGTTTTTACGGCTAAAATAGTAAATGGTCTGGACTGAACGCACTGAATCGTCCTTTAAACGGGTTTCAGTTACTTTGACCTGCCCAATGGTAGGTGTCTCCGCCTTATTGAAGAACTGGCGCAATTCAACCGTCGCCAGTTCCTTACGCAAATCCGGTCTCATTTTCAAAACCTGTTCCAAGGGCGTATCTGAAGAAGACTGTACTTTTGCAATGACCTGTTGCGTGGTGGTACAACCCGACCCCATCACACCGAAAGCTAAAGTTATGACTGCCAATATCCGTAACATATTGTTTAACCCCAAATTGTCATTATTATTCCAACACATCATGCCGAGCTTTTGAATCGAAGACTATTTAGACTCTGTAACTGTATTTACACAGCAATAAAAAAGCGCACCTTTCGATGCGCTTTTTTTTAATTTCGAACAATTAAAGATCGAAAAGTTTACCCGGGTTCATGATGCCCTTTGGATCAAAGACTTTTTTCAGGGCTTTCATATATTCAATCTCTTCCGCAGAACGCGAATATTCAAGATATGGCTTCTTGGTCATACCTACACCATGTTCCGCAGAAATTGAACCGTCATATTTTTTCACAGTATCAAAGACATACTTGTTCACGACCTGACATTTGGCAAAGAATTCATCTTTGCTTAAGTTTTCAGGTTTCAGGATATTCAAGTGCAGGTTACCGTCACCAATATGACCGAACCAGCAGATTTCAAAATCAGGATAGTTCTCGCTCACAATCGCATCGATTTCTTTAATGAATGCAGGAACGTGCGTGATCAGAACTGAAATGTCATTTTTATATGGAATGAACGGCGCAATAGATTCTGAAATATCTTCGCGTAAACGCCATAAGCTTTCTACTTGATCAAGGCTTTGGCTCATCACGCCGTCCAGTACCCAGCCCTGTTCCATACAGTGCTCGAAGATTTCCATCGCCTTGTCCATAATCGGTTCAAACGGCGCTTCAAACTCAAGCAACACGTAGAATGGACATTCGGTTTCAAATGGACGCTGTACATGGCCATTGGCCAAGACTTTTTGCATCGCCAGTTCACCAAAGAACTCGAATGCGGTTAAATCAATTTTCGCCTGGAAGGCATGCAATAACGGCATGATTGCATCAAAATCAGGTACACCCAGAACCATCACTTGCAGGTCTTGTGGTTGACGCTCTAATTTAATTTCAGCTTCAGTTACTAGACCCAGCGTGCCTTCACCACCGATGAATAAGTGTTGAAGTGCGTAACCGGTTGCATTCTTGATCATGCCCTTGTTCAAGCGAAGGATGTCACCTTTACCGGTTACCACAGTCAGGCCGAGTACCCAGTTACGGGTCATGCCGTATTTAATTACTTTAATGCCGCCAGCATTGGTCCCGATATTTCCGCCGATTTGTGATGAACCTGCTGAAGCAAAGTCAACAGGATAGTACATGCCCTGTTCTTCAGCATAGTTCTGCAACTGTTCAGTCACCACACCTGCCTGCACGCGTACCATACGGTCTGCCGGGAAGAATTCCAGAATCTGGTTCATCTTGTCCATGCTCACCACGATCTCGCCGTTGGCTGCAACTGCACCTGCGGAAAGACCGGTACGGCCACCCGATGGTGTCACTGCAACATTGAACTGGTTGGCCAGTTTTACGATGTCTTGGACCTGTTCCGTTGAGGATGGAAAAACAACGACTGACGGGTTTGGATCAAAGTGCTTGGTATGATCGCGACCCCAATTCTGGAGGCTATCCGTATCGGTTTTAATACGGTTTTCACCCACAATTGCAGTCAATTGGGTCAATAACTCAGGGGTTAAAGCGACTGGAGCATTCATCGTTTGCAGACCTAGCATGATTTAAACAAGAAAGACTTCGCTGGTTCATTTGCACATTTTTTATGCATAAAAACATGGATACAAATCAGGCGAAACATGCTGATTAAAGCACCAAAAATGGGAGCTTAAACAGCATGGCGCAATATTATAAGCTATTTTTTGGCGTTTCCCTGAAAAAATGACAATTTTGATAATATACCTTTGAAAATGATGGTTTAATTCAACCAGTTCTATCATTTTCACTACTATCACTTGCAAAAATAGCTGATATTGTAGCCATCAAGGAAATGTATAACCGCCCCATTCCTGTGCTATCATACCGCGACTAAATTTGGCCTTTGTAGCGGAGCCGTAATGAGCCAACATCTTTCTCTACCTAAAGATAAAATCCGTTTTCTATTGCTAGAAGGCGTTCACCAGAACGCAATCGATACATTGAATGCAGCTGGATATACCAACATCGACTATCGCAAAACAGCGCTCGAAGGCGAAGCACTGAAAGAAGCGATTAAAGATGCACACTTTGTCGGTATTCGTTCCCGTACTCAATTGACTGAAGAAGTATTTGAAGCCGCGAACAAACTGATTGCAGTAGGCTGCTTCTGTATCGGTACCAATCAGGTCAATCTTGATGCTGCAATGCGTCGCGGTATTCCGGTATTTAATGCACCGTATTCAAATACACGTTCAGTTGCTGAACTGGTATTGGCAGAAACTATTCTTCTTCTGCGCCGTGTACCTGAAAAATCAACAGATACACATGCAGGTGGCTGGAACAAATCGGCTGTCGGTTCATTCGAAACACGTGGTAAAACTTTAGGTATCGTAGGTTACGGTTCAATCGGTTCACAACTTTCTGTACTGGCTGAAAGTCTGGGCATGAAAGTAATCTATTATGATGCGGTGACCAAATTACCTTTAGGTAATGCACGTCAAGTCGGCTCTATGGGCGAATTACTTGCCAATGCAGACGTGGTTACTCTACACGTTCCGGATCTGCCATCTACCCGTAATTTCTTTGGCAAAGAACAGTTTGCGCAAATGAAAGAAGGTTCAATCTTCCTGAATGCGGCACGTGGTACATGTGTCGTGATTGAAGATCTGGCAGATGCGATCAAGTCTGGTCACATTGCGGGTGCGGCCGTAGATGTATTCCCGAAAGAGCCGAAAGCAAATGGTGAAGAATTCGTTTCTCCACTACGTAACCTGCCAAACGTGATTCTTACTCCACACGTGGGTGGTTCTACCATGGAAGCTCAGGCGAACATCGGTCTGGAAGTGGCGGAGAAATTCGTTGCTTACTCAGATAAAGGCATGACCCTTTCTGCGGTGAACTTCCCGGAAATCGCGCTTCCATTGACTGAGGGCAAACACCGTCTTCTTCACATCCACAAAAACATTCCAGGCGTATTGTCCAAGATCAACAACCTGTTTGCCGAACACGGCATCAACATCTCTGGTCAGTCTCTGATGACTAAAGGCGATGTAGGTTACCTGGTCATGGATGTCGATGCGACTGCATCTCAGGAAGCACTGGAAACACTTCACAACGTTGAAGGCACAATTCGCGTACGCGTATTGTTCTAATTCAGATTTTAAAAAAGCCACAGTCTTCGAGCTGTGGCTTTTTTTATTGCTTCAAGGTTTTTAGGTTTAAGCCTGATCCAGCGTTTGCTGTGCTCCCGCTCTTCGAGTCATCGAAACAAATTTAGTCATGCCAAATTTTAAAATTGCACCAGTGGTGCAAGCACCGCTGATTTTGCTAATCGCCATGATCAGTATGCAAAGCAGTGGTTCCTTTGCCAAATATCTGTTCGGTCAGTTTCCCATTCTGACCGTTTCAGCCATGCGCCTGCTCCTCGGCGCATTGATTTTGGCACTGATTTTTAAAATCTGGCAAATTAACTTCAAACAGGTGAAATGGTCAGCGATTATCAGCTATGGGCTAGCTCTGGCTGGTATGAATATGCTGTTCTATCTGGCGATTGATCGCCTGCCTCTCGGAATTGCAGTTTCTTTTGAATTTATTGGCCCCTTAAGTGTTGCCCTGTTCCACGCCCGACAAAAGTTCGACTTTGTCTGGGTTGGAATGGCAATTCTGGGACTGGTGTTGCTGTTTCCTTTTAATCAGGCCACACAACAGCTTGATCCGATCGGAATTCTATTTGCCTTGGGTGCAGGTGCCTGCTGGGCACTGTATATCGTCGCTGGACAGAAGCCTTCCGGGGTTTCCGGCAATCATACAGTGTGTCTGGGAATGTTTGTCGGCATGCTGGTGCTGATGCCAATTGCACTATTTACAGGAATGCCAGCACATACTTTTGAACCGATGAGCTTGCTGTATTTTGTCGCTTTGGCTGTGCTGGCCAGTGCCCTGCCTTTTACGCTGGAAATGATTGCCCTGCGAAATTTAACTGCCTTGAGTTTTGGGACCTTGATGAGTCTGGAACCTGCAGTTGCAGCGCTTTCCGGTTTCGTATTCCTGGGTGAAACCTTATTATGGACCCAATGGCTGGCACTCGCTACCATTATTAGCGCTTCAATTGGCTGCACGGTCACGACTCAAAGACAAAAAACTTGAATAAAAATAAAGGCGCTAGAGCGCCTTTATTTAAGATAGCTGTATTAAAATGCTTTTAACGTGGTGTGGCGTCTTTAATTGCCGTATTCAGTGCATTGGCTGCTGCAACATTGTAGCCATCACAACCTGAAGCGAGCTGATCATAACTGTATTCTGTCCATTTGATCATTAAAGAGCTTGCATCTTCTGCCTTTAATCTGTCCAAGGCAACCTGTCTTGATTGGGCAATATAATCGTCATGATCAATATGTTCCCCATGTTCCGAGAAGGCACTGTCATAAATTCCTCCCTGATATTCGATCGCACCGAAATATTTGTAATATTGCATGGCAGCATCTTTATATTCTGCCTTTTTATATTTCAAACCAGCCATGGTGCCATCTAGAATAGTTTTTGCCATCTCCTGGACAGAGGCTTGTGCCTGCCATTCAGCCAGTGTGGTATAGCGAGTTTTTTCTACCGGGTTAAATTCAATATATTCTTCTTCAGGGTGTTCAGCCAGAAGACGGAAACATTTAGACCCATTCGGGAACTTGCGGGCCTTCTGCAAATCAATAAAATTGGTCGCAAAGGCATTATAATACTTGCGGTCAGCTGCTGTGGCGCTATCACTGTTAAACAAGGTTCTGGTCTCAGTATCCTCATACATTTTCACCCCGGCAATATTGGTACGCTCAGTTAATGCTTTGCCTGACAGATCGTACCATGCTATGTGACGATGATTACTGATGTTGTTCTCCGGTATGGTTACAGGACGGCTCTTGAATTGAGTTGTCGTATTTTCCAGTACTTTTTCCAGCTTGTAACCTAAGGCTGTACGGTTCTGATCTGCAGGGAATACACCTTTGTCTGTGACATAAGTCGGAAAGACCATGTCATCTTCAACATCATATTCAGTATCCACGGCACTGTTATCATCCGCATATAATATGCCGTCAGTAATTTTATTTTTATGACTGGCCAATAGAAGTTTTTTCGACTCCATCTCTGGGGCTTCAGCATTCGGCAGGTTGAACTGGTAGTTATAGAATTCCGAAACCGTGTCTGATGCGCCATCACCCGGAGTAGGATTATTCGGATTACTAGGATTGGTCGGAGCCGGTGGGCTAGGAGCTGGTGTATTATTATCAGAATTATCAGAGCCTCCACATGCTGCAAGCATACAGCTTAAAATGGCGCAGGAAAGTATTCTTAATTTCATTATTATCTACCTTATTATTTTCATTGTTATTTTAATGCCATCCCGAATCGGGATCTAAGACATTTTAATAAATATAAAAATAAGATCAAATTAAAAATTGATTAATTTGTAATCACACCTCAGCTCGCTTCAATTTTGAAAAGCTGATCCTCATGGATTTGATCAAGCCAAAAACCCGGATGGATTGAGTCCAGATATTACTGGACCCTGATAAAATATTGCTCTGCCCTACTCATCAAAAATTAACCATTTTGCTATAATCCCGCTTTCTTCCATGTCCCGATTACACCTTTCTGGTGTAAGTAACTCCCATGCCAAACGCCCAACTCCTTGCTGTGTTGTACATGGTTTTATCCATGACCTCGTACCAGATCAGTGCATCCTTCGCCAAGCAACTTTTTCTGGTCCTTGACCCTATCACAGTGACCATTTTAAGACTCTGTTTTGCAGCGATCATTGTCGGCGTGATGTTTCGTTCCTGGAAAATCATTCAGCGTTTGCCTTTTTTGAAATGGCGGGATTTACTCTGCTATAGCGCCGCTTTAGGCGTAATGAATATCCTGTTCTATATGTCGCTGGGCAAACTCCCCCAAGGGATTGCGGTAGGGCTAGAATTTATTGGTCCGCTCGGCTTGGCTCTTATTTCGATTCAAAACCGCAAAGATTATGTCTGGGTAATGCTGGCAATGCTGGGTATTGTACTGATGGTGCCATGGGGACAGGCCAATAGCAGTAATTTCGACCTGCTCGGCGCCGCCTGTGCTTTAGGTGCGGGTTTATGCTGGGCATTGTATATTTTCTTTGGCCAACGTGTGGTGCAGCAAAATATCGGCATGCATGCACTGACTATTGCGATCAGTATTTCAGCCTTATGCCTGTTACCGATCGGACTGTATAACAATGCTCCTGCCTTGATAGACACCCAGTACTGGGGCAAGGCAATTAGCATTGCTGTACTGGCAACAGCCATTCCTTATGCTCTGGATTTAAAGGCACTTCAGCATTTGAATAAAACCAGCTATGGTACCTTGTCCAGCCTGTCTCCGGCTTTGGCCGCACTGGCCGGTTTTGTACTATTAGGCGAAAAAATTACGCTTCTTCAGACCGTGGCACTGATCTGTATCATGCTGGCATCAGTCGGCGTGACGGTACGTGCCGCCCGTCAAGGATCGGCAGAAAAGAATACCTAAAAGGCTTAATTGGAATTTGAAAAACTAATTAAATATTCTATCCATTCTGTGTTTTTACTTGCTTTGAAAGAAAAATATAGAAGGCATAAAAAAGATGGTACTACTGCCATCTTTTTTATTTATTCGACTTGAATTTAAAGCTTAGCTTTGTACCAGCATATCTTTTTTCATGTCTTTATAACGCTGGTATTCATTCTGGTACTGCACTGCTAAAGCAGTCTTCTGCTTTTCATCCAGAATTTTACCGGCCTGCTGGAAGAAACCATGTTCCTCTTCTTTTAAGTGATGATGCACCTTTTCGGAAAGTTTTTTGGCCATGGCAATCCAGCCCGGATTACTCAATTCAGTTGCAGTTAATTCCTCGATCATTTCATCCATTTCATGATGTTCGGCCAAGGCATGGCGGGTAATATTCAGGCCCGAATCAGTCATCATCAAGGGAATATAAAAATAACGGTCTTCCGCAGCTTCATGGGCAAATAATTCATTTTTCAGTTGCTTGAACAGCTCGCGGCGTTCTGGTGTATCCCCGGAAGTCTGTAATAGTTTTTCTGCAAGATCACGCTGAATCTCATGACTCTCTCTTAATGCTTCAAAAATAGTCGTCATTCCGATATTTCTCCGATTGTTTTATTTTTCATATCATTGATTCTAGAAGATTTTCAGAACAGGTTCAGACGCAGTTTATACAGTGATTTGTTAAGAAATTTTAATATCGAGAATGATTTACATCGGGTTTAGATCTAAAAAAACATCTGGTATGCCATCCGGCAAATCAGCAGACTGACCAGAATCAGGAATAAAATCCGGATAAAACCACTGCCATATTTAAATGCCAAACGCACCCCGACCAAGGAACCACAAATATTGGCTACCGCCATCATTGCCCCGACCATAAACAGCACATTGCCACTGGGAATAAAAAAGCTTAAGGCGGCCAGGTTGGTGGTGAAATTGGCAATTTTCGATAAGGCCGATGCATGCAGGAAGTCGACGCTTAAATAGCGAATAAAAAAGAAAATAAAGAAACTACCGGTGCCCGGACCAAAGATACCATCATAAAAGCCAATCACCAGACTGCCCAAAGCGGCCAGAATCAGCATTTTCCGATTCAGTTTTTGTTCGGTATGCACCTGGCCAAACTGTTTTTTCATTAAGGTATAGATTGCGATCACGATCAACATGACCAGCACAAAAGGCTTAAGTATCTCGACTGGAATTAGCGTAACGCTGGCTGCACCAATAAAAGAACTGACAAAACTGCACAGTGCAATCACGCCCAAGAGCAACCAGGGCAGTTTTACCTGACGCAGATAGGAAAATGCCGCAGAAGCGGTGCCACAAATGGACGCGAGTTTATTGGTGCCAAAGACCGTAGCAGGCTGTAAATGCGGTAAAGTCCCCATAATTGCCGGGATCTGGATCAGACCACCACCGCCCACGGCAGCATCAATCGCCCCTGCAAAAAATGCAAAGACAACCAGACTGATGATGATCTCAATTTCCATATATTGACTCGATTAGAGGTTTAGGACGCGTTTAGGTACCAGACGTTTTTTGTCAGTAATTTCTGCCAGACCCAGACATTTCTCACCATCAAAAACCAGTACCTGTTCAGCTGCTTCATGTTCGATATTACTTTCCATGCCGCGGCTAAAATATTCTGCACGACCTTCGGGTATCTGCACTTTTGGAAAATGATCAACCGGTGCATAGGCCGGCAATAACAGTGCATCACGCTCTGCTTCGCTCAGGCTTTCCAGATATTCAATGGTATAACTCGGAATCAAATCAAAATGGCCGGTTTTGATGCGATGCAGATAAGTCAGATGGCCATAAGTTCCTAGCGCTTTGGCAATATCTTCCCCCAAAACCCGGATATAAGTACCTTTAGAACAGGTAATATCCAGCGTGATACTGTTTTCCGTAAAGGATAAAAGCTCAATCGCTAAAATGGTAATCGGACGTGCTTCACGTTCAATCTCGATACCTTTGCGCGCCAGTTCGTATAAAGGGCGGCCTTCCTTTTTCAAGGCAGAATACATCGGCGGCACTTGCTGGATATCCCCGATAAACTGTGCCAATGTGTCCTGAATCAAGGCTTCCGAGAGTTCAGGAACTGCTTTTTCCAGAAGCACCTCACCTTCCACATCGCCCGTGGTGGTGCTATGCCCCAAAAATACGGTCGTCTGATAACGCTTGACCGAATCTAATAAATAATGCGAAAACTTGGTCGCCTCCCCCAAACACACGGGCAATAAACCGGATGCCAGCGGATCCAGCGCACCAGTATGGCCGGCTTTTTGTGCACGGTACAACCAGCGGACTCTTTGCAATGCGGCATTAGAACTGATACCCAAAGGCTTATTGAGCAGGAAGACACCACTGAGATGACGACGCTGAATTTTAGGAGATGATGCTTTCATGGCAAAAAATCAGACATTTTATAAATTGGCGCCATGGTAAAACCCTGTGAGATGATTTACAACTTTTCTATAGTCTCTAATGATTTTTATAGCATATTGAGCCGGCTTGAATATCTAAAAGCTTGAACATCTAAAAATAATGAAATAACGAGAAAATAGGTGCATAGGATATGCAGAAATATAAAATATGGATCATTCTGGCGTTGCTGATGCTGTGCATCCTCATGCTGATCTTATGGCTGTCTCCAAAAGAAAATACCCAGGCAGATACCGGGACAAAAACGCCTGTAACTGACACTCAGGCAGAGCAAACCGCACTCTTGGTCAATGGCCCTGCCAATGCAGCTTTCCCCAGTGCCAGCCAACAAGATACCGAAATTAATTGTCAAATGCAGTTAGATGCCAGCAATCGTCTGATCGTGAATGAACAGACCCGCAACTGTTTCGAATATTTTATTACCCAGTTTGGTGAAAAAAATCTGCAGCAGATCCAGCAGGATTTTAAAGCCTATATTCGCCAGAATCATAAAGAACCGGCACTCTCGCACATTCTGGATTTATGGGATCGTTATATCCAGTATCGTGAGGGTTTGGGCCAGCTCACTGCACCGACTGGGCTGAATCAGGAAGATCCTGCCTATTATCGTAGCATCTATAACAGTACCCAGAATTTGCGCCAGCAGTACTTTTCCAAGTATGAAATTGAAGGCTTGTTTGGCACAGAAGATGCCTATCATGAATATACCCTGGACCGGATGAGTGTATTGGCAGACAAAAGCTTGACTGAGACTGAAAAAGCCCAAAAGCTCAAAGCACTGTTTCAGCAGCTCCCGCAGGACTGGCAGGAAAACCTGGAACAACTGAATAAACTGGAAGATCTGCGCAAACTCACCGCAGATATTAAAGCCCGTGGCGGTTCCCGTGATGAAATCCGGCAGATGCGGATTAATCTGGTCGGCCCTGAAGCAACACAACGACTAGAGCAACTGGATGTACAACGCAGCGACTGGAAAAACCGGGTGACGGGCTATTTAGATGAACGAGATCAGATTACTCAGTCCGGCATGTCCGATACAGCAAAAAAGCAAGCCATTGCCCAGCTGCGTAGCAAGCATTTCAATACACCGCAAGAACAGCTACGGGCAGAAACCTTTGAACAGGTCCATGATCAAGGGGCCAAGTTACTCTTCGCGGATTAAATCCAAAAGCCATCACCTGTTGATGGCTTTTTTATGACCTCAATATTTAAGACTTAATTGTTGTGCTAAAAACAACTCCTAAGAGTTGTTTCCAAATATTTCTTATTTACACAAAATAACCCGCACGAGCTTTTTGTATTTCAGCCACTTGTAATTTAAATACATGTGTAAATAAAACATATGCTTACAATGTAAAAACCTCCTGTCCTGCATGTCCTGAAATGACATGGTTTAAACGCTTTGAAATGAAAAAATACCTCTTTTTAAAAAGAAAATTTGCTCAGCCACTGAAGGCCAGAACTGTATTTTCATCTTCTGATTTTGTGGCTTGCAGCACTTTATACAAAGCAATGATTGCTTGAATAACGATAAAATTAAAAAGGGACAGTTATGCGTACTTTTAGTAAGACAGCACAGTTTATGACTGTAGCTTTAATAACAACGCTGGGATTAAGCTTTTCTGCACAGACCCAGGCCGCAGCGAGTGCAACCCAAGTCATCGAAAAGAGCAGATCCGACTATGCCAAGACCAAATATCCGATCCTGATGGTGCATGGCTGGTTAGGCTGGTCACGTATTGGCACCGATAGTATCGGGCTGGATTACTGGTATCAGATTCTGCCAGATATGGCTCGTAATGGTTCAACCGTGTTTGCTGCACAATTATCACCGGCAAATACAACGATGCATCGCGGGGAACAACTGATCCATCAGGTTGAAGAGGTTCTGGCAATTACCGGCAAGCAAAAACTGAACTTGATTGGCCATTCCCATGGCGGACCAACAGTGCTGTATGTTGCAGCGACCCAGCCGCAGTATATTGCGTCTATCACTGGCGTTGCAGGAACCTACCATGGCTCCAAAGTGGCAGATGATATTCAGAATAATCGCCTGACCCGTACCGCCTTTAACATTTTAGGTGATTATATTATTGGTCCATTGATTGCACTGGGCCAGTTTAAACCTGAACTGGAAATTGATTTTGATGCTTCCATGAAATCCCTGACCCAGACCGGCTCAAATACTTTTAATGCCACAGTGGCGCAGCAGGTGGTCAAAGATGGTGTATTGGCGTCCACAGAAAACTGCAATAAAAATTTAAAACAGAAAGACAGTAAAGGCATCCATTATTATTCATGGACAGGTGTAGCTCAAGCCACCAATGCCCTGGATATTGATACAGTTCTGATGCAGCTCGGCCCTTTATCTTATGGCAGTAAAGACAATGATGGCATGGTGTCACGCTGTAGTGCATTTATGGGCAAGGTCATTCATGACCAGTACAAACTCAATCATACGGACCTGGCCAACATGATGTTTGGTCTGAAGGGTATGTTTGCACCCGATCCGGTCGCCCTCTATCGCCAGCATGCCAACCGGCTCAAATTAGAAGGTTTATAACCCCAGAGTGCCTATATTTCAGCTGAGATATAGGCTTTTTTCTGATTATTTTTTATTTGACCTATCCGTAATCGGGAAGCTGCAATGAAAAAAATAATATCGTACTTAAGCTTTTTGCTATTGGTTTCCCTATTAACTGGTCCTGTGCAAGCCGCGGCATTACAGCAATATAAAAGCAATTTTGTCCTCTCAAGTTATGCCAGGACAAAATATCCGATGGTCTTTGTGCATGGTTTTGGTCTGGGTTTTAACCGGATTGGAACGGAGAGCATCGGTCTGGATTACTGGTATCAGATTCCCCAGGACCTGAGCCGGCATGGTGCACGGGTATTTTCTGCCGAATTGTCTGCTGTTGCATCCAATGAACTGCGTGGCGAACAGCTCTTGATGCAAATTGATGAAGTACTGGCACTGACAGGTCAGAAGAAAGTCAATCTGATTGGGCATAGCCAAGGTGGCCCAACGATTCAATATATCGAGGGCGTTGCACCGCATAAAGCCGCTTCTTTAACCGCCATTGCAGGCGCCATGCAAGGCACACCGGTTTTTGTCAATGCCAGCCAGACACCTCTGCTTGAACCTTTTATTCATGCCATCGGGACAATTCTGGGCCACAGCATGAATCTGGTTACAGGCAACCAGTATCCGGTCAGTATGATCGAGGCACTGCAAGCCATGAACCCAGAGGCAATTCAGGCTTTCAATAGAAAATATGGTTCCGCTGCCATTCCCCAAAACTGTCAGTCACAAGGCAGCAAACTTACACCCAATGGAGTTTACCATTATTCCTGGATGGGCAACCGCCAAGGAACCAATTCCTTGGATGCGATTGAATCTACAGTCGTGACTTTAGGTAGCAGTTTTCTGAAAGGAGAAGCCAATGATGGTGCCCTGCCACTGTGTAGCGGACGCTATGGCCAGATCATCCGTCAGGACTATGCCCATAACCATTTTGATGAAGTAAACCAGTTTTTCGGCATTTTGGGGGCCTTTGCGCAGGATCCGGTCGCCCTGTATCGCCAACATGCCAACCGACTCAAACTGCAAGGCTTATAAATCACTCATCTTTATGAATAGATCATCTCTATTAATTAAAAAAACTTAGGAAACTAAGTCCCTGCTACAGAGGGGAACTTTAGGCAACTGGATGAGGATCATCCTGTTAAAACAACAAACGTGAGGAAAATATAATGAAATTCGGAATATTAATCACCGGCCTGCTGCTGGCAGGTACATGTCTCAGCACCCAGGCATCCACCCAGGCCAGTCAGGTCACAGCAAAAGCCAGTTCACAATATGCCAAGACCCAATATCCGATTGTCTTTGCACATGGGATGGCGGGTTTCATCCGGATCGGTACTGACCAGTTTGGACTGGATTACTGGTATCAGATTTTACCGGATCTGGCGCGTAATGGCGGCAATGTCTGGGCAACCCGTGTCTCACCTTTTAACTCATCGGAAATTCGTGGTGAGCAACTTTTAGAGCAAGTAAATGAAATTCTGGCCATTACCGGTGCAAAGAAAGTCAATCTGATCGGTCATTCGCATGGTGGCCCGACCATTCGTTATGTCGCAGGTGCGGGGAATGGAATAGTTGCTTCCCTGACTTCCGTCGGTGCTCCACATAAGGGCTCCCCGGTTGCAGACCTGATCCTGCAAGCAGAAGGTACACCGATACAAGGGCCTTTAGTGGGTGGCATCAACCTGGTGTCTAAGGCCATCACCTGGGCACAAGGGTTAGACCCGAACAGTTTCCCGCATGATTCTCTGGCTGGTGGTCGCAGCCTGACCCTGGCAGGATCTGCGCAATTCAATCAGAAATATCCACTGGGTATGCCGACTACCACCTGTGGTGAAGGTGCATATCAACAAAAAGGTATCTACAACTATTCATTCACAGGTGTAGGCCAAGTTACCAACCCGCTCGATCCTGATTCAGCACTCAAAGTTACAGCCCTGCTCATTGATGGCGGCAAGGAAAATGATGGTCTGGTCTCCCGCTGTAGTGCCAAATTCGGTAAAACCATTCGGGATAACTACAACTGGAACCACCTGGACGAAGTGAACCAGTTACTCGGGTTAAAAAATGTCTTTGCTCCAGACCCAGTCGATGTTTATCGCCAGCATGCCAACCGCTTAAAACTGCAAGGTTTATAGAGCTACACAAGCCTCTATTCATCCAGAGGCTTTTTCCATCTTATTTTTCGCTAAATTTTTTCTTAAAATTTACTTGTTAATCATGATTAAACTGCATATAAAATATTCATCAAATATAAAAAGAACTGTGAAATAAAATAAATGCAGATACGTTCTATAGAAATCAAAAACAGATTTAAAAGAATCTGCCCCTGTTGCAAACGAAAAGTGATTAATCCTTTTCAATTTAAAAAATATGAGCCTTATTATTGCCCCTCTTGTCATCGACATATTATCGCAAATGTATGGATCAGTATTTTACTGGCTATCACACAATGTTTTATTTGCATTCAACTTTTTAATGCAGGATTCCAGTCTTGGGGATATTTTGTATTATTCCTGATGTTTCTGCATAAAATTTTCTTGGATATTTTGGATGCCATGATCTTGCCTTTGCAGGAACATTTCGAATAAATCTAAATAAAAATCAGGCATAAAAAATGCGCCCAGAGGCGCATTTTTTTCACTCGTATAAAGCTTAAAATTAAGCTTTAGTTTTACGAGCTGGTAATTTTTCACGAATACGTGCAGCTTTACCAGACAATTCACGTAGGTAGTAAAGTTTAGCACGACGAACGTCACCACGACGTTTCACTTCGATACCAGCAACGATTGGAGAGTGAGTTTGGAATACACGCTCAACGCCAACACCGCTAGAAATTTTACGTACTGTGAACGCAGAGTTCAAACCACGGTTTTTCTTAGCAATTACAACGCCTTCGAACGCCTGTAAACGCTCACGCTCGCCTTCTTTTACTTTAACTTGAACAATAACTGTATCACCTGGTGCAAAAGCAGGGATGTCTTGTTTCAATTGTGCGTTTTCAATTACTTGAACTAAAGGATGCTTACCGCTCATGGGGTATCTCCAATATGTGCGAGTCAGAAGAGGTCTGATCATCGCTGGGTATAGAGGCTAAAGCGCATACACCCGATTATCTTTCCCTTTATGGTTGACCATCTCAACCATAAAGAGCCTATTAAAGAATACTTAAATCATTTTAAGTACTTGCTTGAAGACAGAAATGATCACTCATCAATATCTTACAAATCTTTTAGCCATTTTTTCTGCTGCTTGCTCAGTTCGACTTTTTCCACCAACTCTGGGCGGCGTTCAAGTGTACGCTGATATCGCTGCAAAAACCGCCATTTTTCAATATTGGCATGATGCCCGGACTTTAACACCTCAGGCACATCCAAACCTTCAAAATGATCTGGCTTGGTATATTGTGGGCAATCTAGCAGACCATCCACAAATGAGTCTTGCACGTGTGACTGTTCATCAGACATGGCACCCGGAAGTCTCCGGATAATACTGTCCAATAAAACCATCGCAGGAAGTTCACCACCCGACAACACGTAATCTCCAATTGACCATTCCTGATCAACATATTGCTGGATCAAACGTTCATCGACGCCTTCATAACGTCCACAGAGTACAATTAATCCGTCATATTTGACAAAATCCTGTACCGCAGTTTCGTTTAAGGTTTTTCCTTGCGGTGACATATACACCACAGGAACCTGAACTGCACCCGCTTGCGTTGCAAGCTCTTTGGCATGCTGGATTGCTTTTGCCAGAGGCTCAGCCATCATCACCATACCCGGACCACCACCGAATGGACGTTCATCCACGCGTTTATAGTTGCCCGTCGCATAATCGCGAGGATTGATGCAATGAATTTGCATCAATTCACGTTTTGCTGCGCGCCCGCTAATACCATAGGCTGTAATCGCTTCAAACATTTCAGGAAAAAGCGTAATGACTGCAAAGAACATCGCAGACTCCCTTATTTCCGAAAAATTCTTAGTAATCTACGCCCCAATTGACGTAGATACGACCAGCTTCAAGATCAACGCGTTGCACCACATCTTTATGCCATGGAATCATTCGCTCTTCGCCATCGATGCTGTCGGCAGTTGCGCGAACTACCATCACATCATTAGCACCTGTTTCAAACAGCTCAAAAATTTGACCGAGATTGATTTCTTGTTCCTGCTCATCCAGACCTAACACCGTTAGACCTTTCAAATCAGACCAGTAATACTCATCTACACCAGCTTGAGGCAGTTGCGATTTAGAGATCCAGACATTGGAGCCAACCAGTTCGTCTGCAGCAGTGCGATCACTCACACCTTTCAGCGAAACAACCAGGCCTTTACCATGTGGTTTCCAACGTTTTACATCGACAATTTGCCAACCTGCTTTGGTCTCAATGTACCAAGGCAGATAGTCAAATATGTTGCTCATGGGGTCTGTATTGGAATAGACCCAGAGCCACCCATTTAATCCATATGCTGAACGTAACTGTCCAATCTGAATACGATCTTCGGGAACATTCTGTGTTGGTGTCATGGGCAAGCTACTACCTAATTTATATAAAAATTATGCAGCAACTGCAGCTTTTTTAGCTTGAGCAGCTAAAGAAGCAACACGATCAGAAGGTTGAGCACCTTGAGAAACCCAGTGAGCAAAACGGTCAGCATCTAAACGAAGTTTTTCTGCTTTACCTTGAGCTGTAGGGTTGAAGAAACCGATACGTTCGATGAAACGACCGTCACGTGCATTACGGCTATCAGTCACAATAATTTGATAGAACGGACGTTTTTTAGCACCACCGCGTGCAAGACGAATAACAACCATGATAGAACCTTATAGTTTTTACGGATTATCCTTGTACCGACCATCGATACAGCTCAAACCCCTTTCATAGAGGGCAGTATTTTACTTGAACTTTGCCCTGAATGAAAGATCAAAAAGTATTTAGGTAGAATTTTGGATTTGAGTTAGCGACCGTCCCAAGTAGATGTTTCACTCAAGGCACAAGCTACCGCACCCTTAGCCCAAAATTTCTGGTTTCTTTGATTTAAACAAAGAACACCATTGTTAGCAACCACAGTACCGGTTTTAGGAGTAGCTACAAGTGTCCATGTACTCAACCCGACATTAGTTAAAGCGACGGTATATAGGACTTCACCTTGTGATGGAATATTTCCTGAGTGCTGTATATCTGCTAACGTAATAGCCGTTGGTGTCCCTCCAACATCTTTCATATAAGAAAAATTAGCAATTTTATAGCGCTGTATTTTTTGAGCAATATCCAATAACTCAGCTTGAGCTTCAGTTCTTTTCGTTTTTCGAACATATTCCTGATATGAAGGATAAGTAATCGCAGCAAGGATACCTATAATTGCCACCACAATCATGAGTTCGATAAGCGTAAAGCCTTTATTTTCATTTACCATTCTTCATGCCCCGCTCCACACGTCATGGTCGTGGTATTAATATTAGCCCAAGTCTTATTTTTACAGCGCAAGCCTGTGCTTGACATTAAGAAGCTAAAGTTTCGCGTATCTTGACTTTCAGCTGTCACAACCCATGTTTGTCCGGTGGCGCCAGGAACTAAAACAAAATTGTACTTAACAGCTGTTCCAGTTGCACCTTTAGGCAGCACCCTCAAATCCGTTGGCACATTAGCTCCCTCATAGCTAAAGTTGCGAGACTTATGCTTATCTAACATCATTGCTATTTGTTGGAGTTGATCTTGTGCTTGCGCAGCCTGACCACGTCGTACAGTAGCTTGATAGGATGGAATCGCAACCGCAGCAAATATAGCTACAATTACGACCACAACCATGAGTTCAACCAAAGTAAAACCCTTTACTGGTGAAATATTTAAATTCATAAGTCACCTATCAGTTTTTACGCGCTAGTTTTTCATACCAACGTTGGGGAATCAGACACATTTCTGTTGCTTCACCACCACCGAAACCACCCGTCACAGTTAGAGCAATACGGCCACTTGTTTGAATACAGTAATTTTTTGCACTAGACTCACCTTCCGCTTCTGGTGGACATGCTTCATCACCACAAGTTACAGGTGGACAGCTGTCACCTTCACAATCAGGCTTTCCTCCACCTCCATCATCTTTACCACCAACGGTTACAGTATGAATACCTACACCAATTACAGCACGTGAATCAGCTGGCTCCGAAGCACATTGGCCATATGGCAAACAAAAAGCTGTAATCATACTTTCACCTTTAACCCCAGCACCACAGTCACCTGAAATACCAGGTTTACTCGCATCAAAGGTAGAAACATATAATTTATAGTTCATCGCCAAGGGTGTACCAAATACTTTCTCGCTTTGTTTCTTATAGCTACTACAATTGTTAGTTGTACCATCCACACCCGCTGTGCACGTTTTAAACCTATAGAACCAACCGTTAGTATTAGTAAAGTTAGCTATTAAATTCATATTTGAGAAACGGTTTGCATCTGTTATCTCACCTAAACTCGATTTAGTAACATCTTTTGTATTGAGCCTAGTTGTTGTAGTAAATAAATCACGTCGAGCGACATCTTTATCATATATATTATAAATAGCATCATAATCGTAAGTATTATCAGAAGCAGTATAGTCTTGTAATGGCTTACTACGATTTCCACTACCGGTTGATATTAATGCAAACGTAGTTCCGCCATGATTATAAAGAGAAAAAGTTGGCATATCATAAAAACGCGGACTTTTCGCTCCGGCATTTAGGTTTAGTAATCGAGTTGGTGTTTTAGGTACTGCGCCCCTTATATTCTTTGAGTTATCAAAGTCAATTCTAAATAATTGGCCACCTAAATCACCAAAATAGATATGATCAACTAATTCATCTCCATCACGATCAACCGTACGAATTTGACTGGTCACACTATATTTTAAATCTGCATGCTTTGTTGCAATCACGCCTGAGTTAGTAGAAGTTCCCGAACTGCTCGCTACGTTATCACTTGCCCACCACAATAGGTCACCATTATCGGCATCAAACATATAGATGCCAGCACCTTTTTTATTAATTTGGTTGTAATTATGGTCTTCATAACCGCCATATACTCCTTTTATCCCGTTGGTACGTGCATCACCATCATCACCACCGGCATCATATCCTCCGCCTACAAACATAACGCGTTTACGTACGCCTCCCCAATTGATCCATGCAATCGAGGGTTTTGACCAGCTCTGACCCATATATTGCAATTGTGAGAATGTCTTACTTGATGTGCCACTGTAAACAGTATTTGTAGCTGGATCTATATGAAATTTTAAACTCGGGGCATTAATATTACTAAGATCTAAAGCGTAATAGCTTCGGCCTCCCATGCGCAAACCACCGTATGCAATTTGCCAGCCCTTTTGACTACTGGTTCGACCATTACCTACAGTTAGATTACCAGAACCATCAATCACATAACGCGTATCTAATGCCCAAGGACCATCTATACCATAAAAAAGCTTATCCATCCCTTGATTTGTGACACTGGAAAGTCGGAATGCATCCTTCTGATTTTCAACCATCTCATTAGGAACAAATGCAAATTTTTCAGCACCTGTTTCAGCATCTACAACATGTAACAAACCTTGAGTTGTTCCAAATAATACATAGTCCTCTCTATTAGTAGACTGCATAACTTTATCAGTCGAGTTATAGCTTAATTTACCTTTATTTGTAACAAGTACAGGGTAAGAGTGCATGACTGCACCCATCTGACGTAGAGCTGGTTGGGTAATTAAATTTGCAACTGTCGTTGGCGGGCTATTAACATCGATGTTATAACCTAATAATGATATTAAATAACCACGATTCGGATCATTTTGATAAGTTGTATCCAATATATCTGAAAGATCTACTTGTCGTAATGATCCTGTACCATCAAAAGTAGCCGTTGATCCAGTTCCGATAGCTTTTCGATTAGTTAATAATTTTCGCTCAGCCAGATCATTTGCTTTAGCTCCTAATAACAACTTAGACCATGCCCCGCCCCTAGCTGCAAATTTTTTACTACCTACTGTATTTTCATCTGCATTTTCAACAGCTGGATTAATTGCTTTAGCCCAAAAATCATAAACAGCTGAGGTAATATTTCCATTCGCATCATAAGTTGGCTCAATAACACTTCCATCACTCGCGAAAACAGATGCATTATTTCGAGCTTTCAATACGCCATTGTCTGATACTACATATTTTTTTAAGTTACCTAACCATAATTGATAATTAGTATTGGGCGTAGGTTGGAAACTTTGATAGTAAGCATTGTTCTGCAGCTCTGCAGGGTTTAAAGCATCTCTTGGAATTGTCGGCGAACCAGTTGTAACAGATGGAATTTGTTGTCCTAAATTGCTAATAAAATCATTTACACTATTAACTACATCACGAGAGCTATTGCCTGAATACCACCCCCCCTCAGACTCTACTCCCCAACGAGCAGCATTTTTAACATCGGTTGTTGCAGTTGATTTCGTAATATTATCTAAGTTTTCCTGTTGCGTTAACTCCTTACTAAATGATGGAATATTATTGAAGTCACCGCCAAAACCAACCACAGCTGTTTTTAGAATCGGTCTATTACCATTCCGCCTAGTATCCAGAATATTTGCAGCAAATTTTTGAATACAATCCCAACCAGTTCCACTATCACTACAAGAAAAACTATTATCACCTAATGCCTTTCGCATTAACCCTCGTGCATTATTATTATTACTTGGCACACCATCTGTTAAGACGTATACACCTTGACCACTACATTTACGACTTTCTAAATCATCCATTTGGCGCTGTATACTTGTAGGCCGTACATAGTTGTTACCTGAAGTAACCCCTGTACCTGCATAACCGAAACCACTTTCTGTTGCATCTTTTGTAGACGTCCCCCACAACGCCGCTACTGCTTCTGCATAAGCATGAGCTGTTGGTGTACCACCTCGTGCACCTAAGATAGCAATCTCATTAAGCAATAATTGGCGTTGAGTTACCCCATTAACTAACGTACCGAGTGGACGAGCTGGGATTCGAACTTGCCCCCTCACATTGTCCGCTGTTGAAGGTCGTCCTAAATTATCAAATCCTGTTGGGCGAGAATATGTAGTAAGACCTATAATTTTATCATCTGTTAAACGTGGAATATTATTCGCAGTATTACCATTTAATAGATCAAACATTCCGTCTTTTACACGGGTAATACGGTCGTAATACTTTCGCTCCATACCTTCATAAGCGACTGTATAATCGCTACCTCCTATACGTACTGTCTCTTTGTATAAACTATCGTAATCTGAAGGTTTTTGATTGTAACGACTGCTCCAAGTACACAAACTAACATTGTGACTATTATTTTCACAAGTCCAATAACGGCGTGTACTACTCTCTACTCTTGATCTATATTTATAGGTTTTAGTTTCTATAGCATTACAATAATATCGTCTATAAGTAGGCGTACCATTAGTAGAATCTTCCCACCCATCATCAGTAATAGTAATTCCCGCAGGAACATCACAGGAATCACGATCACCAGTTTGCTGAGGCGCCCCCATACTTCCTGAGATATCCAGTGTAAACATTAAAGTAATGTCACCTGACTTTGCATTTTGATAAATTTCAATATCACTTGCCTGAGTTACACTTGTAGTAACACATACAGTGGAAAGAGCAGTCATACTTGCAACAAGAACTTTATAGCCATATGAACTTAGAAAATTATTTTTTAATTGTTTCATTTCATTACCCCAAATTTAGACAAAGTCCTGAACAATGACATATTCAGTCACATGAGAAGTAAACGGAACATTGAGATCACTCAGGCATTCTGTGACCGTTCTTCTACTCGGTGCATTTAAACTTACCGTAGTCCCTACAGGAATTGTTACTTCACTCATATGATTTTGAAAACATGCATTAATTGCTGAACTCGTTGCAGACGTAAGATTAGGCATAACTGAAACTGCAAAAACCTTTACTGCCTTACTACGCTCGAATTTAACTGCTTCTTCATCCGTACCAAATTGCGCCCCAAAAAATGGATCATTTTCAGAAATACTAGAAAACTTGACCGCGACTTGTGTCATTACCACTTTTCTTCCACTTGTAAAAAAGTTAGTAGAACTTCCTGTACTCGAATCACAGTAACCTTCTGTACCAAATTCATTATTTGTTGGTGCAGTTGTTCCCGCTTTCCAATAGATGATACTTGCACGATTGATGTCAAAGAAACTTGGTTCAGCACCTCTATAGCAAAATACAAGTTCCTTATCTCTATCATCAGCCCCACCAATATAGCCAAACATCCCACTGCCACCGAGTGCCTGAATGATATTATCTTCTCTTTCAATATTGAAAAATGCCGAGTCCGAGTTTTGTAGCAACAGCTGCTGCGCTTGACTATTCGTTGCAATTCCCAGAGAAACCATTCCTTGTCGTACTGCAAGCGTTCCCAAGACAATAACAGCTAACAATATAAGTAGAACCACTATAAGCGTTGCACCACGTTGTTTCTTAATCATTGCCCTCTTTCCCCAAATGTATTTCTCAAAGCGACTGTTTGTGTTACTACTTGACGAGCATATTTAGGAGAGTTCGCTGCAGGTGTTTTAATTTTTACAGCTTGATCTAATACTTGAAACACTTGGCTGTCTGAGAAGGTGCTGTCATTCCCCACCGACTGATTGGAGCGCCCAAGAATCCCTAATTGAATTAATAGAATTCGCGGTCTTGGAACTGGCAATGCAAGATAAGTAGCAGCATCAACATAACGATAATTAGCCCCATTTTGAATACCATACAACACCCTGAAATGATCGGCGCGTTTTAAAATAATCTGTCCAGCATCTCCAAATCCTGTAATAGAAGTTGGACTACCATCTAAAGGATAATACCCTGCATCACAGGCAAGCGCTAAAGGCTGATTTGGCTCATTATCGCTTTTATTACTATCAGCTCTTAAGAAGTAACGCTGTACTATTACCTGTCTCCCCTGTGCCAGGGTAAATTCTAAATTATTCCCTTCGCAATCAAATCCTCCATACCAAACATCATCTGTAGTGGTTAGGGTGCCTTTATCATCTTTGATGTATTGAGGTAAATATTGAATTGTTAATTGGTCACTAGAAAAAGTATTTATATTTGAGATACCAGACCACTGTGGGGCACTTCCTACTGTCTGACCATGACTTCTGGATAATAAATTCTGTGCCACAGTACCCCCAATAAGTGTAATAGGCAGATTAGCTCTATCTGTTCCTGTTACAGTCACTGCATTTGCACTCGACCTAAATACAATACCGCCATAGGTACTAAGATCATTGATACTTGATTGAACGGTATTCAAATTACCCAAGCGAATATCTTGAATAATTGTATTTAAACCAAAATTTGCATCATCTTGTAAACTCGCCTGTCCTTGTTGTAATGCTTGACTTCTTGATGCAGTTAAAAACAGCATCAAAGCTGCTGCACTAATTACCAGACCAAGTGCTAATGCGATCATCAACTCGATTAAAGTGAAACCTACTTGTTTATTCATATCAGTAGACCTCCATAATTAAACAGGTTGAATCAGGATCATATGCAGTACTCGAAGTACAGTTTCCTTCCCCAACTGCTCCATGTGTTGGTGCAGTGTCTCCCCATGCTACATAAATGCAACGGCGCCCATCATTATTTCCTTGGCATGGCAAATAATTAATCATCATGCCAATTGAACGTGCTTTTCTAGAAATTTCGGACACATCAAAATCAGCAAAGTCAGTACTTGTACAATTAGTTGCAGTAAAGCAGTTTTTCGCTCTATCCAGTTGTTTCCCTGGTGTATTCAAGTTATATGTATAAACATTTTCTGCACCACGATTCACTCGCATTCTTTCAGCCAAGTCACGACCTAAATTAATCGCTTGAATACGCGAACCACTTTCTATAGTTGCTTCAACCGCTCTATACTGAAGCGCAATAAATCCCATTACGCCGATTGCCAGAATAAGCAATGCAATGAGTACTTCCATTAGTCCAACACCCTGTTGATGGTTTATTCTATTCATCAGCATGTTCCCTTCACCACTTGTTGAACCGTTCCCATTTTAGACACTGAAATAGTTTGAGATATTCCGCCCGAATTACTACATAAGATAAATGTCGTATCTGTAGTTGCACCAACTACACCGCCATTAAATCCATATGTAATTTCTGTTGCACTACTTGGAAGTAATGTGGTGGAGCCATAAGGCATCCAATTTAAAACCGTATCAGTATTTGCTACCCGAGTTGGTGTTTCTACAGACTTGAGCTCAATCTTTACATTCCGACGTTCTA
Organism: Acinetobacter sp. SFA; assembly: GCF_001647535.1. Taxonomy (NCBI): domain Bacteria; kingdom Pseudomonadati; phylum Pseudomonadota; class Gammaproteobacteria; order Moraxellales; family Moraxellaceae; genus Acinetobacter; species Acinetobacter sp. SFA. The sequence continues at coordinate 143,736 of NZ_LSZI01000017.1, read as the reverse complement.
AAACAGCTTTAGAGCGTGCTTCTTGCAATACTCCGATGAGTTCATTAGTACTTTTCTTGAGATTTTGTTGTGTCATCATATTTCCAAAAGAAGGAGCAGCTATTCCTGCAATAATCGCCAACACCGCAATCGTGATCATTAACTCAATTAAAGTAAATCCTTGGCTTTTATACATACTTCCTCCCCCTTGGGCCTCATATTCACCCATTTAAACTATTACTTATTAAAATTACAAAAACTACACAGAACAGATAAAAGGCATAAAAAAACAGATAACTGTCAGTTCACAGCCATCTGTTTATTTTTAAATAAAAAACAGAATGTTAAGCAGTTAACAGTCTAGCCTTGGATTACAGGAATACGTAACTCTTTCGGTAGGCTGAATGTAATATTCTCTTCTCGCCCATCCAGCTCATGTGGTGCTTGGGCACCCCAGTCCTGTAACCGCTGAATGACCTGCTTAATCAGAATTTCCGGTGCTGACGCGCCTGCTGTTACCCCAATCTGGATATTTTCTGCAAACCATTCCTGTTTGAGCTCATCGGCATTATCAACCAGATAAGCAGATTTACCCATACGTTCAGCCAGTTCACGCAAACGGTTTGAGTTAGATGAATTTGGTGAACCCACAACTAAGACTACATCACAACGTTCAGCCAGATCGCGCACTGCATCCTGACGGTTTTGCGTAGCGTAGCAAATATCATCTTTACGCGGGCCTTGGATCATTGGGAATTTTTGACGTAAGGCATCAATCACTTTCGCCGTATCATCAATTGATAAAGTGGTTTGAGTGACAAATGCTACTTTTTCAGGATTTCGCACAGTTAACGCAGCAACGTCTTCTTCGTCTTCTACTAAATAGATATCACCGCCATTTTTCTTGTCATATTGGCCCATGGTACCTTCAACTTCTGGGTGTCCCTCATGCCCAATCAGAATGGCTTCCACTCCTTCGCGTGCATATTTCGTCACTTCAATATGTACTTTAGTGACCAACGGGCAAGTCGCGTCAAAAACTTTTAAACCACGGCGTTCAGCCTCAAGCTGGACGGCTTTCGAAACACCATGTGCACTAAAAATCACGATATTATCGTCAGGCACTTCATCCAGCTCATCAACAAAAATTGCACCACGCTGGCGTAAGTCATCGACCACAAATTTGTTGTGCACCACTTCATGACGCACATAAATTGGTGGGTTAAAGCATTCTAAGGCACGGTTCACGATCGCAATGGCACGATCCACACCAGCACAGAAACCACGCGGGTTGGCTAAAACAATTTCCATAGAATCCTCAATACTCACACCATTTTTAGTGGTTCAATTGAAATAAATGTAAACAATCGGCTGACAACTATTTAGTTTAAAGCCGCTCTACTCTAAAATAGAGAAGATATTTTATCATATCAGGAAAAATATCATGTCGGGTCTCTTGTTTGTCGTTTCTGCAGCGTCTGGAACAGGCAAAACATCCCTTGTTAAAGCCCTACTTGAGCGTGTCAACAATCTTCACGTTTCTGTTTCACATACTACACGTGGTCAACGACCTGGCGAACTCGATGGCGTGCATTATCACTTCTCCACCAAAGAAGATTTTTTAAATCTGGTCAATGAAGGTGGTTTTATCGAATACGCTGAAGTATTTGGTAATTACTATGGTACCGCGCAGGCCACGGTGAAAGAACAGTTGGCTAAAGGCCATGATGTACTGCTGGAAATTGACTGGCAGGGCGCACAGCAGGTTCGTCGACTTTTTCCTGAATCAAAACAAATTTTTATCTTGCCGCCAAGCCAGTTTGATTTGCGGGAACGCTTGTCTAACCGGGGCACTGATACCGTTGATGTCATTGAACATCGCCTGAGCTGCGCAGTAGAAGATATGCAGCAATATAGCAACTTTGACTATATCATTATCAATGATGACTTCAATAAGGCGCTGCATGACCTGGAAGCAGTGATTATTGCCAATCGTCTGGTGCTTAGCCAGCAAGCCAACCGTCATGAAAAGCTAATTCAGAAACTGATCACGCCGACTGAGCAGTGATTAAAACTTGAGTCTATAGACAAAGCCTTTTATACTGTGCAGTCTGTTAAAATTTATTATTCAAACGAGAATTCTTATGGCACGCGTCACCGTTGAAGATTGTTTAGACCATGTAGACAACCGCTTTGAGCTTGTACTAGTGGCAAGCAAGCGTGCGCGTCAATTGGCGCGTCAAGGCATTGAACCAACTGTAGAATGGGACAATGACAAACCGACTGTTGTTGCTTTACGTGAAATCGCTGCAGGTCATGTATCAAAAGATATTTTGAAGCAACGTGATCAAGACTATCAGACATCAAGTCTGGACCTTGCACTTTCTGCAAACAATCTGAACTTAGACGGTTTTTCTTTCCAATAAGAGATCGTCAATCAAAAAGCCTAGTTTAAAACTAGGCTTTTTTTGTTATGTGACTTTTATATTTATACCAGAACGGTTATAACATAAGGGTTAGCTCATGCAAACTGCTAGAGATTTTCTACTTTTTATAGTAAAAATTAATCAGCTCTGTACTTTGCATTTCATTAGAGCTTTCTCGGTTTAATTTGTAAAAAATTCAGTTTTAAAGGTGTTTTATGCCAGGCCCACAGGTCAGTCAAGCCAAGCAACAGCTAAAGATCATTATCGACGCGTATTTAAGTGAAAACGACGTTGAACGTGTGCTTGCGGCCTGTGATTATGCAGATATCGCCCATGACGGCATTATTCGCAAAAGTGGCGAACCTTATATTCTGCATCCAATTGCGGTCAGTTGCATTTTGGCGCATATGCGTCTGGATACTGAAACCTTAATGGCTGCCCTGCTGCATGACGTGATTGAAGACACTGAGTACAGTAAAGACGATATTGCTGAAAAATTCGGCAATACAGTCGCAGAACTGGTCGATGGCGTGACCAAACTGAGTCATTCTAGCGATAAAGAATATAATAAAGCAGCTTCTTTCCGGAAAATTCTGCAAGCGACCTTACAGGATCCGCGTGTCATTATTGTGAAACTGGCTGACCGCTATCACAACATGACCACCCTGGAAGCGCTACGCCCAGACAAACGTGCCCGTATTGCCCGGGAAACCTTTGAAATTTTTGTTCCAATGGCACGTATTGTCGGCATGAATGAAATGGCCGACAATCTGGAGCATTTGTGCTATCAAAATCTTGATCTGGATATGTACAACAATGTTCAGACTGCCCTGCAGGAAACCAAGCCGAAACGCTGTGAATATCAGGCCAAATGGGAAAAAAACCTGACCGAACTGCTGCAGAAAAATGGTATTCAAGGCCGCATTAAAAAGAAAAATAACAATATCGAGTTACTTCGTCATTTTGTTAAAAATGACATTGACCTGCAAGAATTGACGCATAGCCATGCTTTTGAAATTATCTTACAGAGCATTGCCGATTGTGACCGTCTCGCAGAGATTCTGACCCAAAGCTTTAAGATTCAAAGCTATGAAGACCATATCCGTCGCCCCTTACCCGGTGGCAACCAGTCCCTAATGATGCGCCTGAAAGGCGAAAAGACCACTTTGTCTTTAACCATTCAAACCGAACTGATGCGTAAAGCCGCACGTTTCGGTGTAGTTTTGGGCGAAAATGCTCCACAAGCCTGTCGTTCTGCGATTCAGGCGTCAATGCAGAATCTCAATGTACTGGTCGATGGTGAATGTGCCAAAACCACATTTAGTGAATTACTGGATTATCTGCATCAGGAAAAAATCTGGGTCTATACCCCGCATGGGCACCTGCATGAATTACCACAAGGTGCTACAGCAGTTGATTTTGCTTATGCCGCCAGCTTGTTCCTTGGCAACCATGCGGTGGGCGCTAAAATCAATAATGAAACCAAACCGCTATCAACGCCGTTGGCTAGTGGTCAGGTGGTTGAAATCATTACTGATGTACTCGCGACACCCAATCCCGACTGGCTCAGTTTTATCAATACTCAAAAAGCCCGCCGTGCAATCCAGAATATTTTGCGCGATCAGGATCTGGACGAGCAGCGTCTGGTAGGACAGCAGGCACTGAATCGTGCATTAAAACTGTTTCATCGCTCAATTCAGGATCTGACCGAGGCTGACTGGAAAAACCTGCTGGAATGGCGTCACATTGCCAGTAAAGAGCAACTTTTTGAACAGATCGCGGTCGGTGATTTATTACCGCAACTGGTGGCCAATCATTTGTTTGCCCAGGACCAGCATCAGAATGTTGCGAGTTCAGGCCGCCTGATTCAGGGTACGGAAGGGGTTGATGTTAAATATGCACATTGCTGCAATCCGGTACTTGGCGATCCGATTCAGGGTCATTTGACCCGTCGTGGCCTGATTGTGCACCGCTCACGCTGTCATAACCTGCTGCATGAACAGCATCAGCATCCTGAAAACATCATGCCATTGCAATGGACTGCCGATGATCTGGACGATATCAGCTTTACCGCCTATCTCTGTATTGACCTGGTGATGGATGATGAACAGATCTCTGACCTGATCTATCAATGCCGTAAAGCACATTCCGGTGTAGAAATGGTCCGCTCTCAAGATAACCAGACCTACGTCAATATCGTAGTCCATAACCGCAAACAGATTGCACAGATCATCCGTGACCTGCGCATGTATTTCGGTTTTCCCCGAATTACCCGTCTGTCCCAACCCGTCATTCTGAGTGAAGCGTCTAAAGCGAGTTAATCATTTAAAACGATAATGCTTTTGTCAGCCGAAACGATCGAATATGATGTATGTTGATGATAAAGGAGAAATTAATGTCCCGCCAAGTAATCCATACTGAAAATGCCCCTGCTGCGATTGGCACTTATTCGCAAGCCATTTTAGTCGGTGATACCCTCTATCTATCTGGTCAAATTGGCTTGGATCCTTATAGTATGGAACTGGTTGAAGGCATTGAGGCCCAGATTCGTCGTGTATTTGACAATTTAAAGGCTGTTTGTGAAGCGGCGGGTGGCTCTTTGGCAGACATCGCCAAACTGAATATTTTCCTGACAGATTTATCGCACTTCCAACTGGTGAATCAAATTATGGGCGAATATTTTGCCCAGCCTTATCCAGCCCGTGCAGCCTTGGGTGTTGCCAGTTTACCTAAAGGTGCTTTGGTTGAAATGGATGGTATTGTCATCATTAATCAATGATTTATATCATTAATTAAGCAACCAGATTTCAAGACCCAGTTCTAAATTATTCACTTATTTTGTGTGGAAATCCGGATAACACTCGGATTTCCGTTCAGATCATCTTCTTTTATCTAAATCACCAATTATTATAAAAAAGATTTCAAATGATTTTTATTGACAAACGATAACAATTATCAATAATATTACTTATCTTATTTAATCACTGTGGTTGTGTCCTATGTACGTTTGTTTATGCCGTGGCATTACAGATCAAGACATTAAAGATGCTATTGCAAATGGCGCTGAAAGTTATCGTGATGTGCGCGATATGCTGGACTTGGGTACATGCTGTGGCCGCTGTGCGCCAGAAGCCCGTATGATCATCAGTGATGAAGTATCACAAATTGCAGCCCGCCTGGGAGTGGCTGCCTGAACTATAAACACAATCATAAATCAATGGTCTTCGATCATTCCTCCTCCCCCGCCTCTGACTCTGGCGGGTTTTTATTGCCACTTATCTGAGTCTGGATGGATTCGATTGCGATTTTCATTTGCTGTTCCATAAATTACTCGCCATTGTCCACTGACTTGCTTTACTATCAGAGTTAAAACGCTTTCTTAGAAAGATAAACAGGTTTAAATGGAGTGATGTAATGAAAGGCAATCGTGATGTGATTAACCAGCTCAATCAGGTGTTGTATCACCACCTAACCGCGATTAACCAGTATTTCTTGCATTCGCGCATGTTTAATGACTGGGGCATTGAGAAACTGGGCTCGGCAGAATATAAAGAATCCATCGTTCAGATGAAGCATGCCGATAAAATTATTGAACGTATTTTATTTTTGGAAGGTTTGCCGAATTTGCAGAATCTGGGCAAACTGTATATCGGCCAGCATACTCAAGAAGTACTGCATTGTGATGTGCGCAAAGTCAAAGAAAATATCGAAGCGATCCAGAAAGCTGTCGCACTGGCTGAAACTCAGATGGATTATGTGACCCGCGATCTGGTTCAGGAAATCCTGGAAAAAGAAGAAAATTATCTGGACTGGACTACAACGCAAATTGATCTGATTGAAAGTGTAGGTATCGAAAACTATATCCAAAGCCAGCTCTAAAACTAGAATTAAATTAAAAAAGCCAGCATCTGCTGGCTTTTTTGTATTTAGCGTGGCATATCCTGCATTAGTTCATCATAACTCAGTTCAGTCTTTTGAATGGTTTTTAAGCGCTGCAACTGATGCTTGGCTTCCACCTCATAGTCATTAAAAGCTAAAAGTTTGGCATATTTGATCAGATTATATTTGGTAGGGTAAGTTAACACCATCTGTTCACCTTCCTTAATCTGCTCAGCAGATGCTTCGCTATAAGGATTTAAACGAATCCAGGCAATACGATGATTAAACTCGGTCAGCAGATAAATTGGTTTTTCATTGGTGATTTTTTCCGGCTGTTTTTCATAACGAATACTTTGTCCAAGCTTTGGCACCGCAACATCATAGTCGCGATAAATCACAATCAATAAAAGCAACCCAACAGCAAAAATGAATTTCATGCCGCTTGAGGGCATAACTATTATTTTAATTTTTGGATTTTGTGCCAGAACCGTACCCAGAATAAAACCGACTGGCAGCAGGAAATAGGCATAATGCTGTGGAAACTCAAACATGGCATGTGTTACAAAAGCCCCGATCATCAAGATCCCGATGACAGATTCTGGCGTATCCACCCAGCGCTGTAACTGATAGCCCAAATAACCAAAATATGCCAAGAAAGGCAGACCGATGATCAGTCCATTCCAGAGCAAAAAGTCCAGAATAAAATTATGTGCGCTACGAATCCAGACCGGACCTTGAACGGTATCACTAATCGAGACAAAAGCGACACTGGTTTGATACCAGCCATAGCCAAACCATGGCTGCGCCTGAATTGCAGCGATCATTTGCTCCCAGATCGCGAGGCGTGACATATCGCCGGTAGCACGCGCTACTACATCCCGGCTTTGAACTACGTCCGTATCCATTGCCTGCGCAGCCAACTGACTGAGTAAAGGAAAGGCCACAACACAGGCAATAAAGAAGATGAGCCAAGCGATGCTGTAATACCATTTCAGGCGAATAATGCCTTTATATTGATAGAAAGCTAAATAGAGCATGATGGCAATTGCAGCTACCCAGGCAGTACGTGACTGGCTTAAAGCCACTCCCATAATAATCACAGCAGCGCAGGCAAACAGCCACTTGGTCTGGATTTTTTTCTTTTCATAGAGGTACAAACAGCTCATCAATGCCATGACTAAAAAAGTTGCCATATTATTTGGCTGGGCGAAGTTGGCATAGGGCCGTTGAGTACCACTGATATTCACCATGCCTGGCAATATTGAATCCAGATTTGTCCATTGGCAAAGTGCAATGATGCCCGTGACAGTACCTGAAGCTAGAAACACGTAGCTCAAATTAGTGAAGGTTTCTTCCCGGCTATAGTTTCCGGTTGACAGGTGATAACCCAGCACGCTTGCCAGCCAAAAGCTAAAGACAAAAATGAAGCCCATCATGGCGGTGCTAAAGAAAAACACTTGTCCTGCCAGCAAATGTATAAGCGGGACACAGGCGAGTAGCAACAAAGGTAAGGTTATGGCGGGTATTTTTAATTTATCTTTTAAGCAAATTGCAGCTAATACAAATAGCGCAAAAAAGGCATACAGCTCACCTGTATAAGTAACCCAAGGGCGGTAGTGAATGGGCATGAGCCACGCGAGGGAGATGAGAATTGCTGCGATAAGGGCGAGCGTGAATTTCATGGAAATAGCAGGCGGTGGATGTTGGGCACATGATAAACAAAAAAGTAGATTTGGGTAATCTGCTTTTTTAAAAGTTCTGAATTTGCTTTACCCCGGCTTTATTACCAAGGACGGAGGTTAACGATTTTTATTAGTTGATAACTATCATCAACCAAAACAATCATATCTTCAAATGAAGCTTTCATTGGAAAGAAATATTGAGCTTGGGGATTATGACTTACCATACTTGGGCCATTGTATTTACTAAGCTTTTTTTATAGGTAATGCATATTTTTTCATATCATCTTTAATATTATCAATTGGAATATATGCCAAGCTAAAACCTGAAAGCTCCAATGAAAGTTTCTGTGAAAATTTTTTAGGGTCTGAACTTAATTTAACCCGTGCATATTTTGGCCCCAACCAAGAGCTTGATTTACTTAGATTCGATTCAACAATCACATCCGAATGTCGAATCAATTCATAACTATTTTTATAATAAACAATCCAAGCTGGACGACCTTGAGCAATATTATAAACACCGTAAAATAATGCCAAAACTTGTAAAATAACAATTACACTCAAATCAAAAACTAAACTTTCTTTACCTTCTTTATATATAAGTAAACTTAAAACTGGTCCGATAGTAATATCGATAACAATCAACATATAAATAATATGATTTATGCCCACTGCTTAAGCAAGAGGTGAGGGATACCAAATTAGAAAAATAACTGTGAGTAGAATACAGGCGACAATAACTGAACCAGCTAAATGTGATAAAAAGTATCTTGCTCTTTTATCTACTTGCATTTTATTTCCTTCTAATAAAAAGCAGACACTTAGCCAGCAATAATTAAAATACAAAATGATACATATATGCAAAAATTGTCACAATTTGACATTCAATTTCTTATTAAAAATAATAATTTATTGATTTTTATATATTTAATTCATGGAATGATTTTTGCATAAAAAATTATATCATTTAAAGTATTTAGAAAGTAAAAATGAAAAAAATCCAATCTGGCTTCACGTTAATTGAATTAATGGTGGTGCTAGCAGTTATTGGGATTTTAACTTCTATCGCGATTCCTGCTTATCAAAATTACATTGCACGCTCTCAAGTTACTGAGGCTTTAACCTTAGCCTCTAGCTTTAAAAACCAAGTTAGTGATACTTTTTGGCAAACAGGAGCCTGTCCTACACTTACTGACCTTGGCTTGACAGCTCCTACAGCCATACAAAGTCATTTTTTAGCAAGTATAAATGTGACCACTAGAAATGGAACAGAATGCAATCTCGAAATTACATTCAAGAATTCAAATGTTTCAAATGGACTATTATCTAAAACTTTAAACTTTGGAATGAGCACCGACATTGCCAATCCAAGGGTAAGCCAATGGGATTGTATGTCTAATCATATTTCCCAACATTTATTACCAACAACTTGCCAAGGCATTTAATGATTTAAAAAAAACAAATAAAAAAGGTTGCCGAAGCAACCTTTTTTTATTTACACCTTAAGTACCTATACAAGCTTTTGGTAAATATTTTTGCTCAATATCAGTTGACTTGCATTCCCAAGTAACTGAACCAGTTGCATCAGTAGGGGTAAGAACTAAAGTTCCACCTTGAATACCTTTAGAAATACCAGTAGCTTTCATAGTCGCTGTAATAACACCGTCATCTACAGCAACATTATCAACATAAGAGCCAGTAATATCAGCAGCAGCAGGAATTCCGTTTGTTTCAGAATCAATACCCGCAAAATCTCCTAACTGACCGTAAGATTCTGTTACATTCGTTTTCAAACCACTTGCTAAAGACATAGCTTCAGTCATTTGCGAACGAGCGATATAATCCTGATACGCAGGAATCGCAATCGCAGCCAAAATACCGATAATTGCTACAACAATCATTAATTCAATAAGGGTAAAACCCTTTTGTACTGTATTCATAACATTCTCCACAAATGTTTTTGTTTATTTATAAGCCTAAAGAAAAGCTCATTTAGCTTAATTTTATATTTAGCACTAAGTGTGCCAAGTTTTATTATAATAAAATTGAGAGAAAAAACAGCACTTTAAAAAAATATTTTTATTTTTGTAATTTTTGTGTTTTCTTTTGTGTAACTAACTAACAAATTTTGTCAGTTAGTTGACTAAAATCACCCCAATATAATCGGTTTATTCCCTAATTCATTCTTTAAATCATCTATTTTACGATCATAGTACTGATCTAAAACCAGACCAATCTGCTTCACCCCTTCAATTACCCCTTCTTTAAACTTCTGCTGGACTAAATGCTGAATAATATTTTGGCAGATTTCATCCCAGACTTGCTGGGTCGTTGCATCTTTAATTCCACGGTCAATCACAATTTCCACCTTGTGCTCGCACAGGTTCAAATAGAGCAATACACCGCTGTTATATTCAGTATCCCAAACGCCAATTTCAGCAAATAACTGTCGCGCACGGCAGAGCGTATCCTGATAATAAGCAGATCGTGAAGGTAAACACCCTTCAATCACCACCTGAATCTCTCCCACATGTCCATGCTCTGCTTCTTCCACCGCCACTGCAATCGCATGCTGATCCTGCTTGGAAAAAAAGCGCTTGGTTGCCGGCATATAAAAGAAATGCTTGAGCCAGCGTTTAAAGCTTGGCTGTGCATGTTCTTCCAGTTTGGGCTGCGTGACTATATCTGTTGTATCTGTAGTTGTTACCATGAGCCTGATGCTCCTCCCCCGCCAAAACCTCCACCGCCACCGCCGAAGCCGCCGCCACCAAAACCACCACGGCCACTACCGCCGCCTCGACCGCCACCAGCCAAAAAGGCATGTAAAATCAGCTGGGCTATAGAGGTGATCAATAAAAAGAAAATACCTGCGCCAATCATCAAACTTGCAAGCAGCCCCATGCCATTTACCAGACCGGCAGCAGTCCCTGCAACTGCGGCAGTCGCAGCGCTTAGTTTTCTGCCGAAAATCATGGAACCTATGACACCTGCGACAATAATAAACAGCACACTACTGAACGTCGCCTTGCTGGCTTTTTGTGCCTGATAAGCCTGTTCCTGACGCTCTTTAAGCTCATCGGCCGCCTGTGCTGCAATTTCAGGATCAAGATTTAAAATCCGCTCAATTTCAGTCAGGCCTGCAGCAATCCCTTGCGCATACTGGCCCTGCTTAAAATACGGCGTGATGGTGTCATGAATAATACGGCCTGCCACGATATCGGGCAGCACCCCTTCCAGACCATAACCGGTCAAGATCTGAATACGGCGATCATTGATAGCAATTGTCATTAATAAACCATTATCCCGTTTAGCCGAACCAAGCTGCCAGGCCTCCGCCACCCGCATGGAATAATCAAAAATATCTTCCTGGCCAGTCGTTGGTACAATCACTACACCAATCTGGCCTTTTCCTTCCTCATAAAGTTTCAGAATACGCTGACTGAGTTGCTGTTTTTCAGTGGCACTGAGTATATTGGCTTGGTCAATAATAGGTTGGTTCAGGCTTGGCAAGTCGCGCTGCAGCTGCCCTTCAGCCATATCATTGGCAATTTGTGGCTGTGATGCTGCTGCAGTTTCTGTTTCAAGTCCACTTTTTTGAGCTGGAACATTTTGACCCGCTTTAGGCTGCAAAATTTCACGGGCCACGATCACTTCTTCAGTATCCGTAGCTGTGGCTGTTTCTGCTGACACAGGCGCTACCATCCCCATGCCCAACATGAGGAGCAACCCGGCACAGTATTTCAGCAGCATCTCAGACATCTGATTTCTCGCTTATTTACAAGTCAGTCATTATTCAAAAGAAACCGTGGGAGCTTTCTGGGCACTTTGCTCGGCGCTAAAGTTCGGTTTAGGCTCCATTCCGATCACTTTGGCAGTCATGACTTGCGGGAACTGACGTGCATAAGAGTTAAAGTCCTGAACCGTGGTAATGTAACGGTTACGTGCCACAGCAATCCGGTTTTCAGTTCCTTCCAGTTGTACCTGCAGATCACGGAACTGCTGGTTGGCTTTCAGATCCGGATAATTTTCAGTGACAGCCAAAAGACGTGACAAGGCACTGGTCATCTGCGCCTGTGCTTCCTGATAGCGCTGAAACAGTTCAGGATCTTCCAGTACTTCACGATCTACTTTCAGGCCGGCAACATTGGCACGTGCTTGGGTCACTTCCGTTAAAACCTGCTCTTCATGCGAGGCATAGCCTTTGACTACATTGACCAGATTAGGTACCAGATCGGCACGGCGCTGATACTGGTTCTGAACTTCCGACCAGGCTGCGGTTACTGCTTCATCTTTGACTTGCAAGGTATTATAGCCACAGCCACTCAGGGTCAAGGTACTGGCCAGCATCAAAGCTATGAGAGATTGTTTTAATACACGCATGATGTCTCGTCCTCAATTCTTTATTGATATTTATATAATTAATTTGATTTTAAACACTATTTTCTAAAGTTTTGTTACTTTTTATAATATTTTTAATGCTTTCCATTTTAGGACTCAAACTCCTCAAAGATTAAAAAACCCGCCGTAGCGGGTTGTTTGAATGATTTCAGTGAATTTTCAACTGTTAAACATCTAGATAATCCAGAATACCTTCAGCTGCCTGACGGCCTTCCCAGATTGCGGTTACCACCAGATCAGAACCACGAACCATGTCACCACCAGCGAAGATTTTTGGATTCGAGGTCTGGAATTTGTATTGCTGCTGCTCAGCGGCAACGACACGACCTGAACCATCCAGATTGATTTCCACATCGGTGAACCAGTCTGCTGGACTGGTACGGAAACCAAAAGCCAGCAGAACTGCATCCGCCGGCAGAATTTCTTCTGAACCTGGAATCGGCTCTGGACTACGGCGACCACGACTGTCTGGCTCACCTAGCTGAGTAGTAATAAATTTCACACCCGTAACCTTGCCATTTTCACCCACAATTTCAATTGGCTGGCGGTTAAACTGGAATTCCACACCTTCTTCGCGCGCATTTTTTACTTCACGACGTGAACCCGGCATATTTTCTTCATCACGACGGTAAGCACAAACTACCGACTCAGCACCTTGACGGATCGAAGTACGGTTACAGTCCATAGCCGTATCACCACCGCCTAAAACGATGACTTTTTTGCCTTCAACACTGATGTATTCCGATGGATCTTTTTCCCAGCCTTGGCAACGGTTGACATTTGCAATCAAGAAATCCAGCGCATCATACACACCATCAAGGTCTTCACCGGCAAAACCACCTTTCATATAAGTATAGGTGCCCATACCCATGAATACCGCATCGTAATCAGAAAGTAGCTGATCAATGGTGATATCTGTACCAATCTCAGTATTCAGGCGGAATTCCACCCCCATACCCGTGAAGATTTCACGGCGGCGTTTCATCACGTCTTTTTCCATTTTGAATTCTGGAATACCAAACGTTAAAAGACCACCAATTTCCGGACGCTTGTCAAAAACTACAGGTTTTACCCCGTTACGCACCAGAATATCTGCACAGCCAAGTCCGGCAGGACCTGCACCAATGATCGCAACTTTTCTGTCTGTCCATTTCACATTGGACATATCTGGACGCCAGCCCAATGCAAAGGCAGTGTCGTTGATATATTTTTCAGCATTACCAATCGTTACCGCACCGAAACCGTCGTTCAGGGTACACGCCCCTTCACACAGACGGTCTTGCGGACAGACACGACCACAGACTTCCGGCAAGGTATTGGTCTGATGACACAGTTCAGCCGCCTGGAACAACCGGCCTTCAGACACCAGTTTTAACCAGTTTGGAATGTAGTTATGTACCGGACATTTCCACTCACAATACGGGTTACCACAACCTAGGCAGCGATGCGTCTGGTTGGCTGCAATTTCCGCGGTATAAGGCTTATAAATTTCCACAAATTCTGCTTTGCGGACATCAATCTCTTTTTTCTCTGGATCTTGGCGTGCGACATCCAGGAATTGAAAGTCATTATTCAGGCGTTCTGCCATGTCTCTCTCCGTGGGGAGATGTAAGGGGTTCACAGTTGCCTTACATCTGCCTATGTTTCTGCAGTAGTGGAATTATTGTGGATCAGCTTGAGTTGTTTTTAACAGCGTTTGCAAGTTGGCTGCTTTTGGTTTTACCAACCAGAACTTGCGGCTGTAAAAGTCAAACTCATGGCGGATCTTGTACGCCCAAGCACTACCCGTTTCTTTAATATGTTCATCGAGAATACGACCCAGGAAGGCTTTGTGCTCTTCCATCGCTTCAGTTGAAATGCGATTCAGCTCAATCAGCTCGTGGTTATAATAATCAACGAAGTCATTATCCAGATCAAGCACATAAGCAAAACCACCAGTCATACCCGCACCGAAGTTATGTCCAACTTTACCCAGCACTGTCACAATACCACCGGTCATATATTCACAGCAGTGATCGCCTGCACCTTCAATTACGGCAAATGCACCCGAGTTACGTACTGCGAAACGTTCGCCTGCCGTACCGGCAGCAAATAATTTACCTCCGGTTGCACCATACAGACAGGTATTCCCAATAATCGCAGTATTTTGCGTCTGGAATGGCGAGCCTTTTGGCGGGAAGATCGAGAGTCGTCCACCTGCCATGCCTTTACCAACGTAGTCATTGGCATCGCCTTCCAGGCTGATATGCAGACCACCAGCATTCCAGACACCCAGTGACTGACCCGCAGTACCATTCAGGTGAACTTTCACCGGATGGGCTTCCATGCTCAGGTTGCCATAGCGTTTCGCAATTTCACCAGACAGACGGGCACCAATCGAACGGTCACAGTTACCGATCGTAAAGCTATATTCACCGCCAGTTCCCGCTTCAATCGCAGGCAGAATCTCATCCACCATTTTCTCTGCCAGAATCCCTTTATCGAATGGTGCATTGCCCTGTACTTCGCAGTACTGTGCTTTACCTTCTGCAGCAGGATGTGACTCAAGCAATTTGCTTAAATCAAGATGTGCATGCTTTGCAGTTTCACCTGGCAAGACTTCCAGCAGATCCGTACGGCCAATCAGGTCTTTCAGACTCGACACACCAAGTGCTGCCAGCCATTCACGGGTTTCTTCAGCAATAAAAGTGAAGAAGTTGATCAGCATTTGTGGCTCGCCAATATAATGCTCTTGACGTAAATGGTCTTGCTGGGTTGCCACACCGGTTGCACAGTTATTCAAGTGGCAGATACGCAGGTATTTACAACCCAATGCGATCATTGGGGTTGAACCAAAGCCGAAGCTTTCTGCACCCAGAATTGCTGCTTTGACAACATCCAGACCGGTTTTTAAACCGCCATCTGTCTGTACGCGAACTTTACCACGCAGGTCATTCACACGAAGGGCCTGATGCGCTTCAGAAAGCCCCAGTTCCCACGGTGAACCTGCATGATGAATTGAAGAAAGTGGAGAAGCCGCTGTCCCGCCATCATAACCAGAAATGGTAATGAAATCGGCATACGCTTTCGCTACACCTGCCGCAATCGTACCGACACCCGGTTCAGAAACCAGCTTAACTGACACCATCGCCTGTGGGTTAACCTGTTTTAAATCAAAGATCAACTGTGATAAATCTTCAATTGAATAGATGTCATGATGCGGAGGTGGCGAAATCAGGGTAACGCCCGGCACAGAGTAACGTAAACGGGCAATGAGACCATTCACTTTACCACCCGGCAACTGACCACCTTCACCTGGTTTTGCACCTTGCGCGACTTTAATCTGGAGAACTTCTGCTGATGTTAAATAAGCAGGCGTTACACCAAAACGGCCCGATGCAATTTGTTTGATTTTCGAGTTACGGATAGTGCCGTAACGCGCTGGATCTTCACCGCCCTCACCCGAGTTTGAACGACCGCCAATCGTATTCATGGCAATCGCAATCGCTTCGTGCGCTTCAGGTGACAATGCACCCAAAGACATGCCGGCAGAGTCAAAGCGAGGCAGGATCTCTTCCACAGATTCCACTTGTTCGACTGGAATCGAATTGTCTGTTTTCAGTTTGAATAAGTCACGGATCGTTGCGATCGGACGGTTGTTCACCAGTTCTGCATATTCTTTAAAGTCCGCATAATTACCCGAACGCACTGCTTTATGCAGCGAGTTGATCACGTCCGGATTAAAGGCATGGTATTCCTTGCCGAATACAAATTTCAGCAAGCCGCCCTGATCAATTGGCTTACGGTTTTTCCAGGCAATATCCGCCAACTGTTTCTGATCATTTTCAAGATCGACAAAAGTGGCACCCTGAATACGACTTGGCACACCGATGAAGCATTTATCCACCACTTCATTAGATAAGCCCACTGCTTCAAACAACTGACCGCCGCGGTAAGAGGCAACCGTAGAAATACCCATTTTCGAAAGTACTTTCAGTAGACCTTTTTCAATCCCTTTACGGAAATTGTTTTGTGCATAAATCGGATCACCCAACAACTCACCTTTGGCGACCAGATCATTGATCACGTCATAGGCCAGATATGGATAGATCGCAGTTGCACCAAAACCAAGTAGCACTGCAAACTGATGGGGATCACGGGCAAAACCGGTTTCAATAATCAGATTCGCATCGGTACGTAAACCAGTCTTGATCAGGTGATGATGCACAGCACCGGTCACCATGAATGCATTGGCAGGTAAGTAGCCTTCACGGATTTTCTTGTCGGAAAGTACCAGTAAGGTTTTACCATCACGAATCGCTTGAGCAGATTCTTCACAGATACGCGCAATTGCTGCTTCCAAACCTTCAGATTCAGCATAGTTCAGGTCGATATCTGCAATTTCATAGCCGGCACGACCCAGGGTACGGATTTGATGCATTTTAGAATTGGATAGTACTGGACTTGATACGATCAGACGATCAGCATGTTCAGGACCCTGTTCAAATACATTTTGTTCACGGCCAAAACAGGTTTCCAGTGACATCACAATCGACTCACGTAGCGGATCGATTGGGGGGTTGGTCACCTGTGCAAACTGCTGGCGGAAATAATCCGATACATGACGTACCTGACGTGACAATACCGCCATTGGGGTATCATCACCCATTGAGCCTACCGCTTCCTGACCACTTTCGGCAATCGGGCGCAGCAACTGGTCTCGCTCTTCAAAGGTCACCATGAACATTTTCTGTGCCGCTTTCAGGCCATCACCTTTTAAGCCTTGATCACATAAATATTCTTCCAGCTCTGGACTACCTTGCAGACGCACAGAATTTTCACGTAACCATTCGCGGTATGGACGCATACGTTTCAGATGATTATTGACATCTTGCGTATCCAGCACCTTGCCGGTTTGTGTGTCGATTACCAGCATTTGGCCGGGGCCAACACGTCCTTTAGAAATGACATCTTCAGGTTGATAACCCCAGACGCCAATTTCAGAAGCCAGCGTGATATAACCATTTTTGGTAATGACCCAACGCGCAGGACGCAGACCGTTACGATCCAGCATACAGATCGCATGTCGGCCATCCTGAATCACCAGACCTGCAGGACCATCCCAGGCTTCCATATGTTTTGAGTTGAATTCATAGAAGGCACGCAAGTCAGCATCTAAGGTTTCCACATTCTGCCAGGCAGGCGGAACCAGCATACGGAGGGCACGAAACAGATCCATGCCACCACCGACCAGAATCTCCAGCATGTTGTCCAGGCTCGAAGAATCCGAACCGGTACGGTTCACAATCGGATTCAATTCTGTTAAACCGGGCAATAACGGATTTTCAAATTTTGGTACACGTGCCATGGCCCAGTTACGGTTCGCAGTAATAGTATTGATTTCACCATTGTGTGCGAGGTAACGGAACGGCTGTGCCAACGGCCAGCGAGGCAAGGTATTGGTCGAGAAGCGCTGATGGAACACCACAATATGCGATTCCAGACGCGGGTCTGCCAGATCTGTATAAAAATCTGCAATCGCTTCTGGCATCATCAAGCCTTTATAGCTGATCACCGTTGAACATAAAGTAGTGACATAGAAAGACGTATCATTCACCAACAATTGTTCTGCACGACGACGCGCCAGGAATAACTTACGGTTAAATTCAACCTCAGTCACGCCCATCGGGCAATTAACAATAATCTGTTCAAATGCTGGCATCGATTGCAAAGCAATTTCACCTAGGGCATCGACATTGGTTGGAATCACACGCCAGGCCAGAACGATCAAACCTTCAGCTTCAATCTCTTTGTTTAAAACCTGTTTGGCATGTGCCGCAAGCGCAGGATCAAGATTCAGGAATACCGAACCTACAGCAAAGACTTCACTTAAGGTGGTATCGCTTAAGCGTTTTGCTTCTTCACGGAAGAATTTTTTTGGCATCGCCAAGAGCAAACCACAACCATCTCCAGTCTTGCCATCTGCGGCAATACCACCACGGTGGGTCATGCAACTCAAACTATGAATCGCAGTCTTGACGAGATCATGGCTTGCATCACCCTGCATATGGGCAATTAAACCGAAACCACAGTTATCTTTAAACTCATCCGGTTGGTATAAACCTTGAGCGGGAGCTACATTATTAGGCGATGGCATGTGCATAGCGTACCCTTCTTTCACGAAGCCTCAATAGGCTGTTAAACAATCTAAATTCTTCTCTGCGCTGCGTTTAATGAACTTTCGAAGACTGTCTTGATAGAGCAAAAACATTGTTCTCTATTTCTTCAGCGTAGTCCTTTTTCAGACAGAATGCATAAAAAATAAAGTTTATTTTGCTGATGAATAACATAAAAATCAGGAATAAATATGACATTCACATAGTGTCATCGAATCATTTTTCGCGCTAAAACAGGGAGATTAATTCAATTCATGCACCAATAAAGCAAATTCCATGCCAATAAACAGAGCAAAAATGAAAACTATACAGATGACAAAGATTTAGCGCAGATAAGCGCTAGATAGGTGATTTTCAATGTGCATTTTTTGCACCAAAAGCGCTCATTTTTGATTCTTTAATTTTCTAGGTGCGCTATTTTAGACCGGACTAATTAAATGGATCACTAATCTCGTTATTTTGAGGACGAGGATTAGTGTTCTGACTAGGACGAGAGTTGTTTTGCGGTTGGGGCATACTCTCTACAGCGCTTTCAGATTTCTGCACATCGACCACATTTCCAGAGGTGTCACGACGCACAATTGTGGTACTGGTTGTAGCGGCATCAGGACTACGCAGTTTGATTTCCGGCTGGGTTTGCTGTCTGATTCGTGCCGATTCATCTATTTTTGGCAAAGGCACATTTTTCAAATGAATTTCGTAAAGCTTTTGATTACTGGCTAATTCTTCTGAACCCAGACTATTTACCAGACTGACATACTGCTTGATTTGTACCACTTTAGGCTTGACCGAAGCAGGTAAATTCAAATTGAGGGTTGAAAGCGCCTGATTCGCTTGTGCCGCAGTCTTAAATTGACCATATAACAACACATATTGCTCTGGCTGATTTTCACCCGATATTCTTAAGTAAATAAAAGGCTTACGATCTGGCTGTTTTTTAAGGAAACTTTTTAATATTGCTTCATTGGTCACGCGAAACAATTCAATTGCATGCTGGTTTTTCGCTTCATTAACAAACTTGGTACCGCGAAATTCCGGTTCATGACTGGCATTCACGATAGTACGCGTGGTCAGGTCAAGTGGTTTCACTTCATCAGAAAGTGCACCAAGATGGGTCATTGTTGCGACTTTTTCTGGCTGAATCTGCAACTGGACTTCGGTTTCAGGTTTTTTTTCAATTTCAATGACTTCATCTGAATCAGTAGCTGCCCAGAAAATCAAGGCAGCAAAAAGACAGCCTACTCCACAGACCAGCCAGAAATAATGCTGAACCTTTTGCCAAGGAGTATGTAACGCTGCCATAAAACTAAACCTATACCTGATTGGCTAAAATTGTCTGTTTCATTAACTCGAAATCGAATTCTCGAGTAATTACTGCTTGGCCTAATTGCTTTAACAACACCAGACGCAATTGTCCATTCAAGACTTTTTTGTCATGGGCCATATAGGCCAGAAAATCATCCAGAGGGATTTTAGGACAAACCACAGGAAGTTTGGCACGAGAAATGATTTTTTTTGTACGTTCTAAATCTTCTTGAGAAATCCAGCCCATACGCTGTGACAGATCCGCAGCCATCACCATACCGGTGGCAACCGCCTCACCATGTAACCACACCCCATAACCCAGGTAGGATTCAATCGCATGTCCAAAGGTATGGCCCAGGTTCAGCAATGCACGCTCACCCTGCTCTTTCTCATCATTGGCTACGATCCGCGCTTTATGTGCACATGAACGGTAAACGGCTTCGGCAAGCAACTGCTCATCACGAGCAATCAGGCCTTCCATATTCGCTTCCAGCCAGACCATAAATGATTCATCACCAAGTAAAGCATATTTAATCACTTCAGCCAGTCCTGCTGAAAGCTCACGGTCCGGTAAAGTAGCAAGCTGCGACATATCTGCCAGCACCACCTGCGGCTGCTGGAAAGCGCCAATCATGTTTTTACCCAGGGGATGATTGATCCCGGTTTTTCCACCCACACTAGAATCGACCTGCGACAGCAAGGTGGTCGGTACCTGAATAAAATACACTCCGCGCTGGAAGCAGGCCGAGGCAAATCCGGCCATATCCCCAATGACGCCACCACCTAATGCTAGTACAGTACAATCGCGGTTAAACCCGGCTTCAAGCAGCGCATCAAAAATCAGGTTTAGATGCTGGCTATCCTTATATTTTTCACCATCAGGCAAAATGCAAGTCGCAACACGTTTGTCTAGAGCTTCAATTGCAGTTTGATAACGCTGCAAATAAAGTGGTGCAACTGTGGTATTACTCACAATCATCACTTGCTTGCCCTGAATATAGGGAGCCAATAAGGCCTGTGGATCCAGATCGCTTCCAATAAAAATAGGATAACGACGTTCTCCGAGTTCTACATATAAGGTTTGCATGCTTGATTAACCACTTGATTCAATGAACTTAATTTTTAGAAACAATGAGATTGAGAATCCGCTGCGCCAGATCTCGTGCAGCACCCTGATTGGTCTCAATAATATGATGTGCCACTTCCCGATACAAGGGATCACGAACTGCCAGTAAATCACGCAACTTTTGTTCCGGATTTTCGACTTGAAGGAGGGGACGGTTTTTATCGCGATAGGTGCGTTGCAGTTGAATTTCAACCGGCGTATAGAGATAGACAACAATTCCGCGCTGTTTCAGATAATCCCGGTTTAAGGTCTGAGTAATGGCACCACCGCCGGTGGCTAAAACCAGATGGGGACGTGAGGTAAGGTCATTAATGACAGCAGTTTCACGGTCACGGAAACCCTGCTCCCCTTCTTTTTCAAAAATCCAGGGAATGGTCGCGCCTGTTTTACGTTCAATTTCATGATCACTGTCTAGAAATTCACGCCCTAACAATTCTGCGAGATGTCGTCCTACTGTTGTTTTACCGGCCCCCATCGGCCCTACCAAATAAATATTTGGCAGGGTTTCAAACTCTTTGCTTGGCAAGGAGTCACCTATTCGTTTTGTTAAATTCAAAATATATTAATGATTTCTTGAAACACTGTCATTAACAATTCGAGGTGTAACGAAAATCAGTAGCTCACGTTTATTATCCGACTTTAAATCTTTACGGAATAAACGTCCTACATAAGGAATATCCCCCAGGAATGGCACCTTGGTTTGCGCATTACGGGTTTCTTGCTCGAAAATACCGCCCAGAACCACGGTTTCGCCATTGTCCACCAAGACATTGGTAGTGATCTGGTTTTTGTTAATAGTGAGCTGTCCAGTCGGTGTCGGGTTACCCGGTGAGTCACTAGTAATATTGAGTTCCATCTGTACTTTGCCATCTGGCGTAATGCTTGGTGTGACATCCAGACTTAGCGTAGCATCAATAAATTCCGTAGTAGATACTGCATTCGCACCACCACCCTCTGCTGACTGATACGGAATTTGAGAACCAGAGGCAACAGTTGCTTTCTGCTTGTCCGCAGTCAGTACTTTAGGGGTAGAAATCACCTCACCATAGCCATCTGCCTGAAGTGCAGACAACTCAAGATCCAGCATAAAATCAGAGAGACTGATTAAGCCAAAGGCGATACGACTGGCACCTGGACTGGTTACCCCCAAATCTACATTCAGGTTTTGTGGACGCTGAATCTCATAAGTATATCCACCCAAATCATTTTCTTTAGGATCTCTGAGATCCCATAACGTCGTGTCACTACCACCGACCAGAAGACTATCATTGTTGGTAATCCCTTGAGACAGAATTCCCCATTTCACTCCCATCTCTTTGGTAAAGTCAGTGGTAGCTCGAACAATACGCGCTTCGACCATCACCTGCTTCACCTGTACATCGAGCAGATCTACCATATTACGAATTTTATCAATAAAGAGCTGGGTATCATTGACAATAATGGTATTGGTTCGTGCATCAACAGACACAGAACCACGGGAACTTAATAAACTTTCCCCACCCTCATTATTATTCGTACTGCTCGAGCCGCCTGAACTAGATGCGCCTTTATTCTGCGTAATCAGTTTCTCAATATCAGCGGCTTTGGCATAACTGAGCTGCATATATTCCGTCTGGATAGGCGCAAGTGCAACACTCTGCTTAATCGCCTTAGCTTCTTCCTCTTCAGCCTTTATCAGCTCTGTAACTGGTGCGATCCAGATCACATTGCCATTGCGGCGTTTATCCAGATTTTTGGTTTTCAGCACAATGTCCAGCGCCTGATCCCAAGGTACCTCTTTCAAGCGCAAGGTAATGTTACCTTGTACACTATCTGCAGCCACCATATTGATATCGGTAAAATCTGCCAGGAGCTGTAATACACGACGGACTTCGATATCCTGAAAATCTAAAGAAATCTTCTTACCGGTATAGGCAACGGTTTTAGGACGCAATGGACTCTTGGCTTCTGGTCGTTTCAAGCTGATGGTCAGCTTGTTATCAGTCTGATAAGCCATATATTCATAACTTTCCGCAGACTGAATCGTAATGACTCCTGAACCATTTTGATTCACAGCATCCACACTTGATACCGGAGTCGCAAAATCAGTCACATTAAGACGGCGGGTCAAATGAGCCGGAATCTTGGAACCTAAAGTGCGCACAATAACCTTGGTACCCTGCTGCTGTACATCAACAGGAGTATTATTTCCTAATAGATCAATAACGACCTGGCCTTCACCTTGCGCACCGCGCTGGAAACCAATATTGCTAATACCCTGAGCTGACTGTTGCTGCACAGGTTGAGCCATGGCTACAGGAGTTGCCGAGTTAATTTTAAGAATAAAAGTATTGCCTTCTACTCGAGTGGTAAAGGCACCTGCATCTGTCAGATTAACCGTCAAACGGGCACGCTGTGCATCCGAAGTAACATCGACCGAACTGGCTTCACGCGTTGCGACCGGAATTTTACTTTGTTTTAAATTCTGTTGGGCCTTGTCAAAGTCCAGAATCAAACGTGACGGTGATTCTAATTGATAGGCTTGTGGTTGAGGTGGTAAACCATTAAACATCACCCGAATTTCAGTTCCCTGACCAGGAAGCTGCATAGGTACCACATTCGTTACGGCCACTTGTGCGCTGGCTGCTTGCATCACCGCAATCGCAACAGCACCCATTGAAAACTGACGAAACACACGATTCATTGTATTAGCATCCCCAAAAATAAATTCTTTAATACTCTTATTCATTGTTATTCCTTTAAAACCTTATGGCGCCGGCCCAATGAGAACCAGACTTCGCGGACGTTCCACATATCCCTCACGGCCATCTGGAATAATCTCAATTAGATTGATCTGTGTCGGTGTAATTCCAATTACACGACCATGATTAAGTCCCATATAGCTGCCACGCTGAATCCGCTCAACCTCACCATCAGGGGTCTGGATTAAAGCCAGAATCTGTCCCGCCTGATTACGCATACTGCCTTTCATGGTCAAGGTTTCTAGCGGATAACTTTCTAGTGGTTGCAACTGACGTGACAAATTTGGATAAACCCGTTTCCCGGCCATAATTTTCAGTTCAGCAGCCAGAGAACTTGGTAAAAATGGGCTTTTGATCTGGTGCGCTGCATAATTAAAGGTTTCAACTGGCATAAAATCAGGCGCAGGTTCAATCGGCAAAGGCGGCTGATTACGAATATTGGCCATTTCCTGATTGACCGCATCAATACGGGAATCACATCCCACTAATAAAAACCCGAGCGTTAAAGCCGAAGTAATTTTAATTTTTTTCATTACTGCGCCCCCTTAGCCGTGCTGTCAGCTGCTGGCATTGCAGCACCTTCAGCATTACCGACATAACGATAAGTTTTGGCTTTTACCACATAATCAATAACCGGAATTTCAGATTTTTTCTCTTTGTTTTCAGTACCGGTAATAGTGAAATCATGTAGCGTAACGATACGTGACAAGCCGGCAATACTGCTAACAAAAGAGCCAAAAGCGTGATAATCCCCAGTGGCTTCAATCGCAATTGGCTGCTCAATAAAGAAT
The DNA here is from genome assembly GCF_001647535.1 of Acinetobacter sp. SFA. NCBI lineage: Bacteria > Pseudomonadati > Pseudomonadota > Gammaproteobacteria > Moraxellales > Moraxellaceae > Acinetobacter > Acinetobacter sp. SFA. The sequence goes on along the minus strand of NZ_LSZI01000017.1, from coordinate 119,254 downwards.
TCTTGCTTAATTTCAGGTTCCAGTCGGATATTTTTAAACTTCAGGCCTGAATTCACACCGCTCAGGTTAATATCTTCAACCAGACCCGGAATTTCAGTTTCTTTCGGCAATTGTTCTAACTGCTGGTTAAAACGGGCTTCCATTTCCTGCAGTTGGATTTGATATTGTTGTAAGTTGCGTAATTTGGATTCTTTTTCGCGAAATTCATTCAGCAGGTTTTGTTCTTGGGCACTGGCTTGCGAAATCGACTCAATCGTGCTTCTGATCATGACAAAGTAAATCACCGCAAATGCCAATGCAGCAATGAAGATCCAGCAGGTAATTTTGACCGCTAAAGGCCAGCTACCATAATTATTTGGATCTAGAGTATTGAATTGTTGAAAAAACTTTTCAACAGTCATTTTATTTTTGGGTACAGCGACGACATCCTGGTTGAACTCATCGTACTCGTCATTACTCATGATGATGCCCCCGTAGTTGTAGTAACTGCTTGTTGTTCTTCGTTAAGTACTGGCTGAGCGATCTGATCCAGATCTACAGTTACAGTAAAACTGCCATAAGATTCTTCCACACGTGGAATAATCGAGCTCGGCGCCTTTTCTTTGGCTTCTTCAGCCACCAGGAAAGCGTTCATAAAGGCATTCCGATACCAAGATGAAGCTTCCAGATTGCGTAGCAGTTCAGCTACGGTATTAGGACTCTCAGCTTTACCTTCAATAGTAAATTTATCGCCGGTACGCTGGAATTTGGTGATGTACATATTGCTTGGGGTAACCCGCACAATTTCATCAATCAGATGTACTGCAATCGGACGCTGGGTCTGTAATCCCTGAATTAGCTTCATTCGCTCGACAATCGCATTACGCTGTTCTTGCAAACCTTCTAGTGCCTTTAACTGCACATCCAGATTCTGGTTGGTGCTTTGAATCAGCTGATTGGCCTGTTCATGATCCTGAAGTTTTTGATCATAATAAAACCACGTAGAACCAGCTGCTGCTAATCCTAAGAACAGCGCCCCCACACAAATCGCCACAAATTCATTATTTCTTTTAATTCTTAGCTCATCACGCCAAGGAAGTAAGTTAATTCTTGCCATTAATCAAAACTCCTTAAGGCCAATCCACATGCAACCATGAGTGATGACGCGTCATTTTCAATTTTTTTAATATCAATTTGCGGAGAAAAGCCCATTTGCAAAAATGGATTCGCGATCGTGACACGGTAACCGAGTTTTTGTTGTAATAATTTTGCCAGCCCTGGAATATTGGCATTTCCGCCGGCCAGTAAAATATGGTCGATTTCATTGAACTGAGAAGATGAAAAGAAGAATTGCAATGAACGGGCCGCCTGCTGTACCACCGCATCCAGAAAAGGTTCCAGCACTTCAATATCATAATCATCTGGCAAGGCACGGGTTTTTTTAGCACGCCCAGCTTCTTCAAATGACAATCCATAACGGTTCTGAATTTCCTGAGTCAACTGCTTACCGCCAAACACCTGCTCACGGGTATAAATAATCTTGTTGTTCTGCATAACTGACAAGGTGGTCATACTATGCCCAATATCTAAAATACCGACCGTATTAACCCCCATCGGCAAAGTATCCGAAAATACTTTAAAGGCATTTTCCAGTGCAAAGCTTTCTACATCTGCAATCTTGGGTGTCAGTCCGGCAATTTCCAAAACTTCGGAACGTGCTTCGACATTTTCAATGCGGGTCGCGACCAGCAACACATTGACCCGGTTCGGATTGGCAAGACGGTCTGGCAGAACTTCAAAATCCAGACTGGCTTCATCGAGAGGGAAAGGAATATATTGTTCCGCATCTTCACGAATCTGAACTTCACGTTCGTCATCCGACATATCTGCATCCATCTCAATGATCTTGGTGATCGCCATTGAGGTGGGTATTGCAAAAGCGGTCTGATTCGACTGGGTATTGCCCAAATTAATTGCACGCCCAAGGGCATCAGCAACTGCTTCTGGATTTAAGACATTTTTTTCAACAACACTGTTTTCCGATAATGGGACCAAAGCATAACTCTCTACCCAATAACGGCCACTTTTTACAGAAAGTTCTAAAACCTTAACAGAAGTCGAACTAATATCGACTCCTATTAACCCCTTATTCGGTTTACGATATAACCTGCGCACAATATACTTCCTATTATTTTTTTGTCCCCAATTCAATCTAACTTACCAATTGGTCCAGCCTATAATTTTATATAGATACAATAACTGATCTAACAATATGGATATCGACAGGATATACTGACCGGTAATTAGTTCGCCATTAGCTCTTATTAAAACTTACTTGTTATGAAAAAGCTATCTTGTTCAGGCCTTGTTCATCCATTTTTTTTGATCATTATCATTATACTGATCTCAATTCCGATGGGTTTCTATGGCATGTATCTCTATATTGCCCCATCTTTGCCTGAAATGTCCACGCTTAAAAAGGCACCTTTATTAAAGCCTTTACAAGTATTTAGTTCAGATAATGAATTAATCGCCGAATATGGCGGCAAGCTTTCAGTTCCCGTGAAATATGAACAAATTCCGCAGGAGTTTATTCATGCGTTCCTCGCAGCGGAAGATTCCAGCTTTTTTGAGCATAGCGGCATCAGCTTTAAAAGTTTGGGACGCGCCCTCAGCGAGACCGTGACCGGTTCAGATGTCCAGACCGGTGGCTCGACTATTACCATGCAAGTGGCAAAAAATTATTACCTCAGTCCTGAACGGACGTTGAAACGTAAACTGACTGAAATTTTTCTGGCCCGTAAAATTGAGCAAAACCTAAGTAAAGAAGAAATTCTGACCCTGTATGTCAATAAAATTTTCCTGGGGAAAAATGCTTATGGTATCGCAGCGGCAGCTAAAATTTACTACAACAAGAGTCTAGAAGAACTTTCAAATGCGCAAATGGCCATGATCGCCGGCCTGCCTAAAGCACCTTCCCGCTATAATCCGGTTGCTAATCCCAAGCGTGCTTTGGAGCGTCGCAACTGGATTTTGGGACGTATGCTGCAATTGGGCTATTTAAACCAGAGCCAGTATCAGCAGGCCATTGCTGAACCGATTAATCTGGACATGCCGGATCGCAGTACCCGCAATAAATTCCCTTATGTGGGTGAAATGGTACGTTCTGAGCTGGTACAAAACTTTGGTGAACAGGCGATCGATTCTGGTTATAGAGTCTATACCACCATTCATAGTGAACGTCAGACCTATGCCGAGCAAGCGGTACAAGAAGGCTTAGAAGCCTATGACCGTCGACACGGCTGGCGAGGAGCTGAAGCTCATGATCAACCCCTTGAAAATTTCCGCGCCTATGCCAATACCTATCCTGCGCAAGTAACCAAGGTAGGCACTTCCAGCTTTGAAGCACTCATGCAGGATGGGAGCAGCGTGACTGTTCCGTGGTCAGGCATGTCCTGGGCACGTCGCTTTCGTAACGTTAACAGTGTAGGCGGGGCACCCAGCAAAGCCTCCCAGATTGTTAAAGTCAAAGATATTGTCCGTTTAAGACCCAATGAAAATAAAACCTCTTGGTCACTGGTACAGATTCCCAAAGTACAAGGACAGCTGATTGCTATCAATCCAAATAATGGTGCAATTGAAGCTATTGTGGGCGGATATAATTTTTATCAGTCGAAATTTAACCGGGCCATCCAAGGCTGGCGTCAACCTGGGTCTACCATTAAGCCTTTTGTTTATGCACTGGCTTTAGAACGTGGCATGACGCCACATACCATGGTCAATGATGCACCTATTACCATTGGCAAATGGTCACCGCGTAACTCGGATGGCCGTTATCTGGGCATGATCCCGCTACGCCGTGCCCTTTATCTGTCACGCAATACAGTCTCGGTGCGCTTATTGCAGACGGTCGGGATTGAACGTACACGTCAGTTATTTATGGATTTTGGTTTACAGGACAGTCAGATTCCACGTAACTATACCATTGCCTTGGGCACCCCACAGGTTCTTCCAATTCAGATGGCCACCGGTTATGCCACCTTTGCTAATGGCGGTTACCGAATTCAGCCGCACTTTATTACCCGTATTGAAGATGCCTATGGCAACACCATCTTTGAAGCCAAGCCTGAATATGCGTGCATTTCATGTATTAATGAAAAAGAAGAACCCGTTCAAGTCACTGACCCCATTACCGCCGATGATGAAGCAATTGCAATCAACAATACGACCTTGGGCCAGAAACCAGAGACTCCGAAAATTTCAGATGAAGACAGCAATTATCGTCAAGCAGAACGTATTTTAAAATCCAGCTCTGCCTATGACATGGCCAATATTTTGCGTGATGTCATTCAGCATGGTACCGGTCGTGCCGCATTAAGAATTGGTCGTAGTGATATTGGAGGTAAAACCGGTACCACCAATGATGCTAAAGATGCCTGGTTTGCCGGCTTCAATGGCAAGCTGGTAACGGTTACCTGGGTCGGTTTTGACCAGCCGACGACTTTAGGTCGCCGTGAATATGGTGGTGTAGCAGCTTTACCGATCTGGACCGATTTTATGGGCAAGGCATTAAAAGGCCAACCGGAAGCCTGGGTACGTTTAGACCGTAATGCCAAGGCACCTGTAAATCGCAACAAGGTGGTTCAAGGTGAGGAGCCGCAAAATCATCCGGCTTCTCCACCTCTGGCGACAGCACTTTACCGCCCTGCTCCAGTTGTCGTGCCAAAACGTCAGCAAAATGATTTTGAGGATTTACCGGATCAGCCAACGCGCTTACCAGATAATGAATCTGTACCGCCAGAACAGCCGCTACAGCCGAACCGGGTAGACTCCCTGGAAAACCTAATCGAAGAAGTCCAGTAATCTCCTGTTATATAAAAATAAAAGCCCTCAGTTGAGGGCTTTTATATATCCAATTTTTATTTCTTCTGGAACAGGAAAATCTGGAACTGGGCCATCAGTTCAAACCGGTCATGTTGCTCCAGAGCCAGACGCCGTTCCGGTTTGGCTTTATAGGCATAAGGGGTCATGGCAATCAGGTTTTTTAAATCAGCTTGGGGCAAAATCATTGGTGCGTCAATTACCTGCTCACGAACCAGATCAAATTCATCTTGCAGTTGCTCAACAAACTTTTGTGGCTCATGTGGTTTGACTTCTTCAAACAGTGCTTCACGCATAGCATATAAATGTTGTGGTGCCGGGGTCACCACCATCAGATAAGATTTTGGCTTTAATACCCGCAGGATTTCCTGTTTTGGAATCGGACTGAATAAACTGGTACAGAGATCAATCGACTCATCCAACACAGGTAAAGTCGCCCCGGTTCCCACCACCCAAGTAATGTCTTTATTCAGTCTGGCAGCCACCTGAACTGCATTCTTGGCAATATCGACTCCCACACATTGCAGCACTTCAGCCTGCATGGCATTGGTGTAATAGCCTTCGCCACAGCCGATATCCAGCAGGTTTTCAATCCGTAAGTCTCGGATTTTCTCGACCACAGCCTGCTGTAGGGGCGCATAATGACCTGCACTCAGGAATGCACGGCGTGCCTGAACCGATTCAGGTGTATCACCCGGATTTTTACTATGCTTATGCTGAACTACATGCAGATTCACATAACCTTGTTTGGCCACATCGTAGCTATGATGATTCTCACATCGCCATGTTCTTTCATTTAAGCTCAACTGCTGGCGACAGACTGGGCACATGAGTAAATTCATCATTTTCTCCAAAACAAAAAAGCCGGCATGCGCCGACTTTTTCTCATGCATTTCTTAACGCAATTTTAAGGTCATTAGGCCCAAAACTACCAGCATAATCGTAATAATCCAGAAACGGATCACCACCTGGGTTTCACGCCAGCCTTTCTTTTCATAATGATGATGTAGTGGCGCCATCAGAAATACGCGTTTATTACGCATTCTTAATGAACCGATTTGCAGGAATACTGAAATCGCCTCAACCAGAAATACACCCGCCATAATCGCAAACACGATTTCCTGACGAACCATGACAGCAATGGTACCCAGCATCGCACCGAGGGATAAGGCTCCAACATCTCCCATAAATACCTGGGCCGGATGGGCGTTATACCAGAGAAATGCCAGACCGGCACCGATCATCGCTGCACAGATCACCACCAGTTCAGACGAATATTTCACATAAGGAATATGCAGGTAATTGGCAAAACGCACATCACCCGCGAGGTAAGCGAATACGCCCAAACCTGCAGCCACCAGTACAATCGGCATGATCGCCAGACCATCCAGACCGTCGGTCAGGTTCACTGCATTGGATGCCCCATTAATCACGAAGTACGTGAAAATAATGAAGCCAATACCCAATGGAATGACCGACAAAGGAATGGTTAGATCCTTAAAGAATGGAATTAGCAAATCCAGCATATTCGCGGTATGTACCGGATTGGTTTGTTGCTGTGCAATCACATACAAGGCAATACCAGCACCCAACGAACCCACTGAAGTCCAGAAGAATTTTTTCTTCGCAGGCAAACCGGCATTGTCTTTATAACGGATCTTGATCCAGTCATCAGCCCAGCCCACGGCACCAAAAATTACCATCACCGCCAGCACAATCCAGACATAAGGATTAGACAGATCTGCCCAGAGCAAAGTCGAAATCCCGATGGATAATAGGATCAGCACCCCACCCATGGTCGGTGTGCCCATTTTCTTGGCATGATTTTCAGGAGCAAACGAACTGACCGCCTGACCATATTTCAGCGCCTGCAGTTTGCGGATCATGATCGGACCCAAGACCAAACCAATGGTCATTGCCGTCAAGACACTCAGCAGAGCACGTAAAGTTAAATAACGAACTACCTGAAACGTGCTATCAAAGCCCGCCAGATGGTCAAATAGCCATAACAGCATTTAGAGTTTCTCCATCAATGCAGCCATCAATGTTTCCATATGGGTATAACGCGACCCTTTGAACAGCAAAGATATCGGCTGGGGATGATGTGTTTCAATCAAATCAATTAAAAACGGTAAGGCCTGCTCCTGATTCAGGAAAGCCTGCATTTTCTTACCATATTGCGTACTACGGGCACCTTCTTGTGCGGCAGGAGCGAATTCACCCACAGCCACCACAAAATTAATACCTTTTACCGAGACCAGATCCCGACCGAGCTTGTAATGCTCGATTGCGGCAGATGAACCGAGTTCACCAATATCGCCGGTCACCATCACCCGGATGCCTTGCTGCTGTGCTAACACTTCAGCCGCCGCTCGCATTGAGCCCGGATTGGCATTGTAGGTGTCATCAATAAATAAAAATTCTTTGTGCGGAATAAAGTTCAGACGGCCTTTAGCACCGACTGCCTGTTCCAGGCCAGCCACGATATCATCAAGATTAATACCAATCGCCAAGGCAAATGCAGCGGCAGCTGTGGCATTCTCGACATTATGCTCGCCGGCAAATGGTAACTGAACTGTTTTCGAGCCTTGTGGCGTATTCAGTGTGAAGCTTGAAGATTGAGCTTCAAGCACCATATCGCTGGCATAGACTTCACCACCCGTACCAAAACTTAAGCTTTTTTCAGTTCTTACTGCGGCACGAATGGCTTCAGCAAAATCATCGGCAGCAGGAATAATCGAAGTCTCAGAGATATGCGCATAAATTTCGGATTTTGCACGGCAAATTCCGTCACGGCCGCCAAATTCACCCAAGTGTGCCGTGCCAATATTAATAATTCCGGCTACATGCGGCTGCACCATGTTTGAAGTGTAATCAATTTCACCCTGATGACTTGCACCGAGTTCCATCACCGCATATTGATGTTCAGAACGCAGCTCCAGCAACATTACTGGCACGCCAAGGTCATTATTCAAATTACCACGCGTCACCAAGGTCGGCGCAAGACGCGACAGGATGCTCCCCAGCATTTCTTTAGTCGTGGTTTTACCACTGCTGCCGGTCAAGGCAATCACTTTGAGCTGAGGATTCTGCTGACGGCGATAAGCCCCCAACAATCCCAATGCCAGACGGGTATCTTCTACCACCAGCTGGCAAATCTCAGCATCCACCGGCCGGCTGACAATGGCAATGTCACAACCTTGAGCCGCCACTTGCGCAATAAAGTCATGCGCGTCAAAACGCTCGCCTTTCAGCGCCAGAAAAGCATCACCTGCTTCTGCATCACGTGAATCAGTCAAAATCCGCTTGATCTGGCCTGCAGGCTTTTTATCATTCAGCCAGTAGCCTTGGGTGGCCTGCTGTAATTGTTCTATGCTCCACGGCTCCAGCGCCGCAGTACTTGTTGTTGAGGTATGCATATCTGAATCCTAATGCGCTGAATAGGCGGTATCTGTGTTGCAATGCTGGGCATCAATCGCAGCCTGCACTTCGACCACGTCATCAAACCAGTGACGTACGCCATCAATTTCCTGATAATTTTCGTGCCCCTTCCCTGCAATTACCACAATATCACCCGCCTGTGCCTGTTTAACGGCGAACTTGATCGCTTCACGACGGTCATGAATTTCATGATAGGTTTTGCCGGAAAAATCGATGCCATTTTTCATATCCGCAAAGATTTGTGCCGGATCTTCGGTCCGCGGATTATCAGAAGTGAGAACTGCGATATTGGAACCCTCTAATGCAGCCTGAGTCATCAGTGGACGTTTACCGCGATCACGGTCGCCACCACAGCCGAAAACTGCCCAGAGATTTTGCGAGACATGCCGTTTCAAGGTCACCAGAACCTGTGTCAGGGCATCCGGGGTATGGGCATAATCCACCACAAACAGGCGCTCGCCATCACGCAGTACCTGCATGCGACCGGGCGCACCTTTGAGCTGTGGCACAGTTGCAATCAAACTTTCCAAGTCAAATCCGGCCTGCTCCACCATGATCAGACTGGCCACCAGATTTTCAATATTGAAATGTCCCAGCAATGGACTATTAACACTATATTCAGCAGAAGCAGTTTCTAGTTTAAAGGTCGCACCTGAAATGCTGTACTGAATATCCTGAACCTGATAATCCGCTTTTTGCTTGGTGGAATAAGTCAAAATTTTAGGCTGTGCCGGATTATTTTTCGCAGCATCCAGCATGATCTGTGCATGTTCATCATCGATATTGATAACAGCCACTTTTAAAGATTCAAACCGGAATAAACCTGCCTTTGCTGCTGCATAAGCTTGCAGCGTTCCGTGATAATCCAGATGGTCACGACTCAAATTACTGTAGCCTGCAATCTCGATATCACAACCATTCAAGCGGCCTTGTTCCAGACCATGCGAACTGGCTTCAATCGAGGCAAACTCCGCACCGGCCTGCGCATAGTCATGCAAGGCATTTTGCAGTTGCATGGCATCCAGGGTGGTATGCGAAGATGCTTCCAGATTTGGTAAAATCCCGTTACCTGTGGTACCCATCACTGCACAGGCTTTACCTTGCAGCATGATTAACTCAGCCACCAAGCGAGAAATCGTGGTTTTACCATTGGTGCCGGTAACTGCCAGAATTCGAGCAGCTTGAACAGGTTGAGTCGCTTGCAAATACTGCTTTTGCCACTGCCCCATCAGATGACGTACATCTGCCACTACCAGATTTGGAGATACCTCCAGCTCATTTTCTGAAATCACGGCCAATGCACCCTGCTCTAAGGCTTTCTGGGCAAATTGAGCAGTTTTTTCCGGTTGAGACAGACTGGTCAGGGCAATAAAAATCTGTCCCGGTTTGACTTTACGACTATCCAGCTCGAAGCCCTGAAAGGATTGCTTCATCCAGTCAGTGACCTCATGAGAGGTGTAGATATCTTGAAATGTAATAGACATTGATCACCTATTTACTGGACTTTGGGAGTTTCTAAAGGTTTGTCCAAAGGGACATTCAGAAGACGCAGAGATTCCTGCATCACCCGGGCAAAGACTGGTGCAGATACGGTACCCCCATAGTAGGTACCCTGTGGGTTTTCTACCACTACCACCATGGCGATCCGTGGATCACTGACGGGTGCTACACCGGCAAATAAAGCCCGGTATTCATTGGTCGAATAACCTTTACGGTCAGCACGCAGCTTATGTGCAGTACCGGTTTTACCTGCCACGCGATAGCCTGGAATGGTCGCGCGAGTCGCCGTACCACCTGGCAAGGTTGCGGTTTCCATCATCATCAGCACCTGATCGGCAATATTGGCATCGATCATCTGTTCACCCTGCGGCTGTTCTTCCAGCTTATACAGACTTAGCGGCATTTTTACGCCTTTATTGGCCAGCATGGCATAGGCATCAGCCAGCTGAAGTACCGTTGCATTCAGACCATAACCATAGGACATGGTCGCCACTTCTGACACATTCCATTTGCTAGGAGGCAGAATCAGACCGGCACTTTCACCCGGGAATTTCACTGCTGACCGCTGACCAAAACCCAAACGTTTATAGAAGGTCGGCAAGGTTTCATACGGCAGCGACAAGGCCAGTTTGGCCACACCAACGTTAGATGATTTCTGGATAATACCACCCAGAGTCAACTGACCGTAATTATGGGTATCACGAATGGTATGATTACCTACCCGCATACTGCCCGGTGTGGTATTCACCACTGAATTCGCTGTATATTTGCCACTTTCCAGCGCCATTGCCACGGTTAACGGCTTCATGGTCGAACCCGGTTCGAAGGAATCGACCGCCCCGCGGTTACGCATGGCATCCTTGTTAAGCAGGCTGTTTTTGTCATTCGGGTTATACGATGGCCATGAAGACAGCGCCAGAATTTCACCGGTTTTGACATCTACAGCAATCGCAGTCGCCGAACGGGCATTGTTGGCAACTCCGGCCGCAGTCAGCTCACGGTACATGATATATTGCAGACGCGAGTCGATACTTAAGGTAATATTTTCGCCCGGTTCAACTTCTTTAATCACTTCCGGTTCTTTAATCCGGTTGCCTTTCTTATCGCGAATGATCTGCTGCTCGCCATCCTTGCCGGAAAGACGGGCATTCAGCTGCATTTCCAGACCTTCAATCCCTATGCCCTCACTATTGGTCAGGCCAATAATCTGAGAGTTTGGCTGCGGCTGCGGATAATAGCGCTTATAGTTTTTCTCGGTATATACGCCCTGAAAATTACGCTTCATGATCAGTTCGGCCTGTTGTGGCGGAACTTCTTTTTTCAGGATCAGATAACGTGAACGCGGACGTTCTTGCATTTTTTTGCGCAGTTCTGCCCGATCCATACCGACTGCATCAGCCAGCTCATCCAGATTCAGGTTTTTATCCGGCAACTGGCGTTTGAGTTTACGGCTATTCGGTTCTTTTTCCAGCGCCAGCATGGTTTCATCATAGAGCTTTTTATTGTCAAAATAATCACGTGGATCAATCACAATTTTCATGATCGGAGTACTGATCGCCAATGGAATCCCATTACGGTCATAAATCACGCCACGCATCGCCTTGATGGTATTGGTTCTTAAAATATTGGCATTGGCTTTATTCTGCAAAAAATCTTTATTAATAATCTGCACATAGAAGGCACGGCAAATCAGTGTCACGAAACACAGCAACACCACCGCCCACATGATGTAAAAACGATTGATATAAACATTTGAGGCATTTTTGTCGGTGACCGATTGTTTTTTACGTACCGGTTGCTTCTTTCTCTTGTCTACCATGTCCGAACGCTAGCCTTATTTTTTCTCATCTGAAGTTTGTGGTAAGGAAATCACCACACTCTGTGAAACCGGAGGGGAATACATACGCAACTGTGTCACTGCACGCGTACCGATCTGTGCCGTCGCGCCAAAAGTTTGCTGTTCAATCAGCAAACGGCCCCACTCCGCATTGAGATCATCGCGCTCACGCAGATAAGTACTTAGCTTTCTGTTGTCCTGACGGTATTCAAACACCTGAAATACCACAAATACCGCACTGACAAAGACCATCAGTATCAGCATGAGATAAATTGCAACTTTTTTCAGCCACAATTTTTCTGTTTTTTTATCAACCACTTCCGTTCTCATGATCTGCCTATTAAGCTAAACGTTCTGCTACCCGGAGCCATGCGCTACGTGAACGGGGATTGGCTTTAACCTCCTCCTCACTGGCTTTAACACGAGCAACTTTCTTCAAACGTCGCGTATCTTTCTGTTGTTGTGGCATTCCCCAGCCTGAATCCTCTTCAAGCGTTGACTCTTTTTGAATAAATTGTTTAATCAAGCGGTCTTCCAGTGAATGGAAACTAATCACCGCCAAACGCCCTTGCGGCTTCAAGATTTCTACCGCCTGAGGCAAGAAGATTTCAATATCTTCTAATTCCTTATTAATAGCAATACGAATCGCCTGGAAAGTACGGGTCGCAGCATGCTTGTTTTTTTCCCATTTCGGGTGCGCTACTTTTACAATCTCGGCCAGCTTGGCTGTGGTATCAATATATCCGGCAGCCTTAATGGCCTTGGCAATACGGCGACTATAACGCTCTTCACCATATTTAAAAATGATATTCGCCAGTGCTTCTTCTTCAATCTGGGTCAGCCATTCTGCTGCCGTTGGACCTTGCGAGTTGTCCATACGCATATCCAGCGGGCCATCTTTCATAAAACTGAAGCCACGTTCAGCCTGATCCAGCTGCGGTGAAGAAACACCCAGATCCGCCATTACCCCATCAACTTGTTCAATGCCCAACTCAGCCAATGCCTCTTTCAGATCAGCAAAGCTGGCATGGATAATTTTAAAACGTGAATCTTCTTGTTCGAGTTCGGCCGCCACCGCCAGTGCCTGTGGGTCTTTATCAAAGGCATAAACACGTGCATGTTCATCTAATTTAGACAATAATAAACGCGTATGTCCACCACGGCCAAAGGTTCCATCCACATAAGTTCCCGTATTGCGATCCGCCAACAAGGCATCAATCGTTTCGTGAAGTAATACAGAAATATGTGACATAAAAACTCAATCAGTAGGGGGAAAAATTTAACTGCACATTATCACCCTGTTTGAGCAAAGCTCCAAACGACTTTTTGTAGATAAATATTACTTTCCATAGAGAAAACCGTTTTAGCATTTTCTGCCACAAAAAAAGCCTCCAGTTCAGGAGGCTTTTTTTATCAGCAAGATGACTTCGCAGATCAATTAACGCTTGCTGTTATAAATCTGGTCGAAAATTGCACCATTGGCAAAATGGGTTTTCTGTGCATTGGCCCAACCACCAAAGACCTCATCAATCGTGAAGGTTTTGATTTTCGGGAACTGTGCCGAGTATTTCGCTAATACTTTTTCATTACGTGGACGATAGAAATGCTTAGCTGCCATTTCCTGACCCAATGGTGAATACAGGTAATTGATATAACCCGTTGCTAACCATTTATTGCCATTTTTGTCTACGGTACGATCTACAATGGCTACTGAGGGTTCAGTCAAAATGGTAATCGATGGATAAACGATATCAAACTTGTCTTTACCCAAGGTTTTCTGCGTGACCAAGGCTTCATTTTCCCAGGTCAGTAATACATCGCCAATACCACGCTCGGCAAAGGTGGTCATTGAAGCACGTGCAGCAGAATCCATTACTTTGACGTTCTTATAAAGCTTGCCGACAAAGTCCTGCGCCTTGGCTTTGTTACCACCCGGCTGTTTCTCGGCATAACCCCATGCAGACAGATACACCCAACGCGGCAAACCACCCGTTTTCGGGTTCGGGGTAATAATTTGCACCCCTGGCTTGGTCAAATCTTTCCAGTCCTTGATGCCTTTCGGGTTGCCCTTGCGGACCATGAATACAATCGTCGAGGTATAAGGTGCCGAGTTATGAGGAAATTCCTTTTGCCAGCCTGGCTGAATCTGACCAGATTTCACAATTTCTTCAATGTCATTGGCCAGCGCCAAAGTCACCACATCACCTTTCAAACCATCGACCACAGAACGTGCCTGTTTGCCCGAACCGCCATGTGACTGCTTGAAATTCACATCCAGACCAGTCCGGTTTTTCCAGTAAGCGCCGAATGATTTGTTAAATTCGTCGTAGAACTCGCGTGTGGCATCATAAGACACATTCAGAAATTGACGGTCTGCGGCTTGAGCGGCAGTTGCAGTCATGCCTAAACCGACCACCAATAAGGCAGCACTAAACAACGATTTGAATTGAGTTTTCATAGTAACAGGGAGTTTATCTTCATTGGTTATAACTATATGAAATAAAATCATTTATCGCAATTCACCCGCTACTGGTGCAACACGATAGAATGAAAGGTTTTTCTTGATTAGTATTTTGTTTTTAAAAGAAAAAGTTAATTATTATTCTACTTATCTCTAATATATAGAATTTTATGCATTAGATATAAAGAAAATGGATAATAACTTGACCATTTTCTTTATCTCATTCTAAACCGCTGTTTAGCTATCTTTTTTCATTATAAATCTGATCATAAATCGCCCCATTGATAAAATGCGTTTTTTGCGCTTTGGCCCAGCCGCCAAAGACTTTATCAATGGTGAAGGTCTGGATGTTCGGGAATTGGGCTGAATATTTAACAGCGACTTTGGCGTCCCGCGGACGGAAGAAATATTTCGCAGCCAGCTCCTGTCCTTTCGGTGAATATAAATAGTTTAAATAGCCTTTTGCCAGATGGGCCGTGCCATTTTTATTCACGTTTTTATCGACAATTGCCACCGATGGCTCGGCCAGAATTGAAATCGATGGATAGACGATGTCGTACTTGTCTTTACCCAAGCCTTGTGTTGCCAGCAAGGCTTCATTTTCCCAGGATAAAAGCACATCCCCGATACCGCGCTCGGCAAAAGTGGTCAGCGAACCACGCGCACCGGAGTCGAGTACTTTGACATTGCTATAGAGCTTTTTCACCAGCTCTTTGGCCTTAGCATCATTACCGCCAGGTTGTTTCAGTGCATAACCCCAAGCAGACAGGTAGATCCAGCGCGGTGCACCCCCGGTTTTGGGATTTGGGGTAATAATTTCTACGCCCGGTTTGGTTAGATCATTCCAGTCTTGAATTTGCTTTGGATTACTTTTACGTACTAGAAATACGATCGTAGAAGTATAAGGTGCCGAATTGCTCGGAAACTCTTTTTGCCAGCCTTTCTCGATTAAACCTGCTTTGACAATTTCTTCGATATCATTGGCCAATGCCAAGGTCACCACATCGGCCTGCAAACCGTCGACCACTGAACGTGCCTGCTTGCCTGAACCGCCATGTGATTGCTTAAAATTAACCGTCTGTCCGGTTTTCTGCTTCCAGAACTTGCCAAATTCTTCGTTATACTCCTGATAAAATTCCCGGGTCGGGTCATAAGACACATTCAGGAAATCTTTGGCGATGGAATTCTGTACTGCTGTTCCTGCTATAATTGTCAAGATTGCTGATGCTATTATTCTTTTCATCATATGTAACTCATTGTTTATATGATCTGCACTATACAAATCAAAAATAAACCTAACAATCATATGCTTATAATAATATTTATAATCTATTTCTGATTTTGAGATATCTCCTAACAATTAAATCCGGATACATATTTCGCCATAAAATTAATCTTCTGCTACAATATAAGACAGTTCTTCACGTTGTCTTCACAGTTTTCTGTTAAAAATAGGCCACTAAAACAGGAAATTACGTTTTTTTAGTAATTTTCCACAGAGTTATATAATTTCTTTTGTAAAAAATGTGACTTGGTTCTACTTCTTTATGAACAACTGTGATTAAATTGTAGACAGAGTATTAAAAAAACATTTTTAACAAAATAAAACCAACCAGAAGTAAGGAGGAAGTTTGGATATGAAATTTAAATTGTTCACAACCAGCATCCTAAGCCTGATTATGTTGTTTTCGATTCAGCTCGGTCATGCCGTGGTTGTGAAGTCAGACTTGCCTAAACCTAAAACAGTAGTAAGCACCGCTGAAAACAAGACATCGCCGATTGAAAAAGCGATTCAGCAACAAAAAAGCGAAAAAACACTTCATACAGAAGATAATTTAAAAGTCTTAACTGCTCTTAAAATTGCACCCTCGCAAAATTTCTTGGCAGCACAGAATTATCGTTTTACCCGCTTCGTACAAAGTATTTTTTCGAGCGATCACTCTTAATCAGTACCAAAAGAGCTGAATACGTACAGATTTAAAAGCCACATTACTCAATGTTGAATAAAGCATTAAGTGATGTGGCTTTTTCGCTATAATAGTTACAATTTTATATTCAAGATTAGATCCGGCTATGACTGTTCGTACTCGTATTGCACCTTCTCCTACTGGTTTTCCGCATGTAGGGACTGCCTATATCGCCCTGTTTAACTTATGTTTTGCTAAACAGCACAGTGGTGAATTCATTCTTCGTATCGAAGATACCGACCAACTCCGCTCAACGCCTGAATCTGAGAAAATGATCCTGGATTCATTGCGCTGGTTGGGCTTAAACTGGTCAGAAGGTCCTGATGTAGGTGGTCCACATGCGCCTTACCGTCAGTCCGAACGTATGGATATCTATAAGCAATATGCACTTGAACTGGTAGAAAAAGGACATGCTTTCTACTGTTTCGCAACTGCAGAAGAACTCGATCAGATGCGTTCAGAACAGCAGGCACGTGGTGAAACGCCTCGTTATGACGGTCGCGGTCTACAACTTTCACAAGAAGAAGTTGAGCGCCGTTTGGCCGCTGGCGAACCACATGTGATTCGCATGAAAGTCCCAACTGAAGGCGTATGTAAATTTAATGACATGCTGCGTGGCGAAGTGGAAATTCCATGGGCGCAAGTAGACATGCAGATTCTGCTGAAAACCGATGGCCTCCCAACCTACCACTTAGCAAATGTGGTGGATGACCATTTAATGCAAATCACCCACGTGATTCGTGGTGAAGAATGGATTCCATCTGCACCGAAACATCAGCTTCTTTACCAATATTTCGGCTGGGAAATGCCTGTGCTGTGCCACATGCCACTTTTACGTAACCCGGATAAATCTAAATTATCTAAACGTAAGAACCCAACATCAATCAACTACTACAAAGATATCGGCGTACTGCCTGAAGCCCTGTTGAACTACTTGGGTCGTATGGGTTGGTCAATGCCAGATGAACGTGAAAAATTCACTTTGGCAGAAATGATTGAGCATTTTGATATTAAACGTGTCTCTTTGGGCGGCCCAATCTTTGATGTAGAGAAATTGAACTGGTTAAATGGTCAATGGATCAAGGCACTCAGCCCGGCTGAATTACTTGACACCTTATTGGCCTGGAAAGCAGACCGCGCAAAACTGGAAGAAATTGCAGCTGCGATTCAACCGCGTATTAACCTGCTGTCTGAAGCGGTGAACTGGTCGGCACATTACTTCAACCACTTCCCGACCCTGAGCAAAGAACAGTTTGTAAGCAAAAAACTGTCTGAAGAGCAAGTGCGTCAGAGCCTGCAATTTGCGATCTGGCGTCTGGAAAGTCTGTTCACCTGGAACAATGACACAGTGAGCCAGACCATGATGGACTTGGCTGCACAAATGGAAATCAAGTTACGTGACTTCATGCCTGCGTTCTTTATTGCCATTGCCGGTTCGACAGCCTCTACCCCAGTCATGCAGACGATGGTCACCATTGGTCCGGATTTAACCTTTGCACGTTTACGTCATGCACTGGAAATTGTCGGCGGCCCGAGCAAAAAAGAGCTAAAAGTCTGGGAAAAGCTCAATGAAAGCTTAAAATTGCCGAAAAATGAAGCAGTTGATCAAGCTTAATTAATTTTTTTATTGACGTGTGAGTATGATATCCCTAATATAGCGCTCACACAGGCTGGGGTCATAGCTCAGTTGGTAGAGCGCTACAATGGCATTGTAGAGGTCAGGAGTTCGATCCTCCTTGACTCCACCAAATCAAGTCTTGCTTTAGCTGTGTAATTTGCCTCAATTGTCCCTATCGTCTAGAGGCCTAGGACATCGCCCTTTCACGGCGGTAACCGGGGTTCGAATCCCCGTAGGGACGCCATATTCAAGATGACCATAATATATTATGGTGATCTTATAAAAAACCCAAGCATTGCGACTTGGGTTTTTTATTGCCTGTATATTTTATGTTGGGCAATATTTCGGTTTCTTCGCATCTTCCGATAAAATAATCAGTAATTTAGAATTTTGGAGTTGTAATGCAATATCGTTGCCCTAAGTGTCAAAGCCCGAAAATCATGCCGGTGGCCCAGCCAGGTCAAGCAGCTCCACGCCCCGTGGTTCCTAAAAGCCTAATGTTTCTGGTACCCGCCCTGTTCCTTTTGTTATTGCTGGTGATTATTAGCATTGCGATGTGGATTTTTGGCGATGGTGCAGGTACGACTTTACAGACTGCAACTGTGATCGTCTTTATTCTTTCTTTGATCGCAGGCTTTATGTTCTATAAGGACTTACCTGATTTTAAAATTTCAATGCAGGCATTTATGCAAACACAAAAGAAATGGAAATGCCGTGAATGCAATCATGAGTGGGAAGTCTAATTTACCCTTCAGCATGCAATAAGTATAAAAAAAACCAGCCCTGAGGCTGGTTTTTTATTTACAAAATTTAGGGTTATTAAGCACCGATTTTGCGATATTTTTGACGCTTCGTTACTAAGTCATCACCATCACGTTTACGGCGATATGCTTCGAATTCAGCATAGTTACCGGTGAAGAATTCAGGTGTTTCACCTTCGAATGACAAGATATGTGTTGCAATACGGTCCAGGAACCAACGGTCATGCGAGATCACCATGACTGTACCCGGGAATACAAGAATTGCATCCTCAAGTGCACGTAAAGTTTCGATATCCAAGTCGTTTGATGGTTCATCCAGCAAGATCACGTTAGCGCCCATTTGCAGGATTTTCGCAAGTTGTAAACGGTTACGCTCACCACCAGACAATTGACCTACGCGTTTTTGCTGATCCTGACCTTTAAAGTTAAAACGACCGATATATGCACGTGATGCGATTTCGTATTCGCCAATCTTCAAGATATCCAAACCACCAGAAACTTCTTCCCAGACGGTTTTGTTGTTATCTAAGGTGTCACGGATCTGACCGACATACGCTACTTTCACTGATTCACCCAGTGTTACCGTACCGGTATCAGGTTGCAGTTCGCCCGTCATCATACGGAACAGTGTGGTTTTACCTGCACCGTTTTCACCCACGATACCCACAATTGCGGCAGGTGGTACCGTGAATGTTAAATCTTTGTACAGTAAACGATCACCAAACGATTTGCTGATGCCTTCAACTTCTACAACCTTGTTGCCCAGACGTGGACCAGGTGGAATGTAGATTTCAGAAGTTTCGTTACGCTGCTGGAATTCGCGTGAGTTAAGCTCTTCAAAACGCTCCATACGCGCTTTGTTTTTCTTTTGCTGGCCTTTGGCATTCGAACGAACCCATTCAAGTTCTTTTTTCAACGCCTTAGCAAAAGATTCTTCTTGCTTGTTCTCTTGCTCTAAACGGGCATTTTTCTGCTCAAGCCAAGAAGAATAGTTACCTTGATATGGAATACCCATACCACGGTCAAGCTCAAGAATCCATTCAGCCACGTTATCCAGGAAGTAACGGTCATGCGTAATGGCTACGATGGTACCCGGGAAGTCTTTCAGGAAACGTTCCAACCAAGCCACAGATGAAGCATCCAAATGGTTCGTCGGTTCGTCTAGAAGTAACATGTCCGGCTTAGACAGAAGTAAACGGCACAGTGCCACACGACGGCGTTCACCACCTGAAAGCTTAGATACATCTGCATCCCAAGCTGGCAGGTTCAATGCCGCAGCAGCCTGATCCATCTGGTTCGCAAGGTTATGCGCATCCCAGGTCTGGATAATTGCTTCAAGCTTTTCTTGTTCTTTCGCAAGTGCATCGAAATCCGCATCTTCTGCTGCATATTCAGCAAAGACTTCATCCAGACGCGCTAAAGCATCAAGCGGTTCACGTAAACCATCTTCGACATTTCCACGAACGTCTTTGGTTTCATCTAAAGGTGGTTCTTGCTCAAGATAACCGATTTTAATACCCGGCTGTGCACGCGCTTCACCAGAGAAATCTTTATCTACGCCCGCCATAATACGAAGCAAGGTAGATTTACCTGCACCGTTTAAACCAAGCACACCAATTTTAGCGCCTGGGAAAAATGATAAGGAGATGTCTTTCAGGATTTCGCGCTTAGGCGGAACCATCTTCGACACTCGGTTCATCGTGTAAATATATTGGGCCACGTAGGACTCCTCAACTGAAAAACCAAATAGGGTTAGAACAACGACCCCAGCTCAAAAATGAGCGAAAAAATAATCGGCTATTATACGCAGAAAGCAGCAAAAACATAAGCCATTGCCATGAACTTGCATGCATTGTTACAAGTTTATTGCTGATGTTTTTTTAAACAACCGTTTTCAGTAAAATAACCGGATTAAATCCAGACTGGTATATGAATATTTCATATATTCATTTCAATAAAATTGCACTTTTACTTATATGTAAAAATGCTACACTCAAGCCATAAGCTTAAACAAGAAGATCAAACAGAATGAGTTATAAAGCAGAAACTTTAGCGATTCACGCAGGCTATACCCCCGAAGCAACCACTAAAGCAGTGGCTGTACCAATTTATCAAACCACATCTTATGCCTTTGACAATACACAACATGGGGCCGATTTGTTTGATTTAAAGGTACAGGGAAATATCTATACCCGGATTATGAACCCGACCACTGCAGTACTTGAACAACGTGTAGCAGCGCTCGAGGGTGGAATTGGTGCACTAGCTTTGGCCTCTGGCATGGCTGCGATTACCTATGCAATTCAGACCATTGCTGAAGCTGGGGACAATATTGCTTCGGTATCGACGCTTTACGGAGGTACCTATAATCTTTTTGCCCACACCCTGCCCAAACAAGGTATTGAAGTCCGTTTCTTTGATTATGAAAAACCGGAAAGTCTGCATGACCTGATTGATGAAAAAACCAAACTGGTTTTTGTGGAATCGATTGGTAACCCGCTGGGTAATATTATTGATCTGGAAGAAATCTCTAAAATTGCGCACGAATATGGCGTGCCGGTCATTGTCGACAATACTGTTGCCACCCCAGTACTTCAAAAATCTTTCGATTTCGGTGCAGATATTATCGTGCATTCCCTGACCAAATATATCGGTGGTCATGGCAATTCCATTGGCGGCATCATTGTGGATAGCGGCAAATTCCCGTGGGGTAAATATCCTGAACGCTTCCCTGCCCTCAATACACCAGATCCAAGTTACCACGGCGTGAACTATGTTGAAGTTTTGGGGGAAGCAGCATATATCGCACGTGCGCGTGTAGTGCCGCTGCGTAATACCGGCGCTGCGATTAGTCCACAAAATGTGTTTCTGATTCTGCAAGGTCTGGAAACCTTAAGCCTGCGAATGGAACGTCATACCGAAAACGCACTGAAAGTCGCTGAATATCTGCAAAAACATCCTAAAGTGAAATGGGTCAATTACGCTGGCCTGAAAGATCATCCACAGCATGCCTTGGCACAGAAATATGTGAAAGGTAAACCGTCTGCCATTCTGACTTTCGGAGTGCAGCATGGCCTTGAAGGGGGCACACGTTTTATTGATGCCCTGCAACTGTTCACCCGTCTGGTCAATATCGGTGATGCCAAAAGTCTGGCCTGTCATCCTGCCACCACCACCCATCGTCAGCTGAATGCTGAAGAACTGAAATCTGCCGGTGTCAGTGAAGATATGGTACGACTTTCCATTGGAATTGAGCATATTGACGACCTGATTGCCGATCTGGAACAGGCATTGGCCGCCGTTTAAAGCAGTGCTTAGAACTGACCCGAAACCTCATCATTTCTGATGAGGTTTTTTATTTATTTTCTAAAACAGCCACTTGCTTTGCTTTTTATTTTCATGATAAAAGTTAAATGAAATAGCGAACACAAATAGAGCAATTACTCTAATTTTTATTTTAATTTCAATAATTTAATGTATAGATTTTCCTGAAGAATTAGTTATCATATCCATACTCACCTTCGCTCTCGTCTTCTGTTAGAGCGCCATAGACCTTTAATAAAAATAATTTGAACGCAGACTTCAAATTAGGGATAACAAACGTGAAAACTAGACTACTCAAACAACTGGAAAAGTGTGTTGCAGGTAAAACCGTGCTGATTACTGGTGCATCCAGCGGTATTGGCCTAACCACAGCACATCAATTGGCCGATGCAGGTGCCCATGTTTTACTGGTAGCCCGTACTCAAGAAACCCTAGAACAAGTAAAATCAGAAATTGAAGCAAAAGGCGGTAAAGCCTCGATATTTCCATGTGATTTAAACAATATGGAAGCGATTGACGAAGTCTCCAAGCAGATCATTGCTTCAGTCGACCATATTGATATCCTGATTAATAATGCGGGTCGTTCGATTCGCCGTGCCGTACATGAATCGGTAGATCGTTTCCATGATTTCGAACGTACCATGCAGCTGAATTATTTTGGTGCGGTGCGTCTGGTCATGAATATCCTGCCACAAATGATGATTCGCCGCGCGGGTCATATCATCAATATCAGTTCAATTGGCGTGTTGGCCAATGCGACCCGCTTTTCAGCCTATGTAGCATCAAAAGCTGCGCTGGATGCCTTTAGCCGCTGCCTGTCTGCTGAAGTACATGCGCATAAAATTGCAATCACCTCGGTTTATATGCCTTTAGTGCGTACCCCGATGATTGCACCGACCAAAATCTATAAATATGTTCCAACGCTTTCTCCAGAACAGGCAGCCGACCTGATTGCCTATGCAATC
This sequence comes from Acinetobacter sp. SFA, assembly GCF_001647535.1. Classification (NCBI taxonomy): domain Bacteria; kingdom Pseudomonadati; phylum Pseudomonadota; class Gammaproteobacteria; order Moraxellales; family Moraxellaceae; genus Acinetobacter; species Acinetobacter sp. SFA. Next base: position 96,520 of record NZ_LSZI01000017.1, on the reverse strand, counting down.
ATGAAGCGCCCGAAGAAAGTCGCGACCGGTTTGGGCCGTCTGGCATCCATTACCTATTCCATTGCGCCAGATATCAACAATGTCTTGATGTCCATTGGTTTCAACCTGTTCCCAAGTTCAAGTGCATCTGTGGGCCAACCACAAAAATTGAACTTGGTGCAGAAAGCATATGCGCGTCTGTTCCCGGGCGAACACTGGTAATTTTTCATACGGATAATTGAATCGCAATACGAGCCGCCAACTAGGCGGCTTTTCTCTGTCTCATTTTTGCAAGATCTGAAATAAAGTGGACGGATTTAAAAAACCACGACACAGCCTGTCCTGATCAACACAGATTTTTGCCGCAAATGCTGCGAGATCACGTACACTATCAGCGGATATTTCCTATCCGTATTTTTATATTTTGATTGAAATGATGGAAACCCTTATGAACAATGTGCAATGGCTCGATGAAGTAAAATTTAACGAACAAGGATTAGTCCCTGCCATTGCCCAGCATCATCAAACTGGACGTGTGTTGATGGTGGCCTGGATGAACCGTGAAGCATTGGCTTTAACTGCCGAAAAAAATCAGGCAGTGTATTTCTCCCGTTCACGCAACAAATTATGGCATAAGGGTGAAGAATCAGGACATTTTCAAACTGTACATGAAATCCGTCTGGACTGTGATGCCGACGTGATTGTGCTGCAAATTGAACAGCATGGTGGCATTGCCTGCCATACTGGCCGTGAATCATGCTTCTATCGCAAGCTCACGCCAAATGGCTGGGAAACTGTCGATGCACAGCTGAAAGACCCGTCTGCAATTTATGGCGAAAAATCTACGAATCCGCATACGCTGGCGATGGAAGCATCAACCGCCCAATCTGAACAGGTCGAAGTCTTGTCTTATCTGGGACAAATGATGGCAGAACGCAAACAGGCCAATCCAGATTCCTCTTATGTAGCCAAGCTCTACCATAAAGGCCTGAACAAGATTCTGGAAAAAGTGGGTGAAGAAAGCTTTGAAACTGTGCTGGCAGCCAAAGACTTTGATCAGGATGCTTCGGCAGACCATAAAAATGATCTGATCTATGAAGTGGCAGATCTTTGGTTCCATACCATCGTCATGCTCGGTTATTTCGACCTAGATGTGCAATTGGTATTAAATGAACTGGCACGTCGCCAAGGCTTGTCTGGTCTGGTTGAAAAAGCCAACCGTCAGCATTAAGCCTTGAATTCATCTGTGTCTGATTTAAAAAAACCGACCGCGACCTATGAGCAGGCGACTGCTATTGATAACGCACGTCTGGGCAAATCCTTTAAGGTGATTGCCTATGCAGGTACAGGTAAAACGACTACCCTGCAAATGATCAGTGATGCCATGCCGCAAAGACGTGGCATGTATCTGGCCTTTAACAAAGCCATTGCCAGTGAAGCGCAGGCCAAGTTCCACCGGGGTGTGGATTGCCGGACTTTTCACTCGCTGGCATTTCGCAGTGTTCCACGTGGAGTGACCGACAAGCTGCGTCTGCCACGCTTGAGTCCGAGTTTTATTGCCAAAGAGTACCGGCTTGAACCGATGACCATGCGCCGCATGATGGGCGGACGCTATGAGAAATATGTCTTGATGCCATCAAGACTGGCAAGCTTGGTCGCCAATGCGGTCGGCTATTTCTGTTCGACCAGTTCGCAGTATCCTGCCCCGCGGCATATTCAGGCGCCAAGCTGGCTACATCCGGATGATATCGAGACCTTGCAGCAGAAGCTTTATCCGGCAGTCGAACGGCGCTGGCTAGAGTCGATTGATCCAAATCATCAGGCCGGCATTGGTCATGACATTTACCTGAAACTCTGGGCACTGTCTGAGCCGAATATTCCGGCCGATTATGTGCTATTCGATGAAGCTCAGGATGCCGATCCCTTAATGCTGGGAATTCTACTGAAACAGCGCAGCACCCAAGTGATTTATGTCGGAGATGCGCATCAGCAGATCTATGCCTGGCGCGGTGCAGTCAATGCCATGCAGCAACTGCCTCTGCCTGAATCACGTCTGACCACCTCATTTCGTTTTGGTCCTGAAATTGCCCTGAATGCCAATGCCATTTTAGGTGCCCTCAATGAGACTGTGCCTTTGCTGGGCAATCCGTTGTTAGATTCTAAAGTCGTGAATAAACCGCATACCAAAATGCGTGATGCAATTTTATGTCGGACCAATGCCCGGGCCATGGAATTGCTACTGGCCGGACTGGTACGCGGTGACAAAGTCAGCCTGCAGGCCGATCATGTCAAACTGAATCGCTTTGTCGATGCGGCTGCTATACTAAAACAGGGCAAGCGTGTGGTTGATGTGCCGGAACTGGCCTGGTTTAACTCCTGGCATGATGTCCATGAATACTGTGAAACCAATGAAGGCAGTGACATCAAGCCACTGGTCAAACTGGTGGACGAGCATGGCACCGATCCGCTGAAAAAAGCCCTGGCTAAAATTACCCCGATTGCCCAGGCTGACTATATTATTTCCACGGCGCACAAAGCCAAAGGTCTGGAGTGGGATCGGGTTCATATTGAAGATGACTATCAATTCAAGCTGAATGAAAAAGACCATAAAATTAGTGATGAAGAATTAAGATTACTTTATGTGGCCTGTACCCGTGCCAAAGTGAGTTTAAATATTCATCACATTTATGACCTGATTCAGCAACTGAAAATCAAAATGCCGCAGTCGCTCCGCCAGGCAGCCGGTTAAGATGTAAATATAGATGTGAACAACATGGGACTAAAGTAACGTCCATCGAAGTACTTTATTCATGATAATTACTCTGTTTAGCAAAAATAGCCTGGCCATTTTCCAGTCTGCTTAAGCTCATGAAACAGATTTAGGTAGGTATCTGGTAGCCATTAGAAAATGTTTATATAGATAAAACTCCCCGAAAACTCAAAAATAACCAAGTACATTTTGGGGACCTGATATAGAGAGGCTTGAAAAGAAAAATATCAAGTCAGGCAGTTTCCCCAGCATAAGAAACCCTGTTTTTATTTATATTTACAATCAATGGCTGAGATCTAATCTTAATTTTCGGTCACTTCTGGATGATCTGTTTAAGCATCCCTCTGCGGTTAAAACCAAGCTCACGTATAATTTATAAGTTCCACATAAAAACGTTGATGTTGTTGTTATCCTGTAATATGATCGGATTTATTTGCGAATTTCATTGTAAAATCGGAATTTGCTATCGTTCATAAGTTGCGCAATACAACTGTTTTATATTCTTTTTGAATATTCTTTTGGCTTTCAAGATTGAGAAGTTTGGATCGCTCCTTGTGATCCTGTAGTCCTTGGAAGATAAAGATTCACCCTAGGTTGGTCACAGCCTAAATCACGACAATGGATACGAGTGTGCTGCCGATTATTATATTGTTACCGTTAGTATTAGGCACAACCCTTGTCTCGTGGCTGAAGCAATTTTCGCGCGAGGTAACGGCTTTAGGGGCAATTGGTGTCAGCCTCAGCAGTTTCTTATTATTATTGAGTCAGGCGCCTGCCATATTTGATGGCGCAGTGATTACCCAGACCTGGTCCTGGCTGCCGCAGCTGGGTATTGATTTCAGTTTTCGTCTGGATTCCCTGGGACTGCTGTTTGCCCTGCTGATCAGCGGGATTGGTACGCTGATTTATATTTATGCCTATTATTATCTGAATCCCAAAAATTCGCTGAGCAAGCTGTATCTTCTGCTGATGCTGTTTATGGCAGCTATGCTCGGGATTTCATTGTCAAATAACCTGATTCTTTTATTGGTTTTCTGGGAATTGACCAGTATTTCATCTTTCCTGCTAGTGGGTTACTGGAGCAATTACGAAGCTGCGCAACGTGGCTCACGTATGGCTCTGACCATTACTGGACTGGGTGGTCTGGCCATGCTGGGTGGTTTTATCCTGCTTGGTCAAATCACTGGTACCTACCAGATTGATCAAATCCTTACGATGACCGAACAGATTCAGTCACATGCTTTATTTGTACCGGCTCTCTTGCTGATTTTACTCGGTGCTTTTACCAAAAGTGCGCAGTTTCCCTTCCATTTCTGGTTACCGAATGCCATGGCTGCGCCGACACCTGTCTCGGCCTATTTACACTCGGCCACTATGGTCAAAGCCGGTTTATTTCTGGTCGCACGCTTGCTACCGATCTTCGTCGGTGCTGCACTGTTTCATAATATTGTAACCTTTGTCGGTCTGTTTACCCTATGTATGGCCGCTTTTTTTGCCATTTTCAAGGAAGACCTGAAGGGCTTACTCGCCTATTCAACCATCAGCCATTTAGGCCTGATCATGTGTCTGCTTGGGATCGGTTCTCCTCTGGCGGTTGCAGCTGCAATTTTTCATATTATTAACCATGCCACCTTTAAAGCGGCCCTGTTTATGATTGCCGGAATTATCGACCATGAATCGGGCACACGTGACTTGCGCAAACTGTCAGGCTTATGGCAACTGCTACCCTATACCGCTACCCTGACCATGATTACGGCGGCGGCTATGGCAGGTGTGCCACTGACCAATGGCTTCCTGTCCAAGGAAATGTTCTTTACCGAACTGGTCGCGAACTTGAGTGGTCCGGTCATGGTCGTTTCAGCCATTGTCGCAACACTGGCCGGGATTTTTGCAGTCGCCTATTCTACTCGACTGGTGCATGGGGTATTTTTCGATGGTCCGCTAGGCAAGCAGGTTCCGAATAAAGATGCACATGAACCTCCGTTTGGCATGCGTGCACCCGCAACCTTATTGGCAATCTTGTGTATTTTGGTGGGTATATTCCCGGCACTTCTGGTTGAAAAAATTGTAAACAGCTCCACCCGGGCATCGACTCAGGATTTTGCTTTTGAAGGCACTCATCTGGCACTATGGCATGGCTTCAACCTGCCGCTGCTGATGAGCGTGATAGCCCTCGTTGGCGGAGTCATCTTCTATTTTTCTCTTGCCAAAGGTGGTACCTTACGCGAAATCGACCTGGATCCAAAACTGGGCCGCTTGCAGGGCCGGGTATTGTTCGAACTGTTTTTGAAAAATCTGCTGCTGAATTCACGCCGTTTCCGCCGTGCCACTGAAAATGGCAAATTACAAAGCTATTTATTGTGGATCGTGATTTTTACTGTCGCACTGGTCAGTTTCCCACTGGTGAACAATGCGGTGGGCACGGGTACACGTGAACTGACCCACGCCCCTGCTCTGGCGATTATCTTGTGGTTACTCCTGTTTTCTGCCTGCTGGATGCTGCTGTGGTTCCATCATGAGCGGATTAAAGCTGTACTGATTAGCGGTGCAGTCGGTCTGGTCGTCACCATGGTTTTTATCGGTTTCTCGGCACCCGATCTGGCATTGACCCAGATTACGGTCGATGTGGTCACCACGGTTCTGCTACTGATGAGTTTATCTTTACTGCCTCAGTTAACACCGTATGAATCGAGTCCGACCCGTCGCTGGCGTGATGCCATTATTGCAATAGGTGGCGGTCTTGGAATAGCAGCTATTGCCTGGCTGATCATGACCCGTGATCATAATTCCATTTCATGGTTCTTCCTGCAACAGTCGATTCCACTGGGCGGCGGCACCAATGTGGTGAATGTGATTCTGGTCGACTTCCGTGGTTTCGATACCTTTGGCGAAATTACCGTACTTGGAATTGCCGCGATTGGTGTACTTAGCCTGATGGATGGAATGCGTGCCCATGGCGCCACCATCACCCAGGGTCTGACCTATCGTTTTAATCCTTCACCCCTGATGTTACGTATTACTGCATCATGGATCTTGCCTGTAGCACTGGTGGTCAGCCTGTACATCTTTATGCGTGGCCATAATTTGCCAGGCGGTGGATTTATTGCAGGCTTGGTCACCTCACTGGCACTTATTATTCAATATATCGCAGTGGGGCAGGATAAAACCGAACAGTTGCTGGGGGCCAAATCTGGCCGTCTCTATGAAATCTGGATTGGAGTCGGCTTAACCATTGCCGGTTTGACCGGTGTCGCGGCCTGGTTCTGGTCACGTCCATTCCTGACCAGTGCACATATCTATGTCTCTCCGCCAATGATTGGAGAAATGCATTTGGCTTCGGCTGCGCTGTTTGATGTTGGCGTTTATGTCACTGTTGTGGGTGCAACGATGCTGATGATTTCAGTCTTAGGCGATTCACGTCACTCAAGCATGACTGGCCCTGTACCAAGAGGATAATAGAATGATCAGTTTAGAATTTTTATTAGCCTCTGCGATTGGCCTGCTGACGGCCACAGGCATTTATCTGATCCTGCGTGCCCGTACCTTCCCGGTAGTGTTGGGTCTCGCCATGATTGGTTATGCAGTCAACCTGTTTTTATTTGCCATGGGCCGAATTCAGATGAATTCGCCTGCAGTATTGACTGAAGCCTCGAAAGTGACCGATCCCCTTCCTCAGGCACTGGTGCTGACAGCCATCGTGATTGGCTTTGCCACCACTGCCTTTATTGTCCAACTGGCATTGCGTAGCCGCTACGAATCAGGAACAGACCACGTTGACTCCAAAGAAGAAATACCAAATCTTGACCCGCGCGAGGATGAGCCTTAATGACTGATCTTCTCAATTTCTGGAATCAACATACCCCTATTTTCAGTATTCTTTTACCGGCCTTTACCGCTTTTGTCCTGGTTCTTTTAGGCAACCCGGGTTCAGGCTCTCTGGTGACGGACTGGCGTCAGCCTTGGCGTCGGGGTATCAGCTATGTCTCGAGTATCTTGGGCCTGATCATTGCTGTCAGCTATTTAGTAGACAGTAGTCAGGGTCAGATCAATGTTTATACGCTGGGCGAATGGGTCGCACCTTTTGGTATTGTACTGGTTCTCGATCAGCTCTCTGCGATGATGCTGGTTTTGACCTATGCCCTTGCAGTGCCGGTGCTCTGGTATGCCAGTAAAGAATGGGATATGCGTGGGCGTTATTTCCATGCCATGGTGCATTTCCTGCTCATGGGTTTGACCGGTGCCTTCCTGACCGGTGACCTGTTTAACCTGTTCGTGTTTTTTGAAATCTTGTTGATGGCATCCTATGTACTACTGCTACATGGACAAGGCAAGGCCCGTTTCCAGCTGGGAATCCACTACGTCACCATTAATCTGTTTGCTTCTGCCCTATTCCTGATTGGACTCGGGATGATTTATGGCAGTGTCGGCAGTCTGAATATGGCAGATGTGGCCCGCTTGATGCCTACCCTCGCTGAAGATCAGCACAAGCTGGCGGTTGCTGGTGGATTAATGCTGTTTGTCGTGTTCGGAATTAAAGCGGCGATGCTACCGCTTGGCTTCTGGTTACCCAAAACCTATGCCGTAGCCACCACACCTGTGGCAGCACTCTTTACCATCATGACCAAAGTCGGGGTGTATGCAATTTTACGGATTAATGGAACTGTTTTTGATGATGAATACAGCCACCAGATCCTGATGAATTGCCTGCTGGTGATTGGTCTGATTACGTCGGTTTATGGCGTGATTTGCGCAATCGGCACAGAACGTCTGCGCCGTTTTATCGGCTTTATGGTGCTGTCTTCAGTCGGAACAATTCTGGTAGCAATCGGCATGAATACAACTGCAGCCTGGGCCGGTGCATTGTATTATATGGTGCACAGTACCCTGATTGGCGCAGCCTTTTATATCCTGTCAGGCTGGATTACCTCACAGCGCGGCGAATTTAAGGATCACTTTAAAATCGCGCCACTGATGAAACAGAACAAGCTGGTTTCGATTGTCTATTTCATCATTGCCTTGATGATGGCCGGCCTGCCACCGTTTAGTGGTTTCTTCGGTAAAGTCTTTATTTTGCAGGCTTCTGCCAATTCAGACTATCAGATGATTATTATCCTGACCATTTTATTGGTAAGCTTCCTCAGTATTCTGGCCTTTACCCGGGTTGGTTTCGTGCTGTTCTGGCGTTCGACCAGACCTGAGGATGACCTTAATTCTGAAGATTTTCACAAATACGAAGCCCTACCAAGTAAGGCACCCGCACGTAATGATCGTGTAATCTATCTATTGCTTGCTGGCCTGACTGCCTATGTGGTGTTTGCCGGACCGATCTATCAATATAATTATCAGACTGCGGAACAGATTAAAAATAATCCGGTTTATGAAGCTGCCTTGTTAAAACGCGATGCAGAAGGCCAGTTTATTAGTGTGCAACCTTTTGATCCAAGCTATTTACCTGAAACCAAGTACGGTGGTGAGACAGTCGATCCGAATGCACATCTGGTTCCTTATACAATTTCGGAAGCCACGCTGGAAGGTGAAAATATTTCTGAATTCAAGCAACGCCAGATTGATCAGCAGTATGTTGAACAAAACAGATATGATGATAATCAACTTAAACCGGTGGAGGGACCTTAATGGCTGTATCATTCCTGCAACGTTGGTTCCCGCATCCGCTGGTTTCTGTAATCGTTGGGCTAAGCTGGATTCTGCTGGCACATAATCTGGAAGCTGGAACATTGCTTTTCGCGCTGGTTCTGGCGATTGTCATTCCAAAAATGGTTGCACCTTTTATTGACTATACCCCGAATATCCAGTGGGCTCCTGCCCTGCGCCTGTTCTTTGTCGTGGTTTGGGATATTGTAGTAGCCAATATTAAAGTCGCAAAACTGGTACTTGGTCCAACCAAGAACCTGCATCCGAAATGGTTTCGCGTACCTTTGGAAACCGAGCATGAGGAAGTCAATGCCTTGCTGGCAATGATCATTACCACAACGCCCGGTACAGTATCTGCAGGCATTGATCAGGATCGTGGTGATATTCTGGTTCATGCCTTAAGCACAGAGGATGAAGCAGCAGAAATCGAAACGATCAAACAGCGCTACGAACAGCCTCTGATTGAAATTTTCAGCGCACAGACAGGAGAAAAAGCATGACTATTCTGCCTTATGCATTAATGATTTGCCTGGGTGCTATCACTGTCTCGATGTTACTCTGCCTGATCCGGCTCATCACTGGCCCTTCTATCGTTGACCGGCTCTTGGCACTCGACACCCTGTTCCTGAATGCCACCTGTCTGATTGTCATTTTAGGGATTTACTGGAGTAGCAGCTTCCTGTTTGAAGGGGCCTTACTGGTTGCGATGCTTGGCTTTGTTTCGACTGCAGCCTTGGCACGTTATTTCACCACTGGCCATGTGATCGACTAGGAGTTTTTAAATGTCCTTAATTTTAGAAATACTGGTGTCGATTTTTTTATTGATTGGTGCTTTCTTTATGTTGGTCGGCGGGATCGGTATGGTCCGTCTGCCCGATCTGTTTATGCGTCTGCACGCCCCGACCAAATCCAGTACTTTGGGCCTGGGCAGCTTTTTGATGGCCTCAATTCTGTTCTCGGCCATATATGGCCGTTTCGGTTTTGCTGAAGTGCTCATTACCCTGTTCGCCTTCATTACCGCACCGGTATCTGCCAATCTGATGGCACAGGCTGCATTGCATTTGCGTTTACGCTCTTTGAGTGGCGAGGTTCCGGAAACGCTGGAACGCCCTCTGCCTTGGCAGCGCTCACGTCGCCGTGCTTTTTATGAGAAAAAAATGAACCATAAAGATGATGATCTCACTTAATCCAGACTATTTTTAGATTGGTCTATCAGTAGCTCAATTTTTGATACAACCAGATATAAAAAAGCCACCCAAAGGTGGCTTTTTTATTGTCTTAAGACTTATTCATCGTCTTTTTTTGCTTCTGCTTCAGGCAAGTCCTTCACAGCTTCAGCGATCAAACCAAACATATAGTTACCATATGCATTGGTCTTATCATAATGGAAACGTAGACGAGGCGTAATACGGGTTTTAATACGACGACTCAGCTCATGGCGCAGGAAACCGGATGCTTTGTTTAATACATCCAAAGTTTCTTTATTTGCCGCTTCGCTCTGTTCGTCGCCAAGTTCACGTCCCATTACAGTGACATAAACTTCCGCATATCCCAGGTCTGGGCTCACCTTCACCGCAGAGATGGTCACCAAACCACCTAAGCGTGGATCTTTCAGCTCCTGACGGATCAGTTCTGACAACTCGCGTTGTACTGTATCCGCCATACGCTTCAGACGTTGACTACCCGCCATTAAAGACTCCGTTTAATCAGTTGAACATCATACACTTCGATCTTGTCGAGAGGTTTGATGTCTTTATAGCCTTTCACCGCAAGACCACATTCCATACCGGCACGAACTTCTTCAACCACTTCTTTGTAGCGACGAAGAGATTCAAGCTCACCCTGGAACACAACCACGTCATCACGTAATACGCGAATCGGTTTGTTACGATGTAATACGCCTTCAAGCACCATACAGCCTGCAGCCGCACCGAATTTACTTGAGTGGAATACTTCACGTACCTGTGCAACACCCAGAATCGTTTCACGATGTTCAGGTGCAAGCTTACCGCTCATTGCTGCTTTCACGTCATCGATCAATTGATAGATGATTGAGTAGTAACGAATGTCGATATTATCCGCATCGGCTTTTTGGCGTGCTGCATTATCCGCACGTACGTTAAAGCCAAGCAGAACTGCTTCTGAAGATTCAGCCAGTGTTACGTCAGACTCGGTGATTGCACCAACGCCTGAACCGATAATACGTACTTTCACTTCATCTGTTGCAAGTTCAGCAAGTGCTACATGCAAGGCTTCCAGCGTACCACGTACATCAGTTTTCAGTACCACATTGACGATAGGCACATCTTTCTTGCCCATAGACGCCATGATATTTTCAAGACGCATTGCAGATTGACGCTCAAGACGTTTTTGACGTTCACGGTCCATACGCGCATCAGCAACTTCACGTGCTTTCTTCTCATCGCTGACCACAAGAACTTCATCACCCGCCATTGGTGCTTCTGGAAGACCCAGAATTTCAACCGGAATTGAAGGACCAGCAGACTTGATACGTTTACCGTTTTCATCTGTCATCGCACGTACGCGACCATAAGACGAACCAGCAAGTACCAGGTCACCCACTTTCAGGGTACCGTTTTGAACAAGAATAGAAGTCACAGCACCACGGCTGTTATCTACACGTGCTTCAATAACCACGCCTTGCGCAGCACCTTCTTCAGATGCTTTCAACTCTAACATTTCTGCTTGAATCAAAATCAGGTCCAGCAGCTCATCAATACCTTGACCCGTGTGGGCTGAAACCATGGCAACCGGCACATCACCGCCCCATTGTTCAGGCACGATCTGTTTAGCAGTCAATTCATTCAGAACACGGTCTGGATCAGCAGACTCTTTATCCATCTTGTTGATCGCAACAATGATTGGCGTACCTGCAGCACGCGCATGATCGATTGCTTCTGCAGTTTGTGGCATGACACCGTCATCTGCTGCTACAACAAGTACCACAATATCTGTTGCTTTCGCACCACGTGAACGCATCGCAGTAAACGCTGCGTGTCCCGGAGTATCAAGGAAAGTAATGATACCTTTATCGGTAGTTACATGGTAAGCGCCGATATGCTGGGTAATACCGCCCGCTTCACCTTGAGCCACTTTGGCACGGCGAATACGGTCAAGCAGTGATGTTTTACCATGGTCAACGTGACCCATGATAGTCACAACAGGCGCACGAGTGGTTTGCGCACCACGTGCTTCTTCAGCTGCTTCCAGCAAGTTATCTTCAGCTTGTGTATCAGAAACCAGTACCGGATGATGGCCCATTTCTTCAACCACAAGTGCAGCAATTTCCTGATCAATCGCTTGGTTCTGAGTCACTAGCTCACCCATTTTCATGAGTGATTTAATCACTTCGCGAACCTTAACTGCCATTTTCGCAGCCAAGTCAGCAACTACAATCGTTTCACCGATTTCAACATCGTAAACCTGTTTTTTCACAGGTTTTTCGAAACCATGCTTGTTACCCTGGCTGGTTTTTAAACCACGTTTAGGCTGTTTGCTGAAGCTTTGCTCTTCCTGACCACGACGGCCACCTTTTTTCGGTGCACGCGCGCTCGGCGTATTGGTACCACGTTTGATTTCGCGGTCTTCTTTAGCAAAAGAGTCTTCATATGCCTGGCCAACAAGACCGGCTGCCAGAGGAGAATCATCAACAACACGAATGGTTGCAGTGGTATCTTCAGCAGAGTACTTGGTCGCCATTTGACGCATTTGTTCAAGCGTACGTTGCTGCGCTTCTTCAGCCGCTTTACGACGTGCTGCTTCTTCAACAGCTTTTAATTTTGCTGCTTCCGCTTCACGTAGTTTTTTCTGTTCAGCTGTTTCTACTTGCTTAACCGTTTGTTTTACAATCGGTTTATTGGTTGATTTGCGTTTTACCACAACTGCAGCTTTAGAAACTTCCTGCTTGTCGCTGGTTTGCTTTGCAGCAGCGCGCATCGCTTCTAGCGCTTTACTGGCATTATTGACGCCAGTTTTTGGAGCTTCAGCAGCAGCTTGCGCTGTATTCTGCTCAGGCGCAGCTTTGGCCTGTTGCTCAGCCTTGGCTTTCGCCAATGCTTCTGCTTTGATCTGTTCTGGATCTGGCTTAACAAATGTATGCTTCTTGCGAACTTCTACATTAATTGTTTTTGCCTTACCTGAAGTACTGGCTACTTTAGCCGTACTGGTCGTTTTACGTTTCAACGTGATTTGCCCTGCTTGGCTCTCTGAACCTTGTGATTTTTTCACATGGCTCATCAAGCTATCTTGTTGTTCGGTGGTAATAATATCGTCAGCTTTACGCTGTGGTAAACCTGCCTCACGAACCTGCTCTAGGAGCTTCTCAACTGGACGACCCACGCTGAGGGCTAACTCTTTAATTGACTTGTCCGTCATATACTACCTCCTAGTTAAACCATGATTCGCGCGCTTTCATAATGAGTTGACCCGCTTTCTCAGCACCCAAACCTTCAATATCTGCGATATCGTCGGTTGCCTGATCTGCTAAATCATCCACGGTTACCACACCACGAGCTGCTAGAGCTTGCGCGATCTCTGCTGTCATGCCTTCCATTGCAACAAGTTCTTCACTTGGCGCTTGGATATTCTCTTGCTGTTGTAATGCATCAGCAAGTGCAATTTCTTTCGCACGGCTTTGCAATAATTCAACTAGTTCAGCATCAAGTTCGATTTCATCGAATGTTTCTGCCGGGACGTAAGCAATTTCTTCAAGCGAGGTGAAGCCCATTTCTACTAATGCCATCGCCAAATCTTCAGCGATATCCAGACGTTGTACAAACATGTCCAGATATTGTTGCGCTTCGTTTTGTTGACGGGCGTAGTATTCCTCTTCCAGCATCATGTCCAGCTTATAGCCAGTCAGTTCTGATGCCAGACGAACGTTCTGACCTTGTGAACCAATCGCACGTGCCAACTGATCGCTGGCAGCGAAGATAATATCCGCAGTACGTGCATCTTCATCGATGACAATACTCGATACATCTGCTGGTTCCAATGCACTTGCGATATATTGCGCAGGATCATCCGACCAGACTACGACATCAATACGCTCACCATTGAGCTCTTGCTGTACAGCCTGAATTCGGGTACCACGCATACCAATACAAGCACCCACCGGGTCAATACGGTGGTCATTGGTTTTTACTGCAATCTTGGCACGCACGCCCGGTTGACGAGCTGCAGCTTTAATTTCAATAATTTCTTCAGAAATCTCAGGGATCTCTTTCTTCATCAATGCGATCAGCATTTCAGGCTTGGCACGCGACAATAACAATTGCGCACCGCGACCTTCACGGTTCACGCTATAAAGAATTGCACTTACGCGCTGCTTTGGACGAAGAATCTCTTTCGGAATCATTTCTTCCCGGGCAAGATAAGCTTCGGCATTGTCACCTAAGTCGATAATAAAGCCATCTTTGGTTTGTTTTTTCACTTCACCGTAGATCAGCTCGCCGACTTTAGATTCATAAGCATCTGCCACAAGTGCGCGTTCTGCTTCACGGATTTTCTGTACGATCACTTGCTTGGCAATTTGTGCCGCAATACGACCGAAATCAATCGATTCAACTTCCAGTTCACGAATGTCGCCAATTGACCATTTTGCAGGATCAACATCAGAAATCGCATCCTGACAAGCTGGCATTTCATGATCTTCATCTGCCACCACTTCCCACTGACGGAAAGTGCGATAGTCACCTGTCTTGCGATCGATTTCTACACGTAAACGTGCTTCTTCCGAATTTGTACCTTCGTAGAATTTTTTCTTTGTCGCTGCAACTAAAGCTTGCTCAAGCGCCTCAAAGATCGCTTCACGAGGTACACCTTTTTCGTTACTAACCGTTTCAACGACGGTCAGAATTTCACGTGCCATACGTCACCTATGCGTTCAAATTCTTATTTATTAAATTAATCTTGGAAGACCAAATTTGCTTTATCAATATTGTGACTGTCGATCTCCAATACCTGCTGCTTTTCCACTTCAACCTGAATCATTTCATTTTCCAGGTCGACAGCAACCAGTTTTGCCTGGAATTTACGACGGTTATCTACTGCGCTGATCAATCGTAGTGCTACGGTTTGACCAATATAACCTGACATCTGCTCAAGCTGAAAAAAAGGACGGTCCCAGCCTGGTGATGAAACTTCAAGTGAATACTCACCTGAAATTGGATCATGGACATCCAGCATTGCACCCACTTGCTGCGTGACACGCACACAATCCTGAACGCCAATACCACGCCCCTGTTCTTCTTCACCATCTTCATTAACGACTGGTGCAACGCTCTCATCGACTGGTTTGTCGATATAGATACGTAATAACGAACGTTTCCCTTGTGGCAGGAACTCAATCCCCCAAAGGTTTACATTACAGGCTTCAACTGCCGGTGCAATCAAGTCCTGAAGTGCTTGAGTTTTATTTGATAGCTTCATTTACTCTCGTCATCTGGTGCGATTTTATGATCTATTTGACCACTACAAACCAATACAAACTATAGTAGTAGTGAAACATGGAGATTTGATCAAATAATGTCGACACTACACGATAGCCAATAAAAAAGGGCGTAAATCGCCCCAATTACTGCACAATTTAAGACTTTTTTCAAATCCCACTGTGCAAAAAGGCCCACCTTGTTGTGAGCCTCTTTTAGAAACTTGGTAGCGGGAGCTGGATTTGAACCAACGACCTTCGGGTTATGAGCCCGACGAGCTACCAGACTGCTCCATCCCGCATCAACGTGCAAAAATTATATACAAAAAATGAGATCTTTTCAATCAAAACCGCATCATTCTGCATATTTGTGATCTGTCGCTGAAAAAATGGTAGCGGGAGCTGGATTTGAACCAACGACCTTCGGGTTATGAGCCCGACGAGCTACCAGACTGCTCCATCCCGCATCAGCGTACAAAAAACTTTCAGCTTAATATTCCAAGCTGCTTTTAAAGTTTGCATCTTTAAAAGATTGGTAGCGGGAGCTGGATTTGAACCAACGACCTTCGGGTTATGAGCCCGACGAGCTACCAGACTGCTCCATCCCGCAACAATATGCAAATTATATTTCTCAGCTTAATACTGGTTTAAGCTGCCTCTTGAAAGTTTGCGTCTTTAAAAAGGATTGATTGGTAGCGGGAGCTGGATTTGAACCAACGACCTTCGGGTTATGAGCCCGACGAGCTACCAGACTGCTCCATCCCGCATCAATAGAAGTTTTTCAGCTGCATACACCAACTTAAATTTCTGGATTATAAGTTGGTGCGGAAGGGGGGACTTGAACCCCCACGCCCGAAAGCACTACCACCTCAAGGTAGCGTGTCTACCAATTCCACCACCACCGCAGCTGTGACGCATTCTAGTCGCATCACTCAAAAAAAGAAAGGACTAATTAAAACTATTCGGCCGTTTTTGGTGCAGTTGGTGAAGTTTCAACCGGTTGTACCGGCGCAGTCGGTGCGGACTGGACTGATGACAAACTATACGCATTTGTTGTTTGCTTCTTGGCAAGAACCGCCAAAGTCAGACTGGTTACGAAAAACAGCGCAGTAAAAATCGCAGTCAAGCGGGTCATGAAATTACCCGAACCTGATGCTCCGAATACTGTTGCTGCACCGCCGCCGCCGAAAGAGGCACCAGCATCTGCACCTTTACCATGCTGAACCAAAATCAAGACAATCATCAAAACAGCTAAGATAATATGTACTACCAGCACAAAAGTTTGCATGCCGAACTCCTAATTATTGTGTATTTGCAAATGCCTGAGCAATTTTATGGAATGACTCAGCATTGAGTGATGCACCACCGACCAATGCCCCGTTGATATCCGGGCAGGCTGCTAACTCTACTGCATTTTCCGGCTTGACACTACCACCATATAAAATCGCCATAGTCTCGCCATAGCCCGTAATCTGGCTTAAGCCTTGACGGATTTGTGCATGCATGGCTTGCGCATCTTCAGGAGAAGCAGTTTTACCGGTTCCAATTGCCCAGATCGGTTCATAGGCAATCACGACATTTTTCCACTGATCAGCATCCACCACAGCTGCAATATCACAAATCTGCTGCAATACTACTGCTTCTGCCTGCCCGGCTTCACGTTGTTCCAAGCTTTCACCTACACAGTAAATCACGGTTAAACCGGCACTTAAAGCATGCTTGATTTTAGCATTTAAAATGTCAGTATTTTCCGCAAATATTTCTCGGCGCTCAGAATGACCTACCAATACATACTGGATTTGGCTGTCTGCAAGTAATTCAGCACTGACTTCACCGGTGTAGGCACCCATTCCTGAAATACGTGAAACATCTTGCGCTACTGTGTAAATAGGACGAGAAGCGGATGACAGTTCTGCCTGAATCTGGCTTAACGCAATAGCCATCGGCGCCACACCCAGATGACATTTACCCTCAGAGATTGGTGCTGTTTCCAGTAAACTCTTGATACCACGCACCAAGCTCAATGCCTCTGCCTGCACCGGATTCATTTTCCAGTTACCTATCACCCAAGGGGTAATCGTCGAAACCGACATAATTAACCTATTTCATTTACATATTTTCAATTGGGCACATTCTACACGGAATTGGAAAATTAAAAGAATAGTTTTCTTATCACTCATTCTAGGTTTAGACTATCCTAAATGGTTATTTTTTGTTATCACTTAAAAAAATAGGGACTTCTTCTAACCAGTTCATAGTTTTACTGGATATGAGGAAGGTGGCAGCACTCTTTGCTATGGCATTTTTACGTAACAAACGTATAATTTTAATATAGTAATTAAAAAAATTTGATGAGTAGGCATTTATAGCATGACAGCTTTACAGGGGTCGCCGAGATTTACCGGATTTATTCGTCGTTTGGTCGAGGAAGGCGTAATCTCGGCTGAAGATATGCGCAGTGCTTTGGCGCATGCCAAGCAGGAAAAAATAGATATTGTGGCCGAGCTGATTAACCAGCAACAGCTTTCTCCCACCGTCATTGCCGAAACGATTTCAGTCGAATTCGGAGAACCGCTATTTGATATCAGTGTTTATGACCCTGCTCAAATCCTGCGGGATATCATTGACGAGAAGCTGATTACCAAGCATCGCATCCTGCCAATTTTTAAAAATTCCAGTATTTTATATATTGCCATCAGTAACCCGACCAATATTGAAGCAATTGATGCGGTCCGTTTTTCCACCAAACTCAACATTGAAACCATTATTGTTGAACACAATAAACTTGAAAAACTGATCGAGCAGAATTTTACCGAAGAAAGCACTTTTGAATTCGATGAAGACTTTGATCTGGATGTTGATGTCGAATCTGCTGATCCGAATAAAGAAGAGGATGACAGTAACAAGGGTGAAGAAGCACCGATTGTCAAATATATTAATAAATTGCTGATTGATGCGATCCGTATGGGCGCTTCAGATCTACACTTTGAACCTTATGAAAAAATCTATCGGGTACGTTACCGGGTCGATGGCGTTCTACGTCAGATTGCAACCCCGCCCTTACAGCTGGCAAACCGCCTGTCTTCACGTCTTAAGGTTATGTCACAAATGGACATTTCAGAAAAACGGGTACCGCAAGACGGCCGAATCAAACTAAAATTATCCAAAAACAAAGCCATTGATTTCCGTGTCAACTCTCTCCCTACCCTGTTTGGCGAGAAGCTGGTACTGCGTATTCTGGATCCATCCAGCGCGATGCTGGGGATTGATGCTCTGGGTTATGAACCGGAACAAAAAGAACTGTTTATGCAGGCGCTGGACAAACCGCAAGGGATGCTGCTGATCACCGGCCCGACGGGTTCCGGTAAAACAGTTTCTCTTTATACTGGTCTGAATATCCTAAACCGTGAAGATACCAATATTTCGACAGCGGAAGATCCGGTCGAGATTAACCTGCAAGGGATTAATCAGGTCAACGTGAATAATAAAGTCGGCCTGACCTTCTCTGCCGCACTGAAGTCCTTCTTACGTCAAGACCCGGACATCGTAATGGTCGGTGAGATCCGGGATCTGGAAACTGCCGAGATTGCGATTAAAGCGGCGCAGACCGGTCATATGGTGATGTCAACGCTGCATACCAATAGTGCGCCTGAGACTTTAACCCGTTTACGCAATATGGGGGTGCCTTCTTTCAATATTGCCACTTCAGTCAACCTGGTTATTGCACAACGGTTGGCGCGTCGTTTATGTTCACAATGTAAAAAACCTGCCGATATTCCGAAACAAAGCTTACTGGAGATGGGTTTTACCGAAATCGACTTGCAGCAACCTGAGTTCCAAATTTATGAACCGGTGGGCTGCAATGAATGTCGCGAAGGCTATAAGGGTCGTGTGGGTATTTATGAAGTTATGAAAGTAACACCCGAAATTTCCAGAATTATTATGGAGGACGGCAATGCACTTGAAATTGCCGATGCTTCCGCACGTGCAGGTTTTAACAATTTACGCCGGTCAGGTTTAGTCAAGGTGATGCAGGGGGTGACTTCTTTACAGGAAGTCAATCGTGTCACCAGCGAATGATCAGGCGCTGATCTAAAATAAGGATAAAGGTATGGCAGCAGTAAAGAAAGGCCAGATGATGCCAATCTTCAGCTATGAAGGAATTGATCGTAAAGGGGCAAAGATCAAGGGGGAATTGCCAGCAAAAAATATGGCTCTGGCCAAGGTCACCCTTCGGAAACAAGGCATCAGCATAAAAACCATTCGGGAAAAGAAAAAAAATATCCTTGAAGGCTTGATGAAGAAAAAAGTCTCGACACTGGATATTACAATTTTTACCCGACAGTTGGCGACCATGATGAAAGCCGGGGTGCCGCTGGTACAAGGCTTTGAAATTGTCGCAGAAGGTCTGGAAAATCCATCCATGCGCGAAGTTGTACTGGGAATTAAAGGGGAAGTCGAAGGGGGTAACACTTTCGCTGGAGCACTACGTAAATATCCTCAATACTTCGATAAATTATTCTGTTCGCTGGTGGAATCAGGCGAGCAGTCGGGTGCTCTTGAAACCATGCTTGATCGTGTTGCGATTTACAAAGAAAAAAGCGAACTGCTCAAGCAAAAAATCAAAAAAGCGATGAAGTATCCGGCTTCGGTAGTCGTGGTTGCGTTGATCGTTACCATTATTCTGATGGTCAAAGTGGTCCCGGTTTTCCAGGAATTATTTTCTTCATTTGGTGCTGATCTGCCCGCTTTTACCAAGATGGTGGTCAATATGTCGGACTGGATGCAAAAATATTGGTTCCTGCTGATTATTGCCATTGGAGCCATCATTACTGCTTTTCTTGAAGCCAAAAAACGTAGCAAGAAATTCCGCGATTTTCTGGATAAAGCGGCGCTCAAGGCACCGATTTTTGGTGATCTGGTATATAAAGCGATTATTGCCCGTTATAGTCGTACTTTGGCCACCACTTTTGCAGCTGGTGTGCCCTTGATTGATGCACTGGAATCTACTGCGGGCGCAACCAATAACGTCGTATATGAAGATGCTGTGATGAAAATTCGTGAAGATGTTGCCACAGGCCAACAGCTGCAGTTTGCTATGCGGGTCACCAACAAGTTTCCTTCCATGGCCATCCAAATGGTCGCAATTGGTGAAGAGTCAGGTGCGCTAGATGCCATGCTGGACAAAGTAGCTACGCATTATGAAAATGAAGTCGACAATGCAGTGGACGGCTTAACTTCGATGATGGAGCCGTTAATTATGGCTGTTCTCGGTGTGCTTGTCGGTGGTCTGGTGATTGCCATGTACCTTCCAATTTTCCAAATGGGTTCTGTGGTTTAATGCAAGATCTTATTCAATATTTTATTCAAAACCCAACGGCGTTGTATATCGCAGTTGGGCTTTTTAGTTTATGTATCGGCAGTTTTCTGAATGTAGTGATTTACCGCACGCCCAAGATGATGGAACAGGAATGGCGTACTGATTGCCAGATGTTCCTGCATCCGGAACAGCCGGTGATTGATGAAGTGAAATTAAGTTTAAGCAAACCCGCTTCGACTTGTCCTAAATGTCATCAGCCAATCCGCTGGTACCAGAATATCCCCGTTATCAGCTGGCTGGTCCTGCGCGGAAAATGTAGCAACTGCCAGAATCCCATTAGTATCCGCTATCCATTTGTTGAAATTCTGACGGCAGTTTGTGCACTGCTTGTCGTAGCAGTATTTGGCCCTACCCTACAAATGCTGTTTGGTCTGATCCTGACTTATGTACTGATTGCGCTAACCTTTATTGATTTTGACACCCAGCTATTACCTGACCGTTATACCCTGCCCTTGGCTGCACTAGGTCTGGGGTTAAATAGTTATGCACTCTATACCTCCCCAAGCTCTGCCATCTGGGGCTATATCATTGGTTTTCTGTGTCTATGGATAGTGTATTACCTGTTTAAAATCATCACCGGTAAAGAAGGCATGGGTTATGGCGATTTTAAATTACTAGCGGCTTTGGGTGCCTGGATGGGTCCATTATTACTGCCTTTAATTGTGTTGCTGTCTTCCCTAGTAGGTGCGATTATCGGTATCATTCTGCTAAAAGTCCGCAAGGAAAATCAGCCTTTTGCTTTTGGTCCCTATATTGCGATTGCCGGCTGGATTGCTTTTCTTTGGGGTGAACAAATTATGAAAGTGTATTTAGGTCAATAAATTGAAATTTGTACTCGGTTTAACTGGTGGGATTGGCAGTGGCAAGTCTGCTGCCAGTCAGTGGTTTGAAGCACAAGGGATCACGGTAGTCGATGCCGATGTGGTAGCACGTGAAGTGGTTGAAATCGGGCAGCCTGCACTTACCCAGATTCAGCAGGCTTTTGGCGATTGGGTACTGCTTGCCGATGGCTCACTGAATCGGCGTGCCTTGCGTGAATATATCTTCCAGTCTCCTGAAGCACGCAAGACCCTGGAAAGTATTACCCATCCAGCAATTCGCACTTCCATTATCCAGCAACTACATGCTGCGCAAAGTCCCTATGCCATTCTGGTTTCACCACTACTATTTGAGACCAATCAGCACGAACTCACCCAGCATACCTTGCTGATTGATGCCACCATCGAACTGCAAATTGAGCGAGCCTCACAACGTGATGGCCAGAATATCGAACAAATTCGCAATATCATTGCCGCACAAATGTCCCGCGAACAAAAGCAGACCATGGCCGATGATATTGTCCTAAATGATGGTCATCTGGATCATCTCTATGCTCATCTCAGACTATTACATCAAAAATATTTAAACATGGCAGCCAGCTGAAGCATAAAAAAAGCAGTCTGATTAAGACTGCTTTTTTTGTTCTGCCAATTTTCGGCTCAGACTGTCCTGATGCTGTAACCAGCGCCACGGCTGTAAGGCCCCAACTGCCATACCCATCAGGCCACAGACCATGGCCAGACTTAAAGTTTCATTTAATAAAGGTACAGCCAGAATTGCCGCAATAAAAGGTGCAAGATTGGTAATACTGCCTGCCTTAAATGCACCAAGACGCTTGATGGCTTCTACATAGCTTAAAGTGGCAATAATCACCACAAATATGCCGTGAAAAATGGTCTGAAACAGTAAATGCTTGGGTTCAGGCACACTCAAATTTTTCGGTAAAAATAGCAGATAAATCGGCACATATATCACTGCCGACCAGATCGCGACCCCACACATTGCCTGCCATGCAGTTAGCTGATATTTACGCAATAAAACGGTAAAAATCGCCCAAAGTATGGCACTGATAAAAAACAGCCCGTCCCCTGCCCCAAAGGCCACACCAGTTTCCCGATACATCAGCATACTCATGAGGCATAGTACTACGATCATAATGATCAGGCTGGCCCAGGTATGTTTATCAAAAGCCTGCCCCATCAGAAAAAAAGCCATAATCGCGGTACAGATCGGAATACAGCCATTCAAGAAAATTGCAGCATGGGCGGTAGGTGCGTAGTGAAAAGCACTATAGGCAAACAGGCAATAAATCACCCCGCCAATCATCGCTAAAATAAAAGGCTCTTTTTTCAGTAAAAAAGCGGCCTCTTTACGATAAAGCAAGATCGGCATCAGAATCAGGAATGCCAGAGAAAAACGCAAGGCCACGATATCCCAGGCACTGATCTGCCAAAGCGCATTCAGGCGGGCCGTTAAGGTAAAACCGCCCCAGATGCACATGGTAACAACTAAAAAAACATAGCCTTGCGTACGGTCTGACAATGTCATCATCAATTAAAGGTTACGCTGACGGCAGGCTTCATACAGCGCCATACCTGTAGCCACACTGACATTCAGACTTTGCAGATTGCCTGCCATCGGAATATACACGGTCTGATCACATTGGCTTTGCGTGATTGGACGCAGGCCAGTATCTTCCGCACCCATCACCACACAGACGCCGGTACCGGTGAAATCAAAATTCTGGATCGGTAGTGCTTTTTCATCCAGCATGGTACCGACCACACGAACATTAAAATCTTCTTTGATTTGACCCAAAGTACGCGCCAGATTGGTCACCTGAATGAATTTGACTTTGTCCGCACCACCTGCAGCCACTTTACGTGCTGTCGGAGTTAGGGTGGCTGAACGATCACGTGGCGCAATCACTGCCTCAACGCCCATTGCAGCGGCCGTACGGATACAGGCACCGAGATTATGCGGATCGGTAATATGATCAAGAGCCAATAACAACGCTTGAGGATTTGCGCTCAACAGTGATTCAAGATCTTTTTCATTCAGTGTCGGATGTGCACGTACCGCAGCGACCACGCCTTGGTGAAACGGCTGGCCGGCCAATTTTTCCAGTTTGTCACGGCTGGCTTGCTGCACACTGATCCCAAACGGTTCAGCCAGTTCCAGTACACGCTTTAAACGCTGATCATCGCGTCCTTTGAGAGTGAATAATGTCAAGACACGTTCAGGCTCAAGCTCTAACAATGACTCCACTGAATGTACGCCATAAAAATATTCAGGTTTTGCCATGAACGACCTCTAGATTAGTTATATACAAAAGAAAAATCCCGTAAAGCTGACTTCACAGGATTTCTGTAGCTGATTAGTTTAACCGATTCGCACTGAAATTTCTTGCCCGGTTTACACTGATCTTGAATCTGGACTTAACCTTCAAAATGGCAGACATAGTCCAGCACATCATCGGTTTCGATTTTAAAACGGCTATTGCCCGGTACATAGAAAGACTGACCGGCACGGAACAGCTCACTTTCTTCGCTATCGCCAATCTGAACACGGCATTCACCTGAAACAATTTCCATGCGCTCAGGAACATGTGTTTCAAAGGTCAAGGCATTTTCTGATGGCAGAATGACACCCAACGTTTTCTTGGTCCCGTCTTCAAATTGTACAATGTGACTAATACACAACCCGCCGAAATATACATTAGATTTTTTAAGTACCGATACATGATCAAACTGAGCTGACATGCGATTTCTCCAGATAAAGCATTTTGTAATATTTTGATTGCTGTAGTTTAAATGTGCACCCTCAACTAATCAATCGAAGTTTATCGACGTCGATAAAATATTCTGTATCGCTGAATCCCTTTTAGTTGCAGCATGTTTTGGCCTGTATTTTGCTGGCATATCGGCTTCAGTTTCGACTTAACCACCTTCTGCTGAAATAATTTTATTTCAACTATTAGCTTAGAGAATATTGATGGCAAAAATATGAAAATCAGCAATGAATTAACATACTTCTGAGTCAGCTTGTTGCGAAAATACAGTGAAATAAGCATATATGAATCTTTAAAATTTAAGATAGAATGAAATTGATTCGTCCTGATTTATAATAATCCCAGCCATGTTGCGACCCCCAATCCGACATCAGGCTATTTCAATCAAACTTTTCGCAGCCCGGATGCGTTTATGCTGACACATTTAACTCTGATCAATTTTGCTTTAGCTGAGCATCTTGCTATTGATATTGATAAAGGTTTTAACGTTTTAACCGGTGAAACCGGTGCAGGTAAATCCCTGTTACTAGATGCATTGTCTGCCTGTCTGGGTGAGCGAACCGATACCAATTATGTGCGTTATGGTACGGAAAAGGCGGATGTCACCGCCAGCTTCAGCTACCAAGAGCACAGTCCTGAAGCAGCCTGGTTGAAAGAGCATGAACTGGATGATGAATCAGGTGAAATTCATTTGCGTCGGGTAATTTTTGCTACCGGCCGCAGCAAGGCCTGGATCAATGGACGTCCGAGCAGCCTGTCAGAGTTGAAAGAAATTGGGCGTCTGCTGGTTCAACTTTATAGCCAGCATAGCCAGCAGCAACTTCTGGAACCACCTTATCCAAAACACTGGCTGGATCGCTATAGCAATTTTTATGCACCAGCCCAGGAAGTGCGGGACGCTTATAGCACCTGGCAGAAAAATATTCGTCAGCATCAGGCAGCGCTAGATGCACAAGCGACCCGTAAGCAGCGCATGGAAACCCTGGAACTGCAGCTAGAAGAACTGGAAGAAATTGTTCAGACGGATTATCAAGAGATTGAACAGGAATTTGACCGGCTTTCCCATCATGAAGCGATCATGCAGGACTGTGTCTATAGCCTGAATAGTCTGGATGAAGGCGAACAGAATATTTCCCAAGAACTGGCTTCCATTCTACGTCGCATGGAATCACATGCCGGTCGTAGCGAACAGCTTTCCCAGATTCATACTTCTTTACTAAATGCCCAGAGTGAACTCGAAGATGCAACGGCAACATTACGCCAGTTTATGGATCGGCAGAGTTTTGATCCGGAACGTATGGAAGAACTGAATTCAACGCTGGAAATTTTTCATCGTTTGGCGCGAAAATATCGCACCCAGCCGGAATTACTAAAAGAAGAATATGAGGCCTGGCAGCTTGAACTTGAACAGCTACAGCAACTCGAAGATCCGGAAACCTTGGCCGAGCAGGTCGAAGTCTCTTATCAGGAGTTTATGCACAAAGCCCAGCATCTGGACCAGATCCGTCGTGATGCAGCTGAGCCACTCGCTAAAAAACTGACTGAACAGGTTAAACAGCTGGCGCTGCCTGAAGCACATTTTGAGTTTAAATTTGAGCCTCTGGAGCATCCATCCAGTGAAGGTCTGAGCTTTATCCAGCTACTTTTCACGGCCAATAAAGGCATTCCGGCTCAGCCGCTGGCCCGCGTTGCATCAGGCGGTGAATTGTCGCGTATTGCGCTGGTGATGCAAGTCATGAATGCGGAAAAAACCGAAGCCGAAGTTCTGGTCTTTGACGAAATTGATGTCGGGATCAGTGGCGGTACTGCAGAAATTGTCGGACGTTTACTGGCCGGTCTGGGCCAGCATGTACAGATTTTGTGTATCACCCATCAGGCACAGGTGGCAGCACAGTCTGATCATCATTTGCTGGTGAAAAAACAGCAGACCGATCCTGCCAGCAGCATCATTATCAATCTTGAAGAAAATAATATTATTCAGGAACTTGCAAGAATGACAGGGGGTATGGAAATTAGTGAAACGACTTTACAGCATGCCCGTCAGTTACGTCAGTTGAAATTTCAGCAGGCTTAAAACTTTACAATCCGGACAAATAAAATTTGGTGAATCCAAAAAGCTCGAGTAACGTAGCAATTAGGATCATTGGATTTCTCTGCGAAGAAATTAATTTTAAGGAGAACTGCTCAGGTGACCAAACAGTTTCTGACACATCGTTGTCTGATTGCACCGCCGCATGCGAATAATGATTTTTTTGCCCGGACGGTCATTTATCTCGCGCGTCATGATGAAGATGGTGCTCAAGGCATTATTATCAATCGACCTGCCGGCATTCAAATTAAAGAATTGCTGAATGATCTTGATATTGAGGCAGACAACGTCAATCCGCATGAAGTATTGCAAGGTGGCCCTTTACGTCCCGAGGCCGGCTTTGTCTTGCATACTGGCCAGCCAACCTGGCATTCCTCCATTGCAGTCGGAGAAAATGTCTGCATCACGACATCCAAAGATATTCTGGATGCGATTGCACATAATGAAGGGGTCGGTCGCTATCAGATTGCCCTTGGGTATGCCAGCTGGGGCAAGCATCAGCTGGAAGAAGAAATTGCTCGTGGTGACTGGCTGATATGTGATTCCGATATGGATCTGATTTTTAACTTACCTTATAACGACCGTTGGGATGCTGCCTATAAAAAAATGGGCGTAGACCGCAACTGGTTATCTTCCGAGATTGGACATGCCTGATGTAAACGCGCCACAAACGATTATGGCGTTTGATTTTGGTACACAAAAAATGGGAATGGCTGTCGGTCAATCCCTGATTGCAAGTACCAATCCCTTAGCTTTATTCCCCATGAAAGATGGGATCCCCAACTGGGATGAACTGCTTAAAATCATAAAAAGCCATCAACCAGGCTTATTTCTGGTGGGTTTGCCACTAAACATGGATGATAGCGAATCTGAACTGTCGACACGGGCGAGAAAATTTGCCCGCCGTTTGCGTCATCAGACCAATATTGAAACCTGGATGGTGGATGAACGTTTGACCACCCGTGAAGCACGCGATGAACTGGATCATTATCAGGCGCAAGGTCGTGGCAAAAAACTGTCTGCGGACAGTATTGCGGCTGCCCTATTGATTGAAAGCTGGTATCGACATCCTGCCGGAATCACACCTTAATTTACTTTGAAAGTTTTAAAAAAGTATCCTTTTGGGTACTTTTTTATGTCTGAATGCCGCCTAAGGATAAAAATAACGAAAAGTCAGATTAATTCTAGGTTGCAGCACTTTAGTGGTTTTACGGATACAGTGCTTCCAGTATTGCTGAGTCTGTCCACGCATTACAATCAATTGACCACTCTGCAACAGCAGATCGACTGTTGCCTGCTCGGTTGTTTTATGTTTAAAGCTCATCTTGCGGGTAGCACCCAGACTGAGCGAAGCAATAACATTTTCCCGGGATGTTCCCACATATAACGCAGCTTCATCATCACTGTGCCAGCCCAGACCTTGCGAACCATCTTCATATAAATTGGCCAGACAGGAATTAAACGAATGACCGACCAGCTTTTCAATATGCTGTTTTAAACGGAACAGACCCGGTGTCCAGATCTGAGCCTGCTTGAAACTTCCAGAGTAGTGATACTGATAGTGTTCATCGCCATACCACACCACTTTGCGTCCCGTAATATAATGCTTGCCAAATAAATTCACTTCGTCCGGCTGCCAGACCAGATGAGCTAAAAAATGCTGTAAATATTGCTGGCTCTGCTTTTCATCCAAAATCTGGCCATAATCTTCCACGACCCCATCAAAGGGTAATAGATTGGCTTGAGCTTCAGGCGCAAAAAGATCCAAAGTCATTTTAACAGATGGCCTAAAAGTACGATATTTGCTAAAAATCTTGGGACTTAAGCTGAAAAATTACAATCCGGTTTCACAAATAAATACAACATTTGCTCTTGTCGCCATTTTTATTCCTGCCTAGACTGAGCTCAACTTTGACAATAAAAATAATTGCTTATGAACTTATGGCAGCTGTTTTTAAAACTTCGTCCCTTTGTACGTCCTTATCGGCTGCTGGTAATTGCCACCCTGATTTTAACCCTGATCGGCTCCTTTACTGCACAGGTCAATGCGCTGACCCTGCAATACGCTGTCGACAGCATCAATGCCCTACTGGAAAAGGGCCAAGGACTGGAGCAAGGCTGGCATATTTTGATTACCATCTCTGCCATTTTGCTAGGCAAAGAAGTAGTTAATGCACTGGTCCAGTTTGGACAGAAGTTTTATGGCGAAAAGCTGCGGATTTTTGTGTCTCAGGATCTGGCTCAAGGCATCATTGAAAAGTTTTTAAAATACCGGCTGGCTTTTTTTAATCAGGACAATAATCAGGCTGGAAAACTACAAACCCGGATTGACCGTGGCATCAGCTCCCTCACCCGGCTGGTACAGATTTTCTTTATTGATATTTTACCGTTGTTTACCAGTGCAATTGTGGCGCTGGGCCTGATGTATTACGCCAATGTCTATGTGGGTCTGGTGGCCACTGCCATTGTCCCGATCTATTTCTGGCTGACCTACAAACAGGCGCAGAAACTGGGGGGCTGGCGTCGTAGTCTGCGAGATGGCCGGGAGAAAAAGAGTCAGGGCATTCTCAGCATCATCAACTCGATTACGGTCATTAAATCTTTTAACCGGGAATCGATTGAATCTGAAAAGCAGCTCAACTTGCAGCGCGAACTGACCGACAACCAGATGAAAACCCGTCAAACCAGCTTCCTGTTCGATGGCCTAAAAACCTTTATTGAACAGATCGGCATTGTACTGATTATTATTTTGACCTCCTATTTTGTACTGGATGGCCAGATGAGTATTGGCATGATTATGTACCATGTACTGCTCTTTAATAACGTCTCTGCCCCGATTCGCTCTCTGCACCGGATTTATGATGAAGTAAATGATGCCATGATCTATTCGGAGAGCTTTTTCAAGATTCTGGAAGCCGATGATGAAATTGAACCAAGTGGCCAGCAAACACCACCCGTAAAAGGCCGGTTTGAGCTGTGTGGGGTGAATTTTTATTATCCAAATGGCTATCATGCCCTGAAAGATATCAATATGGAAATCCGGCCCAATACGATTACAGCATTGGTCGGCTTATCTGGTGCCGGAAAATCAACCTTGATCAGCCTGCTGGATAAATTTTATGAACCGCAGCAAGGCCAGATCAAACTGGATGGCATTGATTTAAAAGACTATGACACCCAGTATCTGCGTGATCATATCGGGCTGGTACTGCAGAAAAACCATATTTTCCAAGGCACGGTTTTTGACAATATCCGTTATGGAAAAACCAATGCCAGCAGGGAGGAAGTCATCGCTGCGGCCAAAAAAGCCTCGATTCACGAACAGATTTTGCAGTTGCCGGATGGCTATGATTCCGATGCTCTGCAACTTTCTGGCGGACAGCAACAGCGGATCGCCATTGCGCGGATGTTCCTGAAAAACCCGCCCATTATTTTTCTGGATGAACCGACCGCGAGTCTGGATGCGATTGCAACAGAACAGATCAAACAGAGTCTGGACCAGATCAAGCAAGGTCGTACCGTGATCATCATTTCACATAGCCTGTCGCAAATCATTGATGCGGACTATACCTATGTCATGAAAGAAGGTTGTATTGCCGAACACGGTGAACATGATGCACTTTATCATCAGGATGGCGTGTATAAGGAAATTTTTGATGCGATGGCCAAAAGTCTGAATATTGAAAAAATAGCCAAGACTTTTGAAGATGATGCAGAAGAAGAAACCCATAGCTAGCTTTTCTATCCTCATCAAAAAAACCTCCAGTACGGAGGTTTTTTATTTGAATTGGGGAGATTTAACGCTGCACTCTCTGTTCAATTTCTTCAACGCTGGTATGGCGCACATCAAAACCTTTGACCATATAAATGACCTGTTCCGAAATATTCCGGGCATGATCACCAATTCTTTCTAGCGAACGCAGTACCCATAAGACATTGATGACACGAGTGATATGCCGCGGGTCTTCAATCATATAAGTCATGAGCGTACGTGTCGCCGACTGATATTCACGGTCAATATCTGCATCTGCCAACATGACTTTCAGCGCCTGATCTACATCCAGACGCGCAAAAGCATCCAGTGCATCATGAATCATCACCCGCACCTGGTTGCCGATATGCCGGGTTTCCATATAACCGCGCGGTGAACCACCCTCTTCACACAGACTTTGTGCAATCCGACCTATTTTTGAAGCTTCATCTCCGATCCGCTCCAGATCGGTATTGGCTTTAGACATGGCAATTACCATGCGCAGGTCAATCGCAGCAGGATGACGGCGCGCCAGAATCAGGGTCAGCGCTTCATCGATTTCACGCTCCATCTGATTTACGACATTGTCCTGGAACTGCACGTCTATTGCCATTGAAACATCTGTATCCAATAAGGCATGAATGGCGTTGGCTACCTGCTGTTCTACCAGTCCGCCCATTGTCATAAATTTGGTATTGACGTCCTGCAATTCATCATTAAATTGCGAAGAAATGTGATGAGTTAATACAGGATTATTTGGACACAAGGAAAGCTACTCCTGAACGGCAGAGAAAAAATGATTAATAATAAGTCATATTAAAGCATATCTATGATGAAAGTTTGATGACAATCGTGATGCTATAGAGGCTGCGATGGATCATATTCAATCAGCCAGGCATTCAGCGCTGCCAGTTCCTTTTCAGTCAACTGCCCGACCGAGGCCTGCAATTGCAGGACATGTAGCAGA
Organism: Acinetobacter sp. SFA; assembly: GCF_001647535.1. Classification (NCBI taxonomy): domain Bacteria; kingdom Pseudomonadati; phylum Pseudomonadota; class Gammaproteobacteria; order Moraxellales; family Moraxellaceae; genus Acinetobacter; species Acinetobacter sp. SFA. The sequence goes on along the minus strand of NZ_LSZI01000017.1, from coordinate 65,874 downwards.
TAATCATATTTGGCATTCAGATAATCGGTCTTGGCAGAAAAGGCATTGCGCTGGGCCAGCAACACATCAACCATGGTCTTTAACCCTTCGTCATATTGTGCTCTGGATGCCCGCGAGACAACTTCCGATGATTCCATCGCAGCTTGACGTGCATTCAGCTTGGCCTGATCGGTTTCTACCTGCATGAAGGACTGCTTTACATCAGCATTGGCTTTACGGATCGCAGCCTCCAGCTGGGCTTCACTTTTTTGTACATTTATGCCTGCCTGACGAATACTTTTTTGCGTGCGTCCCCCGGTATATAGATTCCAGTTCACTTCAACGCCAATCTGGTCAAAATCGCCGTTGCTGGACATAATCGTTTCCGGTGACTGTTTGAGATAGCCATAGGTGCCTACGGCTTCGACCTGAGGATATAACGCAGCCTGTTCGACGCGTTTGGCATCTTCAGAATATCGTCTTTGCAGACGTGCCTGCAGAATTTCCAGATTCTGATTTTGCGCCAAATCTATCCAGAACTGCATATTACTCGGAACCGGTTTCTGGAACTGAAAGTCGTTGCGTAATACTGCCAGATTTTCCCGATAAGGCCCAATTAACCGAGCCAGCTGCTCTTGAGCCAGAACCAGCTGGACCTGAGTTGAAATCCGGTTGGCCTGGGCACTTTGATACTGGGCATTGGCCTCACTCACATCACTACGGGCTACCAGACCTTCTTTCAGTTTGGCATTCATCATTCGTAGCTGTTCAGATAAAGCCTGTTCTTCCTGCAAATATGCTGTGGTCAAAGACTGCTGCCGTAAGACATTAAAATAAGCTTCAGCCACCTGTAAAATATGCTGCTGTTTTTGCAGCTGTAAATTTACTTCACTCAGTTCGACCGAGGTTTTGACCTGTTTATAGCCTTGCCAGGCATCCCAGCGGAATAAAGGCTGGCGTGCAGTGAGTGCGAGCTGACGAGTCGTGGTGCTGGAAGTCACCAAGCTGGAAAATTGGGGATCGGCAGGCGCATCCGTGGACTGGTTTTTACGGGTCACATTTCCTGAAAGGGTAATAGTCGGCAGCAAGTTGCCGCTAGCAACCCCCAGATTGAGCTGATCTGCCTGATACTGCAATACATTCGCCTGCCAGGTTGGATCATTTTGCTGGGCACGTGCATAGGCTTCTTGCAAATCCAAAGCAAAAACCGACGGGCTGCTCATCAATAAACTAGCCACGACAACGAGTTTTAGTTTCATTTTATAGTATTAATCCCCAACCGCGATTCAAAGCAAAAAATTGCTGGCGCTTTAAGCCAAATTATACTAAAGATATCTTTTGAATTTTTACGTATGATTTTTATTAATTTTTTAATATAAAGATCAATTTTTATCCATCATTCATTCAATTTCTGCCCAGCCCTATCGGCAATGTAACAAAGCAATTCACAATACTAAACATAGTATTTTAATTTGATCTATACAATATCTTCCTACAAGGCCGTTATTTTCTGAATTCACCTATACAGAGTCCTGAAGCATAGTGTTAATGCCATTCAAGTCGATATTCAAAGCCTGTTTAGTTGCTGGCGGTGTGCTGTTTCTAGGAGGTTGCCAACAGCCCTCTGACCCACAGATCCAGATTGAACAGACTGAAGCCAAACAAAAGCAAAGTCCAGTCAATGACTTTAGCCTCATGTGCCAGAATATTGAAAAAAATATGTCCCAGATTAATGACCAGCGCACCACGTTCGCATTGGAACAGATTAATCAGGATCTTAAAGTGTGCCTGCCGTTGATGGATCTGGCGGAGCAAAAGCACCTGATGCTGCGTTCTACCGAAATGTATCAGCGCTTTTTAAAGGTAGACCGTACCGAGTTCCAGCAACGTGCTTTCGAGCAGTATGCACTGGAAATGGCACAGCATCCGACCATTCAGCAAGCTCATTTTCAACAGCTTACTCCACGGGACCAGTATCTGTTAAAGCATAAAAATCAGGCTTATGTAGAACTGCTGGACTTAGGCAATGGCAATTTGCAATATCGCCGTAGTCCGGAATATCTGGCCCGTATTTTTGCTCCGTATCTACCGGCTGCCGAAAAAGCCTTTATTGAAAATCTGGCAGAACAGAATAAGGACCCGGTACTGGTTGAAAAACGCCTGCAGATTGAAGCACCTGAAATTGCAGCTCGTAGTCTTTTCTGGGAAGACTATCTCAAGACTTATCCCAACAGCAGCTATAAACGCGATGCCGAATATCTGCTCAAGCAATATACCTATTTCCTGTTTAGAGGTACCGAACAGTCACCAGTTTCGGAAGACTATCGCGACCGTTATGCTGTGGATACCAGCCACCTGGAAACGATCATCGGGCTGGCAAACGGCCAGAAATCGAAGCTGTCTACACAGGCACGTCTATTCTTAGAGTTTCTGGACATGAATCCGGAACAGCGTCAGCAAGCCTTGCCTGCAGACTATAGAAACCGTTCAGCAACAGAACAGATTCTGTACTATGCCCAGATCAGTCCGCCCTCACAAAAATACGATAAAGACTGTTTTACCGATGCCATCTGCATCTAGTTCATCAGTGATAGATTCAGTTCATTTGACAAGGTCTGAATCAATCCTTGCTTAAAGTTGAGAGATTTAAACCTGTTTATTCTGCCTAAACTGAGCTAAGCTTTAGCCTCGCTTGACGGAGCGCGAGTAAATCCTCGCTGAGATCATGTGATTCCTTTTATCGTTATCAGGAATTGAGCATGAGTACCGTTGAACCTGATCAGGTTAATACCTGCGTAGGAATCAAGCCAGCTAAAAACCCAGCCCTTGCTTTATCTGTTCAGGATAAATCTGCCTACGTTTTTGGTCGTGCTTGATTCGTTGATGTCATTCATAAGGATCATAGCCATGAACCAGTTAACGAATCTTTCTTCTGAAACTACCCTCTCCGCTCATGAACAGGAAGCCCGGGATCTAACGCGGATTCTGCCCGCTTCACGTAAAGTCTATCTGCAAGGTTCCCGTCCTGATATTCAGGTACCCATGCGGGAAATTTCCTTAAGTGAAACCCCGACCAGTCTGGGTGGCGAACATAATCCGCCCTTAATGGTGTATGACACCTCTGGTGTGTATACCGATCCCAATGTGACGATTGACCTGAACAAAGGTCTGCCGAATGTTCGTGAAAACTGGATTGAACAGCGCAATGATAGCGAAATTCTGGATCAGCTCAGTTCTGAATTTGGCCGCCGGCGTTTACGCGATATCCGTACCGCCGCAATCCGTTTCGCGCATATCCAGAAACCACGCAAAGCCAAACGAGGCTGTAACATCACCCAGATGCATTATGCCAGGCAAGGCATCATCACACCGGAAATGGAATACATCGCCATTCGTGAAAACCTGCGTCAACTCGATGGTGTCGATATGCGCCAGCATCCGGGCCAGAATTTTGGTGCGCAGAATTTACGTGAAATCACCCCGGAATTTGTGCGTCAGGAAGTCGCTGCAGGACGTGCAATTATTCCGGCCAATATCAATCATCCGGAACTGGAACCGATGATCATCGGGCGTAATTTTCTGTTGAAAATCAATGCCAATATTGGTAATTCTGCACTCGGTTCAAGTATCGAAGAAGAAGTCTCGAAAATGACCTGGGCGACACGCTGGGGTGCAGATACCATTATGGATCTTTCGACCGGCCAGAATATTCATGAAACCCGGGAATGGATTATCCGCAACTCTCCTGTACCGATCGGAACCGTACCGATTTATCAGGCACTGGAAAAAGTCAATGGTGTGGCCGAAGACCTGACTTGGGAGATCTTTAAAGACACCCTGATTGAACAGGCTGAACAAGGTGTGGATTACTTTACCATTCATGCCGGCGTGCTTTTAAGATATGTACCGCTGACTGCCAACCGTTTGACCGGTATCGTCTCGCGTGGCGGTTCGATCATGGCGCAGTGGTGTCTGGCACATCATCAGGAAAATTTCCTGTATACCCATTTCGATGAAATTTGCGAAATCATGAAAGCCTATGATGTGTCTTTCAGTCTTGGCGATGGCTTACGTCCCGGCTGTGTGCAGGATGCCAATGACGAAGCACAGTTTGCAGAACTTCGAACCTTGGGTGAACTGACCCATCGTGCCTGGGAGCATGATGTACAGGTGATGATTGAAGGTCCGGGCCATGTCCCGATGCATATGATCAAGGAAAATATGGCCCTGCAACTGGAGGTCTGTAAAGAAGCTCCATTTTATACCTTGGGACCACTCACCACCGATATCGCACCGGGTTATGACCATATTACTTCGGCAATAGGAGCCGCGATGATTGGCTGGTATGGTACCGCGATGCTGTGTTATGTCACCCCTAAGGAGCATTTAGGTTTACCCAATAAAAAGGATGTCAAAGACGGCATTATTACCTACAAGATTGCCGCGCATGCAGCCGATCTGGCCAAAGGTCATCCGGGTGCGCAAGCTCGGGACAACGCCCTGTCCAAGGCCCGTTTTGAATTCCGCTGGGAAGACCAGTTCAACTTGAGTCTGGATCCGGACACAGCACGCAGCATGCACGATGAAACCATGCCGAAAGCCGCACATAAATCGGCACATTTCTGCTCCATGTGCGGACCGAAGTTCTGTTCAATGAAGATTAGCCAAAATGTTCGGGATTATGTCAGTCAACAGGCTACTCCTGATCAGCAGGCCACCTCTCAGGCCGAAATAGAAGCAGGTATGGACCAGATGAAAGCCAGCTTCCATAATTCCGGCCAAAATTTATATCACAAACTTTAAAACTTAAAAAAAACAGTTGTCTTCAAAAAAAACTCAGATAGGATGAAAATAAATCAATTCCTTCATTCTATCTGAGCATATGAATATTATTAAACAGGCCTCTTATAATAAAAAAGACTTTCACATAGAGGCACGTGAGTTCTTGTACCGGGGATTTATCCAGGTGGAAAAAGTCAGCCTGAAACATCGTTTATTTAATCAGGAAACATCGACTCCTGTTTTGCAACGCGAGCTGATTCACCGGCCAGAAGCCGCAGGGGTGCTGATGTATAATCACCAACAGCAGAAATTCGGCCTGATTGAACAGTTCCGGATTGGTGGACTGGACGATGTTGACTCTCCATGGCAACTCGAAGTGATTGCGGGTGTTCTGGATGGAGATGAAGCACCTGAAGCGTGTATCCGCCGCGAGGCACTCGAAGAATCAGGCTGTACACTGGATGAGTTACAGCATATTTTCAGCTTCTATCCTTCAGCAGGTGCCTGTTCCGAGCTGTTCCATTTATATGTGGCCCAGACCGAATTGCCTGAACAGGGCGGTACTTTTGGCATGCCGGATGAGGGGGAAAATATTCAGCTGCATATTCTGGATTATGCCGATATTCCCGTCTTACTCACCAATGGCCGCTTAAAAAATGCACCTGTCATTATGGCCTTGCAATGGTTACAGCAAGATATTCATACTGCAGGAATCTGTCTAAGGGGAAAGACATGAGTTTCGAGCAGTCGAGCATCAACACACAGCCAGATTGGACCATTATCCAGATTTCTGATACCCATCTGATGGATCGGGAAGGACTGGAATTTGCCCGGATGAATCCCGAGCAGAGTTTTCATGAAGTGATGCAGCATATTCAGCAGCGCTTTCCCCAAATGGATGCATTGATTCATACCGGTGATCTGGCACAGGTTCCGGTCGAAAGCACTTATCAGCGATATCTGGAATATATCCGGTCTTTAAACGTGCCGCATTACCAGATTCCGGGCAATCATGATGACACTCGGGTCTTCCCTTTTTACCAGAATACCAATCAGGCGCATGCAATTCATTTTGGTACCTGGACCATGATCCTGTTAAATAGTGCCGTTCAAGGCAAGGTTGATGGCTGGGTGGAACAGGACCAGCTCGACCAGTTAGACCAATTATTGCTTGAATTCAAGCATCAGCATGTCATCGTTGCTTGCCATCATCATCCTTTTGCGATGAAATCACACTGGATTGATCAGCACCGGCTCAAAAATGCTGAAGATTTGAAAGATGTACTGGCTCGACATCAGAATATCAAACTGGTTCTGTTTGGTCATGTGCATCAGGATTCCTGCAATGAATGGCAGGGAATCTACTTTTTATCTACACCATCCACCAGTGTGCAGTTCAAACCTGAGAGTCAAGATTTTGCGCTGGATCAGGCGGCACCGGGGTATCGTGTATTACATTTGCAACAAAATGGCGAGTTTGATACTTATATAGAACGGGTGGCAATGAGCCAGCAAAATATTAATACCGAAATTTCAGGTTATTAACTTTCCAATTTGTTTTTTTTGCATTACTTTATTGCAACCCAAGGAAATGTGATATGCATAGTCCATACATCAAAGACTATCAATAAGCATAAAAAGTCTATATGATGACGGCCCCCACAGGAGGATAATCCTTCTACAGGGTGGATAAAAATTGCATATCACCATATTTTTTGCGTAGCAATCATACGCATATGATGAGGAATGCCCTAAATGGCGAATGACAACCAAAATCAAGTCTTAGACAATCAAACTGAAGTTGTAGAAGAGAAAGCTGCAAAGCGCGTACGTAAATCTAAACCTAAAACGACTGATGGTGGTTCTACTGCTAGCTTATTTGGTATTGAACCTTATCAACCTAAAAAAAATGAAGAATATATGTCTGAAGGTCAGCTTCAGCATTTCCGCGAAATCTTGCTGGCCTGGAAAGCTGAACTGATGTCAGAAGTGGATCGTACTTTAAATACGATGCAAGACGAAAATACCGCTCTTCCAGATGTCAACGACCGTGCGACTCAGGAAGAAGAGTTTGCTATTGAGTTACGTACCCGTGACCGTGAGCGTAAACTGATTCGTAAAATTGAACAGTCGATCGAAGCGATCCAGAATGATGACTATGGTTTCTGTGAAACCTGTGGTATCGAGATTGGTCTGCGTCGTTTAGAAGCACGTCCAACGGCTACTTTATGTATTGACTGCAAAACCCTTGCAGAGATCAAAGAGAAGCAAAATAACGGTTAAGTATGTCTTTAAGTAATCCCTCCCTGCCCCTCCCTTTAATAAAGGGAGGGAAAGCTGAAGTGAATTACGTGGGTCGGTTCGCGCCATCGCCAACCGGCCCTTTGCATTTTGGTTCCCTCATTACTGCTATTGCCAGTTACTGCGATGCCAAAGCCAATCATGGTAAATGGCTGGTCCGGATTGAAGACACCGATATTCCTCGTATTTATCCCGGCAGCGAAGAGCATATCCTGCGTGCCATGGATGCCTTTCAGCTTGAACCTGATGCCGAAATCATTTTTCAGAAAGACCGTTTAGATATTTACGAAGACGTCATTCAGCAATTACGTCAGCAAGGTCTAGTCTATGCCTGTCAATGCACCCGTAAAATGCTCGGTTCCAACCATATCTATCAGGATACCTGCCGCGACTTGGGTCTGGCTTTTGAGCATCAGGCCATCCGTTTAAAAGTTGAAGATGTGGAAATCTGTTTTGAAGACCGGCTGCAAGGTCGGCACTGTTCAGAACTGAAAAAAGATCTGGGCGATTTTGTCTTAAAACGTCGTGATGGCATTATCAATTACCAGCTGGCTGTAGTGGTCGATGACCATCTGCAAGGTATGACCCATGTGGTACGTGGGGCTGACCTTTTAGATAATACTGAACGGCAAATTTATCTGGGGCAGCTACTCGGTTATCCGCGTCTGAACTATATGCATCTGCCGCTGGCAATGAATGATCAGGGGCAAAAACTGTCAAAACAGAATCTGGCCCAAGCACTGGATTTGACTCAGGCGCCACAATTATTAAAACAGGCACTTCAGGCTTTGCATCAGGCTGAAGTTGATTTAGATGCTCCACACCGGATGCTGCAACAGGCAGTGGCGCAATGGGATATCGAGCGGATTCCACATACAACTGAGCTACAAGGTCACTATTTATAAAAACAGCTTTTCACTTAAGCTAAAAATAACAACGAAAGCGAGAGAGGATTAAAAATGTTTTTTATTTTTGGTGTCGGCCCTAAAAGCAAAACAATTGAAAAAAGCCAGTTTCTGTGTCCAGTCTGCCGGACCCGTTCTGCTTACGAGCTTAAACAGCAACGTAATTATTTTTCTTTATTTTTTATACCTTTGATTCCACTTTCCAAGCCTAAAACTGCTTTTGTGACTTGTTCTAATTGTGGAACCACAATGCCGAGCACAGTGCTTGACCATGCTCAACCAGAGCCGGGACGAAATTCTAATCTAGAAGCTTGACTCTTCCCGGCTTGGATTGACCTGGCGTGTGGTTGAATCAATCTTCAGGATCAGACTGATCATGACTGCACAGATAATCAGGGATGAACCACCATAACTGATAAATGGCAGCGTCAAACCCTTGGTCGGTAACATGCCCATATTCATGCCTGCATTTACCAGAATCTGTAACAGGAAAATGATACTGATGCCATAGGCCAGATATCCGGCACGCAGATATTGATGCTGCAAGGCGCGATGTCCAATGCGGATACAGCAAACCAGCATGGTGAAGGACAGGATCAGGATGGTCGAAATGCCTAAAAAGCCAAATTCCTCACCCAAAATTGCCAGCATGAAATCGGTATGCGCCTCGGGTAAATAAGACATTTTCTGGATACTATGTCCCAAGCCTACCCCTGCCCATTCGCCACGACCAAAGGCCATCAAAGCATTGGAGAGCTGATAACCAGTGCCTAAGGGATCTTCCCAAGGATTTGAAAAAGACAGCAGACGTTGCAGACGATACGGTTCCAACAGAATCGCGGCAGCAAAAGCTCCGACCAGGGTCATGAAGGCCACACCGAACTGAATCCAAGGTGCGCCTGCCAGAAAGAACACGCCAAGCATGGTTAAAGTAATTACCACAGTTGCACCCAGGTCAGGCTCGAGGATAATCAAACCAACGGTAGCCCCCATGATGGCACTTAAACGGACCAGACCCTTGATATTATTGCGTACTTCCTCGGCACGGCGTACCACGTAGTCTGCGGTAAAAATCGCCATCATCACTTTAGCGACTTCCGAAGCCTGCAAGGTAAAACCAGCGACCCGGATCCAGCGCTTGGAACCATTGACTTCCGTCCCAACAAATAGCACGGCCACCAAAAGTACGATGGTAATAATCCACAAAAAGAAAGTGTTATTAAACCAGACTTTTAAGGGGATTTTATAAGCCAGAAAAGCTGCTACGGCAGCGACAAAAATCGAAATACCGTGCCGGCTAATATAGTGAAACGGATTTTCATGCATACGTTCTGCATAGGGCATCGAGGCCGATGCCACCATGATCGAACCGATACAGAGCAAAGCCAATACACAGAAAATCAGCACATTTCGTGGATTCAGCTCAGCAGGTAATCGAGGCACCCACTGCGTATAAAATTGATTTAATTTATTGATCGTAGTCTGAGCAAACCCAGCCATATCACGAATCCTTGTTATTCTTAATTGAGTTCATTCACATATGCAACAAACTTGCGACCACGCTCAGGATAACCCGAGAACATATCAAAACTTGCGCATGCAGGAGACAATAGCACGACATCATGTGCCTGGGTGTGCTTTTGGCAGATTTCTACCGCCTGCTGCAGGCTGTCCGCATGGATCAGTTCAGTCGTGCCCGCAATTGCCGCTTCAATGACAGGACGATCTTCACCGATCAATACCGCTACTTTGGCATATTTGCTTAATGATTCACGCAAGGCCTTAAAGTCCTGCCCTTTGCCCTGCCCACCGAGAATAATCGCGACCTTACCGCCTTGAGCTTCAAACGCCATGCCCAGACCATCTAGCGCAGCTAAAGTTGCACCGATATTGGTACCTTTGGAGTCGTTATAATAGCGTACGCCCTGTACTTCCTTGACGAATTCACAGCGATGTTCCAGACCTTTAAAAGTCTTTAAAGTGTTCAGCATACTTTCTAGTGGCAAACCAATCGCTTCACCCAGTGCCAGACAGGCCAAGGCATTGGCAACATTATGCGTGCCCTGCATATACATCTCGCTACTTTTCAGCAGACGCTCACGACCACGCGCCAACCAGATGCTGCCATCGGTATCCTTGAGGATACCGTACTGGTTCATATCTGGCGCATTCAGACCGAAACTTTGCATCGGGGTCACATCTGGGACCAAAGGACGGGTCAAAGAGTCATCACGGTTATAGACGACTTTTTTCACACCCTGGAAAATCCGGTGTTTCGCCGTGTGATAACCCATCATATCGCCATGACGATCCAGATGATCTTCACTCATGTTCAACACCACCGCGACTTCAGCCGCCAGATTTGAGGTGGTTTCTAACTGAAAACTGGACAGCTCGAGTATATACAGCTCAGGATCATCTTTGGTCAGATCTAGCGCAGGACGGCCCAAGTTGCCACCGACAGCAACTTTTTTGCCTGCATCCGCTGCCATCAGGCCAATCAAGGTAGTCACGGTACTTTTGGCATTAGAACCGGTAATCGCCACAATAGGCTTATCCGTAGCACGGCGTAAAATCTGGATTTCACTGACTACCGGAATGCCCTTGTTAATCGCTGCCTGAATTTCAGGAAGTTTAGGATCAAGCCCGGGGCTGATCACGATTTCTTCTGCAGACAGCAATAACTCTGCATCAAACTGACCGAAACTGGTTTGAACCTCAGCGGGTATCTGATCATGTCCTGGCGGGTTAGCTCTAGAATCTGTTACTGCAACGCGGTAGCCCTGACTATGCAAGAAATTGACTGCTGCAACACCTGATATTCCGAGTCCTGCAACGACTTTTAACCCACCACGCTGTATTAACATTTTCGCCCCATATTTTGGTCTATTTTGAAACTGACGAAATGGTAGCACTTTGCTGTTTTGAATGCCTTTTCTGATTGGCCTTTCTGCACATTTTTTTTGTGTCCATGCGTAAAAAAACCGTCATGATCATGACGGTTTTTAAAATTCAGCCAGAACAGGAAATTATTTCCATTTTACTGCTTGTTGAGCCGGCTTTACGTCTGAACCTTTTTCTGAAACCGGACAGGCACAGTTGCCACCGCAGCCTGCCGCCACACCCGGTTGCAGCCATTTAGCCAGACGCTGCCAACCCTTGGCCGCACAGACATCTGACAGCTTCTGGAAGACTGAGCTAGAGGTGTTCGGAAACACCTTTTTGAATACGACCAGCATGCTCCAAAGCACCAGTGCTGTCACAATTAGAATTTCAATCATCTCAATCTCCCATACATATACAATGCAGCAAATTCAATTGGCCAAGGCCAAACTGAGATTTAGCCCAAATAATATGAAGCAATTTGATAAGTCAGGAATGACATGAAATATGCCAGACCAAACAGGTAAACAGTCATGATACTGACAGTTTTCCAGGAACCGGTTTCACGTTTAACCGTTGCCAGGGTCGCCAGACAGTGTGGTGCATAAATAAACCACACCAGCAAAGATAAACCTGTCGCAACTGACCATCCCAGATCACCTCCACCGCTGATCAATGCAGCCAGACCTTCAGACATTGCATCTTCATCAACTGCCGACATCGCATAGACTGTGCCCAGTGCTGCAACCACCACTTCACGCGCTGCCATCGCCGGAATCAGGGCAATACAGATCTGCCAGTTAAAACCGAGCGGTGCAAAGATCGGCTGCATCAGATGACCGAGCATCCCTGCCAATGAATAATCAATGGCCGGCAAGGTTGCCCCTTCTGGGGGCTGTGGGAAAGTACACAAGAACCACAGTACAATCGATAATGCGAAGATGATGCCACCGACACGTTTCAAGAAGATTTTGCCGCGATCCAATAAGCCGATCCAAACGTTCTTCAAGTCCGGAAAACGGTAGCTTGGCAGTTCCATCAGCAGCATGTGCTGTGATTTATCTTTGTGGAAGAATTTCAACACAAAAGACACCAGCAAGGCACTCACGATACCCGCCATATAAAGACCAAACAGCACCAGACCTTGCAGATTGAGGAAACCCCACACAGTTTGTGCCGGTATAAATGCTGCAATCAGCAAGGCATAAACTGGCAAGCGCGCCGAACAGGTCATTAAGGGGGCAACGAAAATCGTGGTTAAACGATCTCGTGGATCACTAATGGTACGCGAAGCCATAATTCCGGGAATGGCACAGGCAAAGCTGGACAATAACGGAATAAAGGCACGTCCTGATAAACCGGCTTTAAACATCAGCTTGTCTAACAGAAAAGCAGCACGCGGTAAATAACCTGATTCTTCCAGTACCAGAATAAAGAAGAACAGAATCAGAATCTGCGGCAGGAACACCACCACGCCACCGGCACCGGCAATAATCCCGTCCACCACCAAGCTATTCAGCAATGGATGCGAAATATATTCACCAAGGAATTCACCTAGCCAGCCGAAGAAAGTTTCAATCCCATCCATAAACGGCGCAGCCCAGGCAAATACGGCCTGAAAAATCACGAACATCATTACGGCCAAACTAATTAAGCCCAGCACCGGATGCAGAAAAATCCTGTCAAGAAAATCAGTACGTTTATCCTCCTGATCGACGAAATTGACCACGTCATTCAGAATGTTTTCCACGCGCTGGTGACTGTTACCTTTCAAGCCACTAAGTTCAGTCTGCGGTACAGAATATTTGCCCTGATCTAGCGCATTTTTCAGGTTTTCAATGCCTGAATTACGTACAGCCACCGTTTCTACCACAGGTACGCCCAGTCGTTCGGACAGCTTCTGGGTATTGATCTGCATGCCACGCCGGCGTGCTTCATCCATCATGTTCAGCACAACCAGCACCGGACGGCCCAGCTCAATCATTTCCAGTACCAGACCCAGATGCAATTTTAGATTGGTGGCATCCACCACACATAAAAATGCATTCTGTTCCTGCTCTTCAGCAATTTTACCTTGTACGACATTGCGGGTAATCTCTTCATCCGGACTGGTCGCATCCAGACTATAAGTCCCGGGCAAATCCAGTACCCTTACCGCTTTGCCTGAAGCAAGCTGAAATGTACCGACTTTACGTTCAACCGTGACACCCGCATAGTTGCCGACTTTCTGGCGAGTTCCGGTTAAATGGTTGAATAATGAAGTTTTACCGCAGTTAGGGTTACCGACAAGGGCAATACGTAATGTATCACTCATGCCGACACCGCCTGTTCGATTTCAATTTTGGCTGCTTCTGATTTACGCAAAGCAAAACGTGTAAATCCAACTTGAATCAAAATGGGATCTCCACCAAAAATACCTTTAGTAATCACCTGTACCTTCGTACCGGGCACAAAGCCTAGAGTTTCCAGGCGACTCGCTACAACATCGTTGAGAGCACCTTCACCATCAGCCGTTCGACTTACTTTTCGGATGATGGCTGTTTGTTTTGCTTTTAAATCAGACAAACGCACCGTGAAAATTCCTGAACTATTTTGTACAGTATACAAACAAATGAGAATAATTAACAAATAAGATTGATTACATGCTGAATTAGTTTCATATCACATCGACAGTTTGGTGAAATTAAACTACAGTGGAGAATATCTATTAAATTCATCGCTTTTTCAGATCAGATCTTTTCACTCTATGCTGAATAAAAAACCTCGTATTCCCGCCCCTGTCCAAATTCCTGAAGTATTCAGCTATTTACAGGGTTTTCGTGACTATCTGATTGCGCAAACGGTCAGCCCGCATACCCGCAACGCCTATCTGTCCGATCTGATGCAATGTGCAGAATGCCTGAGCAAACCCTTGCCACAATGGAGTCATGATGATATTTCCGATGTGCTGATTGCACTGACCAAACAGCAAAAAAGTCCGCGTTCGATTGCCCGCTGCCTGTCTGCTTTGCGTTCATTTTATAAATTTCTGCGTGAGCAAAAACTGCGTAGTGACAATCCGGTTGCTGCACATAAAACCCCGAAACTGGGCCGGGCCTTACCCAAAGATCTCTCCGAAACAGATGTAGAAGCCCTGATTCATGCCCCGAATATCAACACGGCATTAGGACTGCGTGATCGCGCCATGTTTGAAGTACTGTATGCCTGCGGACTCCGGGTGACCGAACTGATTAACTTGCGTCTGGAACTGATCAACTTAAAACAGGGATATTTACGCATTGTCGGTAAGGGCAGTAAAGAACGTCTGGTACCGATGGGCCAAATGGCCTGTGAATGGGTAGAAAAATATTTAACCGAAGCCCGTCCACAATTATATAAAACTTCGACCGATTATCTGTTTCTGACCCAGCATGGCGGCATCATGAGCCGACAGAATTTCTGGTATGCCATTAAGCGTTATGCACTGCAGGCCGGAATCCAGGCCGAACTGTCCCCACATACCTTGCGCCATGCCTTTGCCACTCATTTACTCAACCATGGCGCAGACTTACGCGTGGTACAGATGTTGCTTGGACACAGTGACCTGTCTACCACCCAGATTTATACCCATGTGGCACAGGTCCGAATGCAGCAGCTGCATGCAACCCATCATCCACGTGCTTAAATCGAAACCAGACCGAATAAACTGAGAAGTTTGACGTGTTTGCATTTTTTTTTGTTATGCTAATGCTCTGTTTTCAGTCCAAGAAGAAAAGGGTTATTTATGACATTTGCCCGCTCAAAAAATTTTATGGCTTGCACACTTGCTGCTGGTTTGGGTCTTGCTGCATGTTCCAACTCCAATAACGAAGCTAAAAAGCAAGATACACTGACTGCAAGCGCACCCGCAACGGGCGAAGCGTCTACCCTCACCGAACGTAATGCACAACAGCGTTTGGTTTCTACTCTGGAAAAGCATTTCAAAACTGCCGGTATCAATGCCAAGATCACCGATATTAAAGCGACCGAGGTGCCGAACCTGTACTGGGTCAGCCTGGAAGGCATGTCTGCGGTCTATGTGACCAGTGATGGCAAATATCTGATTCAGGGTGATGTGATCCGCCTTGGAGACAAACAGCTACATAACGTCAGTGAGAGTCTGCAAGCCGGGATCAACAAAAAACTGTTTGATGGACTGAAAGCTGAAGATCTATTGATTTATCCAGCCAAAGGCAAAGCCAAGCATGTGGTCTATGTATTTACCGATGTCAGCTGTCCGTATTGCCATAAATTTCATGAGCAAATGGATGAGATGAATGCCAAAGGTATTGAAGTGCGTTATATCGCCTGGCCGCGTGGTGAACAGCATATGCCGGCCATGGAAGCGATCTGGTGCAGTGCCGACCGCCGTAGTGCATTTGGCCAGGCGATTGCGGGTGCACAGATCAGTGCAGCCAAATGTAAAAATCCTGTTCAGGATCAATATCAAATGGGTCTGAATATAGGTGTAAATGGTACCCCTGCAATTTATAGTTCAGAAGGAATTTATCTGGGGGGTTACCTGTCTGCCGCTGAGTTATTGAACCGGCTTAAATAACTCATTTTAATACGTTATTTAACTTTAATTTATAAATAAAGATATTCTGAAATGACCCTAGAGTCAGGCAGTTTTTTTAGCTATGATCTAGGTTCTTGTAAAAAACTGTGTAATTTGGAGTGTGACGTGAAACCAGTTCGTCTGGCAATCCTCGGTCTTGGTACTGTAGGTGGTGGTGCCTTGAAACTATTAAAAGAAAATGCTGCTGAGATTAAACGTCGCACCGGTCGTGAAATTGAAATTACCTATGTAGGCACCCGTCGCCCACGTCCTGATCTGAATCTACCGGCATCGGTCAAACAGAGTGCAGACTTGATGGACATCGTACGTCAACCTGATGTGGATGTGGTGGTTGAAGTCATGGGTGGAATTCATCCTGCTTTCGAAATTATTATGGAAGCCATGAAACATGGCAAACATATCGTGACAGCCAATAAAGCACTCTTGGCTGAACATGGTAATGAACTGTTTAAGGCGGCTGAAGACAATGCCGTACAAATTGCCTATGAAGCGGCAGTCGCAGGTGGCATTCCCATTATTAAAGTGATTCGTGAAGGTCTGGCAGCCAACAAGATTGAATGGCTGGCGGGCATCATCAACGGTACTGGTAACTTCATTCTCAGTGAAATGCGTGAAAAAGGTCGTGCTTTTGACGATGTGCTGAAAGAAGCACAGGAACTCGGTTATGCTGAAGCCGATCCAACCTTTGATGTTGAAGGCATTGATGCTGCGCATAAACTGACTATTCTAGCTTCATGTGCATTTGGTATACCGCTCCAGTTCGATAAAGTATTTACTGAAGGCATCAGCAAAGTGACTGCGCAAGACGTGAAATATGCAGAAGACTTGGGCTTCCGTATCAAACACTTGGGTATTGCACGCCGCACAGATGCCGGAATCGAATTACGCGTTCATCCTACTTTAATTCCAGATGACCAGCTAATTGCCAATGTGAATGGCGTGAAAAATGCCGTGCTTGTTCAAGCCAACGCGGTCGGTCCAACACTGTATTACGGGGCTGGCGCAGGTGCTGGTCCAACAGCTTCTGCAGTAGTCGCAGACGTTGTGGATATTGTCCGTGATATTATTTACACCGAAGACGGTGCAGGAACCATTCCACAACTGGCCTTTGAAGCCCTGACCGATTTACCGATCTTAACTCGTGAACAAATGACGACCGGCTATTACATTCGTATTAATGCCGAAGATCAAATGGGCGTGCTTGCCGATGTCACCACGATTTTAAGCCGTGCCGGGATCAGTATCGATGCCATCATGCAGCAACCACGCTTAAAAGACCTTATTCCTATCGTGATTCTGACTGATCCAGTCAAGGAATCAAAAATGGATGAAGCCCTTCAACAAATTCAAGCATTACCCGTCATTCATGGCGAAATTGTACGAATTCGTTTAGAATCGCTTGATAATTAATCGGGTCGAGGGGACACTCTTCCCTCGCCAAGCTCTACACACAATTGGAACATCATCATGTCGAATGCCAATCGTTATACTGGTTTAGTTGACCGCTATCGCGACCGTTTACCAGTGTCTGCAACTACTCGTGCGATCTCTTTGGGTGAAGGTAATACTCCACTGATCAAGCTTGAGAATATTCCACGCATCATTGGTAAAGACGTTGAAATCTATGTGAAGTACGAAGGCTTAAACCCGACTGGTTCATTTAAAGACCGTGGTATGACCATGGCAGTAACCAAGGCGGTTGAAGATGGTTCTAAAGCCATCATCTGTGCTTCTACCGGGAATACCTCAGCTGCTGCTGCTGCCTATGCGGCACGTGCAGGCATCAAGGCGTTCGTTTTAATCCCGGAAGGTAAAATTGCCATGGGTAAAATGGCGCAGGCGATGATGTATGGTGCGATCACCATGCAAATTCGCGGTAACTTCGATGACGGTATGCGTCTGGTTAAAGAAGTTGCAGATCAGGCACCGGTGACGATTGTAAACTCAATTAACCCTTACCGTCTGCAAGGTCAAAAAACCATTGCTTACGAGATCGTTGAAGCTTTAGGTCGTGCTCCGGATTACCACTGCTTGCCAGTCGGTAACGCGGGTAACATCACTGCACACTGGATGGGCTATACCGAAGCGGTTGCCAACCAGTCGAAAGAAGAATTTGAGCAAGTCGTTTACGATGCTGAAACTGATGCTTTTACGGGTCCTAAACCGGCAGGTTTGCCAATCATGGCAGGTTACCAAGCATCTGGTGCTGCCCCGTTCCTTCGTGGCGGTCCAGTAGAAAATCCGGAAACTGTTGCAACTGCGATTCGTATCGGTAATCCACAAAGCTTCAATCATGCTAAAGCGGTTGTTCGTGATTCAAACGGCTGGTTTGATGAACTGACTGATGCGGAAATTCTTGAAGCTCAACGTCTGCTTTCTATGTATGAAGGTGTATTCGTAGAGCCGGCATCTGCTGCATCTGTGGGCGGTGCCATCCGTGATATTAAAGCGGGTAAAATTGCAGAAGGCTCAGTGATCGTATGTACCGTAACGGGTAATGGTCTGAAAGATCCTGACACCGCAATTAAACAATGTGCTGATGCCGTAATGTTGTCGATTGATGCAACTATGACTCAGGTAAAAGACTCTATTCTGTCGAATATGTAATTTCTGTCAGCATTAACAAAACCCTGCGATTGCAGGGTTTTTTTATAGGTAGATCAATTAGATTCGTTTTGGTTGCTGAGTTACCCAAGTCATTAAACGGGTGGCATCATTGGTGCGTGCCTGCGAGCTGTTAGCCCCCAATAATACCACCGCCACCGGACGGTTATTCAGGGTCGTGTGCATTACAACACAGCGACCTGCTTCATTAATAAAACCGGTTTTAGAAATATTGATATTCCAGCCGCCATTGCGTACCAGTGCATTTGTATTATTAGATTTCAGCACGCGGTAGCCCAAGTTAAAGTCATAGCTTGGTGTCGTTGAGAACTGGCGAATCAGACCATATTGAGAAGCAGTATTCACCAAAATCCCCAAGTCACGGGCGGAGGCCACATTACCTGGATGCAAACCTGTTGATTCCATAAAGTGAGTAGAATTCATCCCGAGTTCTTTGGCTTTTGCATTCATTTTGGCAATAAACGCTGAGCGACCACCAGGATAAGTACGTGCTAAAGCTGCGGCAGCCGGATTTTCAGATTTCATCAGGGCAAATAACAATGCTTCAGCACGGTTCATACTATCCCCTGCTCTTAAGGTCGAGCTTGAGCTCTTGCACCCTGAGCAGGAAAAATCAGCCTGTTGCAAGGTGATTTTTTCTGACATGTTCAAACGTGCATCTGAAATGACCACGGCTGTCATTAATTTGGTAATGGATGCAATCGGATAGGCCGTATTGGTATTTTTACTAAACAGCACTTCACCGGTTTGTGCATCCATGACCAGCGCAGCCCGTGCATTTACAGAAGGTTGATTACTAAAATGATTGGTATCAATAATCTGTGGTGCGGTATAGGCTGGCTTGACTGCTGCTGGCGCTACTGTTCCGGCCGGACGCAAAGTAGTCATCACTGTAGCTGAACCAGGTGGCGAAGGTTCGTTGGCAGATGCATTAAAATCATCGCTCATTAACTGGTTAACTTCTTCAGAAGACCAGCTGATACTGGATCCGCCCTCTGCTGTGCCAGAATTCATAATGATCTCGGCAAAACTTGTCGTGCTCATGCTGATTAACACGGACAGGCCGAGTAGATGCCTTAGAGACTTGTTTATTTTCTTCATTATTCCTTCACTCAACTAACAGAGGTAAGATTGATTTGCGTATTACCTCTAATATGCCTTACATTTAAACACAATCCTGAACATTTTTTGTTCTTGACACTGTGTGCTAGGTTTCAGATTTAATCTTGCGAATAGGATTGCTAATTTTGTACTTTCATTGCAAGCTTATTTTGCTTTATGTAACAAAAAAATGATTTTTTTAATAGAGGGAGAGTATAGGTGATCACAGTTTTAGTTGTGGACGACCATGAATTAGTACGTACTGGAATTTGCAGAATGCTGGAAGACCATGCGGAGGTTCAGGTAATTGGCCAGGCTGAATCTGGTGAAGAAGCAATCTCTCTGGTTCGTCAACATCATCCGAATGTAGTGCTATTAGATGTCAACATGCCGGGTATTGGCGGCGTAGAAACTACGCGCCGCCTGCTACAGACGGCGCCTGAAACCAAAGTACTAGCGGTCAGTGGCCTGGCAGAAGAACCTTATCCCTCTTTACTTCTTAAAGCAGGTGCCAAAGGCTATATCACCAAGGGAGCACCCATTACGGAAATGGTACGGGCGATTAATAAAGTCATGCAAGGCGGCAAATATTTTAGTGCCGACATTGCCGAGCAGCTCGCCAGTTCTTACCTTTCCGATACACAGCAGTCGCCTTTTGATGCACTTTCAGAACGGGAAATGCAAGTGGCCATGATGGTGGTGAACTGTATCAGCGCCCAGGAAATTGCCGACAAACTCTTTGTCAGCGTTAAAACCGTGAATACCTATCGTTACCGTATTTTTGAAAAACTGAATATTGACAGTGATGTCAAACTGACTCATCTGGCCATGCGCTATGGGCTGATTAAACCTTAGCCTTTGGTGAATCATGGTGCATATGGCACAACAAAAAAACTATGCTGAACTGAATCAATATCATCTAGGTATCTGGTATAGCGCTTATCGCCTGCTGATCAGTACCGGTCTGCTGCTGATTTTTCTGCTGACCTATCCCGAAGTAAATATAGATTACCAATATCCTCAGCTGTATTATTATGCGCTGGGAATCGGGGTAGCGATCAATACTGTACAGCTGTTTGCATTGAAATGGATCAGACATCTGATCCAGCCGCAGCTGATCATGATTTTCTTTAGCGATGTCTGCATTTTAAGTTTGCTGACCTTGGCCAGTGATGGTCCTAATTTGCAGATCGGACTGCTGTTTGTAATCACCATCTTTTCTGCATCCTTATTGTTGGATGCAAAAAAAGCCTTGGTGGTCACGCTGGTTGCGGTTATCAGCGTAATTTACCAGCATTTTATCGGCAGCATTTTTGCATTTTCTTCGCTGAGTAATATCAGTAATAGTGCCTTACTGGCTTTTTTATTCTTTATGGTTTATGGCACCGGACAAATTGCCGTACGCCGTTTTCAGATTCTGGAAAATCTAAACTTTTCTCAATCTCTAGAACTGTATCGCTTACAGAATATCAACCGCTATATTCTGGAACAGATCGAAACCGGCTATCTGGTACTGGATGAAAACTATCATGTGGTACTCAGCAATCCTGCCGCCTGCAATCTTCTGGGAATTGAATCGAAATATGGCCATGAAAAGTTCACCTTATACCACTCACAACCTGATTTATTTGAACTGATCCAGTTTGAAACGCTGGAAAATGGTGAGCGTTTTCAGTTTGATTCCCAGCAAAGTCGCTATAACATTCATGTGCAGGTACAAAAGCTGATTGTACCGCACCAGACCCTCATGCTGCTTGTGTTGCAGGATGCCAAAAAGCTGAATCAGCAAGTGCAACAGCTCAAACTTGCTGCTTTAGGTCAGCTCTCTGCCAGTATTGCGCATGAAATTCGCAATCCCCTGGCAGCCATTGTGCAGGCCAATGATTTATATCTGGACTCGGAAACTGAACAGCAACAGCTACTCCAGCAGATGATTGGCCGACAGGCCACCCGGATTGACCGGATTATTCAGGACACACTGAATATGGTCAAAAATAAAGAAACCCATCCGGTGCCGATTCATCTTAATGAATTTATCCCGTTATTTATCCAGGAAGATCTGGCTGATATTCGCGATCAGATTCAATTTAATATTGATATCCCCCTCATGATTCAGTTTGATGAAGCACAGTTCCGGCAAATCCTGATTAACCTGATTCGTAATGCCATTCGCCACAATGCAGCAGATGCAGCCTATATTCAGCTGAATGTGCATCCCTATGAACATCGGGTCTGGATTGACATACGGGATTTTGGCTCGGGCGTGGCTGTACATGACCAGGCCTTACTGTTTAAACCCTTTTTTAGCACTTCAATTAGCGGTACCGGATTAGGACTGTATTTATCACATAGTTTTTGTGAAGCAAATCAGGCACAATTAAACTATATACAACAAGAACAGGGCGCATGCTTTCGCATCAGCTGTCAACGTATCACGCTATAAAGGGGTCAAGGAAGATGAATGGGGAACAACAACCACTAGTACTCTTGGTGGATGATGAGGAGGATTTATGTACCCTCATGCAAATGTCACTACTGCGTATGGGAATTCGTACCCACATTACCCATCGACTAGAAGATGCTAAAAAATATCTTGCCAATCATCAATATGATGCCTGTCTGACTGACCTGAACCTGCCCGATGGCAATGGCCTGGAATTAGTGGACTGGATTGGTAAGCTCTATCCCGCAGTTCCGGTTGCGGTCCTGACTGCCTATGGCAACATGGAAATCGCCATTGCTGCACTTAAAGCAGGGGCTTTTGATTTTGTCAGTAAACCGGTTAACCAGAAACACCTGGAACAGCTACTCCAAAAGGCCCTGAATAAACCGGTAGATTATTCGCATAATAATCCGAATGAAGCGCTCGAACATAAAATGCTGATTGGACAATCCCTGCCGATTCAGCAATTACGTATTACCTTACAAAAAATTGCCCGATCCCAGGCGCCGGTTTTTATCACAGGTGAATCCGGCACTGGCAAGGAAGTGGTAGCCAATCTGGTCCACCGCCTGAGCAACCGTAATGAAGGGCCTTTTATTGCAATCAACTGTGGTGCCATTCCGACTGAACTGATGGAAAGCGAACTGTTTGGACATAAAAAAGGCAGCTTTACCGGCGCTGCGCAGGACAAACAGGGCCTGATTCAATCTGCACATGGTGGCAGCCTGTTTCTGGATGAAATTGCAGAACTGCCACTTTCCATGCAGGTCAAACTGTTACGTGCCGTACAGGAAAAACGTATTCGTCCACTCGGTTCAGATACCGAAATTGATGTGGATTTCCGCGTGATCAGTGCCACCCATCAGGATCTGGAAGCCTTAGTGCAACAAGGGAAATTCCGTCAGGATTTATATTTCCGTATTCATGTCATGGATCTGACTTTACCGCCGCTGCGTGAACGCGGCCAAGATATTCTGTTACTGGCTGAACACTTTATTCAGAAAATTTGCCAGGAATGGGGAATTCCCAATAAAAAACTGACTGAACGCAGTAAAGAGTTTTTATTGGGGCAATATTACCCCGGTAATGTACGTGAATTGCGTAATATTATGGAACGTGCAATTACCTTGAGTGATGAAGAACGGATTGATCTTCAGCATCTGCAGAGTGCACCCCTACGTCAGGCACTAAACAGCTCTCAGGAGATAAATACACTTACGAGCGAGATCATTGCGACCGAAACCCTGATTGCCCCTAGAAAGCTGCCTGAAGAAGGATTGGAGCTATATCTGGAAAAGGTAGAAAAAGAAATTTTACTGAATGCGCTGAATATGACCCACTGGAATCGGACACTGGCCGCCAAGAAACTCGGCATGTCGTTCCGTTCCCTGCGCTATCGTTTAAAAAAGTTCGGACTCGATACTGAAGAAGACGAATAATTATTTTTGCTGGAGCAGCAAGTCTGTGACATGGTCCAGATAGCTCTCCTCACGCATCTCCTGCTTGAATGGATAATTGAAATGCGGCTGTATTCCCCGTCCTTCAATCATCTGCCCGCTCGGGCTAAAGTATTGCGATACGGTCATCTGTAGAGCCGAACCGTTGCTTAAAGGAAAGAGTTTTTGTACCACCCCTTTGCCATAGCTTTTTTCACCCACTACCCAGGCACGGTTATGCTCTTTTAAGGCGGCAGTAAAGACTTCTGCTGCAGAAGCCGAGCGGTTATTAATCAGCACCCCAACTTTTAGATTCTGAAACTCAAAACTCGGCAAGGCCTGAAATTGCTGGTTACCTTCAGCCCGGCTTTTGGTCGATACAATCACGCCCTGATTCAAAAATAAATCGGCAGATTCCACTGCTGCAGAGAGTAAGCCCCCCGGGTTATTGCGCAGATCAAATAATACGGCTTTTAAGCGTTTATCCGAATAACTTTCAATCAGTCGTTTGATTTCATTGGCAGTATCTTGCTGAAAAACTTTAACCTGTAAAACCAGGACCTGATTATTGTGCAAGCTCGATTTAATTTCGGTATCCAGCTTGGTATTGCGTACCAGACGAAAGGCCGGACTTTGGGGAGAAAGCTGAACCGTGAGCGTAGAGCCAACTGCTCCACTGAGTAATTGCCGGACCTGCACCTGATTCAGGCTGCTTAATACCTGATCGTCAATTTTATAAACGGTGACACCATTTCGCAGACCCTGTTTGGCTGAATCGGCGTCGTCACTCAGACCTCGAATCACCCATTGCTTCAGTCGTGGATCAAACTGCAGGTCGAAATCAATGCTGGCCAGCTCTCCTTCGGTATATTCACGCAGCTGTTTATAATCTTCAGGAGACAAATAACGGGAATAGCGGTCCAGGCCACTGACCAGGCCCTGAATGGCTTGCTGAAACAAGGCATCGTCATTTTTATCTTGAATATAATTGTCTTTTACAATGCCATAAATTTGCACGAATTCCTGAATGGAAGCCACAGGAATTTCAGAATACACCTGTCCATCCATTTCCATATCATCGAATGCCGGCTCGTCGGAGCCAGCACTCCAGGCCGAATGACTCAAACACATCAGTAAGCATGGTATTACGACAGACTTCCAGCGTGTTCTTGTCATTCTTTTACCTTTTCAGAATTTTATTAAAGATTATGCATCAAGCTGAATCAGGTTACGGCCCTGCATTTCAGCCGGTACCGGAACTTGCATCAGGCTTAATAAAGTCGGTGCGACATCTGCCAGCACCCCACCTTCCACGATTGTGGCCTGAGTTGGGCCGACATAAATAAATGGAACCAATTCAGTCGTATGCTGGGTATGTACCTGACCACTGTGGTAGTCCTGCATCTGCTCAACGTTACCATGATCGGCAGTCACAATCATATGACCTTTTTGCGCCATCACGGCTTCGTAAACCCGACCCAAACAGGTATCAACCGCTTCAACTGCTTTTACCGCAGCATCGAATACGCCAGTATGGCCGACCATATCCCCATTGGCATAGTTCACCACCAGCAGGTCAAATTCACCTGAATTGATCGCAGCAACCAGTTCATCAGTCACTTCATAAGCACTCATTTCCGGTTTAAGGTCATAAGTGGCTACGTTTGGCGATGGAATCAGGATACGTTTCTCACCCGGATATTCGTCTTCACGACCGCCACTGAAGAAGAAAGTCACATGGGCATACTTTTCTGTTTCCGCAATACGCAGCTGGGTTTTGCCCAGGTTTGACAGGTATTCGCCAATCGAGTTGACCAATGCTTCAGGCATATACGCCACAGGTGCATCAATCGTGGCTTGATAACGCGTCAGCATGACAAACTTCGCCAGATTTGGCACCACTTTACGTTCAAAACCGGCAAAGTTTTTTTCCACAAATGCGCGGGTCAATTCACGGGCACGGTCAGCACGGAAGTTCATGAACACCACGCTATCGCCATCCTGAATTTTTGCCAGCTCGCCAATACGGGTCGCTTTGACAAACTCATCCGACTCACCAGCTGCATAGGCCTGTTCCAGACCTTCGACTGCAGTTGCTGTGTTACGAACCGCTTCACCTTCAGTCAGCAGACGATAGGCCTGTTCAACACGATCCCAGCGATTGTCACGGTCCATGGCAAAATAACGGCCGATCATGGTCGCAATACGACCTTGACCTGGATATTGCGCAAATAGTGCATCGAGTTTTTCTAATGAAGGCTGTGCGCTTTTAGGCGGTGTATCACGACCATCTAAAAATGCATGTAAATAGACTTTGGCACCACGTTTCAGTGCGAGCTCTGCCATCGCCACGATATGATCTTCATGTGAGTGCACACCGCCTTCAGACAAAAGGCCAAGCAAATGTACTGCCCCACCTGCAGCTTTGGCTTTCTCTACTGCATCGACCAGCACTTCATGTTCAAAGAAGTCACCTGTACGAATGTCTTTGGTAATTCGGGTAAAGTCCTGATACAGCACACGGCCTGCACCGAGGTTCATATGTCCGACTTCCGAGTTACCCATCTGGCCATCCGGCAGGCCAACATCTTCACCTGAACCCGAGATCAAACCATGTGGATGCTTGTTCTGCATTGCAGTTAAATTTGGTCGTTTAGCTGCTAAAAACGCATTGTCTTCGACCGCTTCGCGATGACCCACACCATCCATAATCACCAAAACGTGAGGGATTTTGCCAGCAGTTGCATCCGTCATAATGAAATACTCTGTTCGTCTACGAATTAATCGCTCTATTTTAGCGAAGTTTATAAAAAGAGGCCATGACCCGGGTATGGTTTAGGCCTCTCATGATGATTGATTTGTTCTATTTCCCTGTGATTTAGCGTGCCCGATGCAGCAGATATCCTCCGATACCAAACATGATCAGAATGGGAATAAATACGAACCAGGCTGGTGAGGGTGCATAAATCAGACTGGCATAACCGAGGAAATCCTGCAGATAGAAGAAACCCAGTCCGGCAAATAAGGCGATCACCAGACGGAAACCCATAGATTGCTGACGCAACGGCCCGAAAATAAACGAACAGGCAATCACTACCAAAGCGATCAGGGCAAATGGGGAACCGACTTTCTGCCAGAAGGCCAACTGATAGGTTTTAGGCACTTGGCTGTATTCATGCATATAGCTCATAAAGCTCACTAGCTGGCTTGGCGATAAATCTTCTGGATCAATCGTCACCATATGCACATATTTCGGTTGCAAGGCTAGAGCCAGTGGCTGTTCAGCATGTTGCACCAGAGTCGCATTGCCATCTTTTAAAATATCAAACTGTTCGGTACTGTTTAATTTCCAGGCTCCATCTTTGACAAACTCACCCTCTTTAGCCTCTAAAGTGCCACGTAAACGGTAATTGTCATCGAAATCCAGCATCTGCACATTTTTCAGCTGACCTTTGGAGTTGGCATAATCGATATAAATAAAGCGCTGACCTTCGCGGGTCCAGTAACCACGGACTTCACCGAGTTGAGCGGCTTTACTGGCACTCTTGACGCTTTTAGCCTGTTCAGTGGTATACGGAATCACCCACTCACTTAAGGCAAAAGACAACACCACCAGCAACAGGGCTGAACGGATGACCCAGCCGACTATACGCCATAAGCTTACACCCACCGAACGCATCACGATCAGCTCACTATTCGAAGCTAATGTGCCCAATCCCAATACTGCACCAATCAGTGCAGAAATCGGCAGGATTTCATACAAATATTTCGGCGCTTCCCAGAGTACATATTTCAAGGCATCCCAGGCGCCATAGCCTTCTTTGAGTGAGCCCAGCTCACCCAGATAAGTGAATAAAACCTGTAAACCCGCCAATACCGCGGTTGCACCCAGCATGGCCAGCGCAGTGGTTTGGGTCACATGTTTTGCAACTATACGACGTGCCAACATTGTTAAGACCTCACTCGCTGAATCTGTTTCTTGATTTTCGGACCCAATTTCTGTTTACGTGAGAACAAGGCACCTGCAATTGCATAGGCAATCAGGATCAATGGATAGGCCCAGATTCCCATTTCCTGTTTACTGATCCGGGTCTTTACTGCCATCAGGGCCACAATCAGACTGGCAAAGATCATGAGGGCAGGAAATAACTTAAGATAACGACCCTGTCGTGGACTTACCTCAGACAAGGCTACAGCCAGGATCAGGGCAATCAGAATGGCAAAAGGCACAAACACCCGCCAGCCCAGTTCACTAGCCACCACAGGATCCTGACGGTTCTTCCATAATTGCGAAGTCGGCAAGGCTTCAACATCAGTACTGGCAAACTCTACTTCTTCATTACTTTCCAGGCGCAGACGATAACTTTCAAATTCAGCTTGAGTATACTGCGGCGTACCCGGATAAATCTCATAACGGCGCCCTTGGACCAGATCTACCACATTGGCAGCATCATTTGGTATTTCGATTCGGGTCGCTTCCTGTGCCAGAATCATCACATCCGGCTTGCCTTCTTTTTGCGCGCGCTGATAGAAGAATATATCTTTTAAGTTTTTACGGTCTTCAGACAGGTCACCCGCATAAATGGTATAGGGTCCGGAAGAGATAAATTCTTTGGGTCGTACCAGATCAAAACCGGTACGTACCGCCTGACTGGTGGTCAGGGCTTCAAACTGGCGTATTCCCCAAGGTGCAGCCCAGAGCATGAGTCCCGCCTGAGCAATCAAAAATACCAGGGTCATCGGCACTAGCAAGCGCGCCAGTTGATGCCGGCTGACACCACTACCATTCAGGACGGCCATTTCATGATCGACATATAAACGGCCAAAAACCAGCATCAGTCCAATAAAGAAACCGAGTGGAAGAATCAGGGTCAAGAATTCAGGCAGCCGGTAGCCAATAATGCTAAATAGAATGCCTGCATCCAGACGGCCTTGTGCAGCGACCCCAAAATACTTGATCAGTCGACCACCCATCATGATCAAAGTCAATAAGGCAATCACCACCAAGGATGTCGAGATAACTTGCTTGACCAGATAACGCCGAATAATCAAATTAATTCTTCCAAAATAAGGTCTATAAAACGAGTGCTAGTTTACCCGAATAGCAAAAATATAAAACCTAAGCCGCTCAGCCCATTGAAAATCTATTCAGATAAATGTTTCAATGACTGAATGATTTACCAATCTAGACAGGCGTGAAAACAGAATATGAAACTTACAATTAATACGTCATTCCCAGAGAATGGATCAAGTCAATCTTTGTTGATTTTAGTTGACTCAGAACAGCTTCAGAATACAACAGCAACCTATCAAATCAATAATTTAGACACATTAATTGAAGCCTCTCAATTCAAGGCAGCATTGGCCGAAAGCCTGAGCCTAATTGGTCAGGTAAGTCAGTCTAGCCATGCCGCACTGATCGGCTTGGGCAAAGTTGCTGAACTGCAACCGGCCAAACTTGCAAAAATCGCACAGACTATTATTCAGGCCACTCAAAAAAAATTCAAACAGATTTCTGTAGACCTGAACCAGCTTCCACAAGAATTCCATTATCTGTTTGCCCTGTTTCTAACTCAGGCCAGCTATGGTTATGATGAATACAAATCCAAGAAAAATGAATTTGTACTTGAGCAGATCGACCTGATTGCCACCCATAGCGTATTAACTACCGAACAGTTGCAACTGGTACAAGCAGTGCAGAACGGACAAAACTTGGCACGTGACCTAGGTAACCGTCCAGGCAATATCTGTTTCCCTGAATATCTTGCAGAACAGGCGGTGGCTTTGGCCGCTGAATATCCAGACCTGCTTAAAGTCACGGTGCTGGACGAACAGCAGATGGCAGATTTAGGCATGGGTGCCTTCCTTGCAGTAAGTAAGGGTTCAGAGCGTCCGGGCCGTATTATCAGCATAGAGTATCAGTCAGAGCGTAGCGAAGCACCGGTCGTGCTGGTAGGTAAAGGCATTACGTTTGATACCGGCGGTATTTCTCTCAAACCAGGCGCAGGCATGGACGAAATGAAATACGACATGTGCGGTGCAGCCTCTGTGCTCGGCACGATGCGTGCATTGTGTGAGTCCCGCTTACCATTGCATGTCATAGGTACCATTGCTGCAGCAGAGAATATGCCTTCAGGCAAAGCCACCCGTCCTGGCGATATCGTGACCACAATGAGTGGTCAGACCGTCGAAATCCTGAATACCGATGCCGAAGGCCGTCTGGTGCTATGCGACACCCTGACTTATGTAAAACGTTTCAATCCTGCTTTAGTGATTGATATTGCAACTTTAACTGGTGCTTGTGTGGTCGCTTTAGGTTCAGTGCTAACCGGTATGTTCACACCAGATGATAAACTGGCAGCAGAGCTGGAAACTGCCGGCCAAGATTCGTTTGACCGAGTATGGCGTATGCCGGTACTGGACGACTATCAGGAACAGCTTGACTCACCATTTGCAGATATTGGCAATATCGGTGGTCCAAAAGCCGGTTCTGTGACTGCTGCCTGCTTCTTACAACGTTTTACCCGTGAATATCGCTGGGCACATCTGGATGTTGCAGGCACGGCATGGAACTCAGGTACCAATAAAGGCGCAACCGGCCGTCCTGTCCCATTATTAATGCAATTCCTGGCCAACCGCGTTCAATCGAATGGCTAAGGTCAGCTTTTATTTATTTGAGAAAAGCCCTGAACGGCAAGTGGATAGCGCTTGCCGTTTATGCCGCAAGATTCTGCGCCAGCCGGCGCGGATCTGGTTACTGTGTGCTAATGCCGAATTGCAGCAACAGCTGGATGAACGCCTGTGGAGCTTTGATCCAGGCAGTTTTATTCCCCATGGCATTGACCAGCCTCAGGCCACTGTCTGTATTTCGGCAAGGCTACCTGAAGAGTCTGACTGGATTATTTTCAATTTTAATCCGGAAGCACTTGAACCTTACGCGAAATTTAGTCACATTATTGAGATTATTGAAAACCAAGAAACGGCTAAACAGCAGGGCCGTGAAAAATTCAAACAGTATCGTCGTTTAGGCATTGAGCCAAACACCCATAAGCTTTAACCGATATTATTCATAAGGAGAGGCACGTGGCATTAAATGTAGGTCCCGATTTTAAACAGCGCTGGTTAAATGTGCCGGAAGCTGTACGTCAGACCTTTATCGATGACCTCTCTCGTATCTGCGATATTTTAAAACCTGAAACGTCTTTGGAAGAATGGCAGAGTCGTGAGCAGCGCTTGCAGCAGGAATCTGAACGCAAGATTGAAGCAGCCTATGCGCAGCGCAAGGCCGAATTGATTGAAGAAGCCCGTATTCGCAAACAGCTTGCACTCGAAAAAGCTTTGGCCGAAAAGCGTGCCGAGGAACAGGCCTATCAAGAACAGTTACGTCTTGAAGAACAGCGAAAATTGAGCGAACAGACCCAAATGCTTGCTGAAATTAATATGCAGCTAAAGACTGAAGTGCAGCACTATGTTGACCGCTTTCAGAAAAACCCTGAGCATACTTTTGACTTTGCCAAAGGCCGCATCCAGATTGAGGATCAGAACATTTTATCCGAATTAGAAAGTGTGCGTTTACGCCTGGAACTTGAGGCAGAAGCGGTGATTGAACAAACAGTCAATGCACTTAGAGAGAAAATGCGTGCTGCAGCCAAAGAAGAAATTGAGTATATCATTCAAAACTCTGAATTTTCTGATTAACCAAGCAATAGTTAGATCATCCTTTCACATAAAAAGCCCGAACATTCGGGCTTTTTTAGTTTTATCCTAGAAAAAGTCGGCCAGCATAAAAGCGGCATTTCCGAGCAGATAACCAATACTTAATAAAGTGCCAATCCAGAGTATACCCCCCACAATATTATAGAAGCTGAATGTGGCAAAACTCATATGGGCGGATCCTGCAGCAAAAGGGCCAAATGAGCGAACAAAGGGAATAAAACGCGCAATAACGATAGTTTTACCACCATGTTTCATAAAATAGTGATTGGTTTTCACCATATATTCTGGCTTAAAAAAACGTGAATGCTGATTGAAATATTTTAAACCAAGAACTTTCCCAGTGTAATAATTCACGCTATAACCCAGCACTGTAGCAGTAAATAGCAACAGCCCCATGGAATGCAAGGTCACGATATCACTGCTGGCGCATAACGCTCCCACAGCCAGTAACAAGCTGTCACCCGGCAGAAAAAAGAAGAATACAGAACCGGTTTCTGCAAAAATCACCAGAAACAGAATTGCATAAATCCATACCCCGTATTGATCGAGCAATAGCGGCAATGACTGTTCCAAGTTAAGTAAAAAATCGAGCATTCGACCCGTCCACCCAGGCAATATTTGCAAGTTGAACTGCTGATTATCCCGAAAAATAAAAAAACAGTCTAATTTTTCAATCAGACTGTTCAGTAAATCAACATTTTTCTTATTTTAAGAAACCGTTTTCAGCCAGAAAATCCATGCTGATTTTCGATTGTTCAGTGGTTTCAGCTGCTTTATCACCCAGCAATAAACGTTCGATATAACGTGCCAGTACATCAACTTCCAGGTTGACCTTGGTTCCCACCTTCCAGGTACCGATATTGGTCCGCTCCGCTGTATGCGGAATCAGGTTGAGACTAATGACACTGCCACGCAAATGATTAATCGTCAGACTGATGCCATCGACTGTAACCGAGCCTTTTTCTGCCAGGTATTTGGCAATTTCGGCCGGTGCCGTCACTTCATAATAAATCGAGCGGGCGTCTTCACGAACCAGCGTGATTTCGCCGACTGCATCCACATGACCTGACACAATATGACCGCCAAAACGCGTAGTCGGCAACATGGCTTTTTCGACATTGACAGGCTGGCCTGCTTTCCAGTTACCCAGTGTAGTCCGGTTCAGGCTTTCACGCGAAACATCAGCCGCATACCAGTTCTTGCCCCAGTCAATGACTGTAAGGCAAATACCGTTGGTCGCAATAGAATCACCCAGATGTACATCGGACATGTCCAGATCGGTCTGGATCCGCAAACGTACATCACCGCCAACGCTTTGCAGACTTTCGACTTTGCCGAGGCTTTCGATAATACCTGTAAACATTTTTATTTCCTTTAAATTTCTTTTACCAGAGAGCCAGCTGGGTACTAACGCCGGTCGTATCCACACCGCCCAATTCTGCATAATGATGCAACTGGCTGAGTAACTGGCGGATTGGCGGACCGGACTTGGCATGCGTATCCGTAATCACAATAAATTCCAGTACCCGGGCACGTTCGGACTGACGCTGTTTACTAACACGATAACGCGGTACATCTTGGGTCAGCAAGCTGACCCGGCCACGTTTCAGGTTGGCCTGTAATAAATCGGTGGCGCTGATATTCCCGTCGGTTGAATAACTGGTCAGAATAAAGCGCGCGTTGATGGTGTCCAGCAGGCTCTCGTAGGCTTCTTTGGCATATTTAGAAGAGTTGTACTGGCTCGGTCGCTCTTTACGCCATGCCCGGTCAATTCCGCTCTTAAAGCCTTTGGTGTCCGGGGTTGGCAAATCGACCTGATCCCATAAGGTCAATGCATTCAACACATGATAATTACTGCTATACGCATGCTGATTATACGGTGGATCCAGATAAGCCACGTCTACTTCAAAGCCGCTCATCTGGTTGGCCAGATGCTGGGCATCGACACACCACATTTCTGCGGCCATTCCCTTTTTCTGATCCGACTCGCAAAAACGGCTTGGGGTCAGCCACAGCAATGATTCAATCCGTTCCAGCGCAGTTTGGGTTTTCCCGCCCCAGCCATGGTGGAAGCTTTTGAAAACACCAGACGTATTGCTGACAAAACTGGCTGAATACAGCAAAGGGGCCAGCAAGGCAGACATTTCCACATCATCAATTGCACCTTGGGCCTGCCAGGCGGCAATCTGCTGGCGAATCGCATCAATACGCATGCCGTTACGGCGTTTGAAGAACAAACGGTCACGGGCTGGATCATAGATTTCATCATTACGTGGACAGAGGTTGTGCGTGACCCAGCCTTTGACTTCAGGCAGACGGTTCAGGTAGTCAATGGCTTTCTGATAGCCACCCAACTCTTTAAATGCCGGTGCTTCCGTACAGGCCAGTACCGCATGATTCAGTGCATGGCTATACGGTTCCCAGTCATTGGCAATCACGCGATAACCATTCTGGCGGGCCAAACGTGAAACCACACCTGAACCGGCAAAAAAATCAGCAAAGATTGGCGCACGACCATCGCTACGTTTCAGGGTTCCTGTACTCTCCAGAGCTTCCAGAATCAAATGCAGTAAACGGCGCTTATTGCCCAGATAAGGAACCAGTTGATGGAAAAGATATTCATCGGTGGTACGCGCCGCATGGCGACGTTTATGATAAACCGTAGGCTCTGAACTCATAGTGTCTCTTGAAAAGGAATTAGCCTGAAGCGCACGTCATCACCCAAGAGAGTCACATCGCGCAGCTTAAATCGGAGTTGTTCGGCCATACGGCTGAATTCTGCATTAAACATGGTACGCGCAGACTGGCCTAATAGGGTTGGTGCAACGTAACTGATCAGTTCATCAACCAATTTTTGTTGTAAAAATGCCGTAGATAAAGTGGCTCCTGCTTCCACCAACACATCGTAAATCTGATGTTGCTGAACCAGTTGCTTTAATAATTCTGCTAAAGGCTGTACCGGCAAGTGTAGCACACCCAGTTCTGCAAGCTCCTGACGAAATGGCCCCATCACCATCACGGTGTCGGCTTGCGCTAAAATTTTTGCGTTGAGTGGTAAACGCCCCTGACGGTCCAGAATAATCCGTTTTGGTTGCACCACGGTCTTGATATCTTCAATCCCGTCCAGTTGACGCACATTCAGTTCACAGTCATCCGCAAGAACCGTATCAATCCCGGTGATCACCGCGCCTGAAATCGCACGCCAGTGCTGTACATCCTGACGTGCTTCCACACCGGTAATCCATTTTGATTCACCCGATGCCATCGCGGTACGGCCATCCAGGCTTGAGGCAATTTTTAAACGCACATAAGGTTGGCCGGTTGCCATAGCCTTCAGGAAACCTTGATTCAGCTGATGCGCTTCATCTTCACAAATACCAACCTTGACTTCGATCCCGGCATCTTTCAGGATCTGTACACCCTTGCCGGCCACCAGCGGATTGGGATCAGGACAGGCAACAATAACTTTTGCCACGCCTGCCTCAACCAAGCCTTTGGCACAAGGCGGTGTCCGGCCATAATGCGCACAAGGTTCTAAAGTCACATAAGCGGTTGCACCACGTGCCTGTTCACCGGCCTGACGCAGCGCAAAGACTTCAGCATGTGGCTGACCGGCTTGGGGATGAAAGCCTTCACCAATCACGATGCCATCCTTAACAATGACACAGCCGACATTCGGATTCGGTTTGGTGGAATATTGCCCCTGACGAGCCAATTCAATGGCACGCTGCATCCAGATTCGATCTTGATTCAATTCAGCCATGTTTATTCGTGTAATTCTCGTTGTTGCATCTGTTCAATCTGATGACGAAAAGCTTCGACATCCTGAAAATCCTGATAAACCGAAGCGAAACGTACATAGGCAACATGATCCAGAGCAAATAAAGACTGCATCACGATTTCACCGATGGTACGTGATTTCACGTCACGCTCCCCTAGACGGCGAATCTGTAGCTGGATATCACTTAGCACGGTTTCAATCTGTTCCTGGGTCACCGGGCGTTTTTGCAAGGCATGCATCAGGGAGCGACGTAGTTTGGCTTCATCAAAAGGCTCATTCTTGCCATCTGACTTGATGACACGTGGCATCACCACTTCATAACTTTCAAAGGTAGTGAAGCGTTCATTACAACTGACACATTCACGACGACGACGAATCTGACAGCCTTCAGCTGCCAGGCGTGAATCAATCACTTTACTGTCTGCAGTATTGCAAAATGGGCAATGCATAGCGGTTTAATTGAGCAAATCCAGATGATTTCCGAGTGTAGCAAAAATTACAAACTTTGTAGAGCTTTACGCAACATATAGAAAAAAAACAGCCCATTCGGGCTGTTTTACACTATATATTGATTATGAGATAGTTATTATTATTCGACACGTTCGCCATGTTGGCTCAAATCCAGTCCCATACGCTCATCATCAGATGTCACACGGATTCCAATGATCAAGTCAATGACTTTGAGGATAATGAAGGTCATGATTGCAGAATAAGCGATTGTTGCAAGAACCCCTTCAACCTGAACCCACAGCTGATGCATAACATTGGCAGGGGCATTGTCACCCATGATGAATTCGCTGGCAAAGAAGGCTGTTAAAATCGCACCTACAATCCCACCTACGCCATGCAGGCCAAAAGCATCCAAAGAGTCATCGGCTTTCAATGCGCGTTTCAGTGCTGTAATCCCCCAGAAACACACCACACCACCGATCAGACCCATCGCCAGCGCACCGCCTACGGTCACAAAACCTGCAGCAGGAGTAATCACGACCAGACCTGCAACTGCACCTGATACGCCACCCAGTACAGAAGCTTTACCACGCACCAGTTTTTCAGTGATTAACCAAGAGATAGCTGCTGCTGCTGCTGCCACTTGAGTCACGATCAAGGCATAGCCTGCAGAACCGTTTGCACCTAATGCAGAACCACCATTGAAACCGAACCAGCCCACCCAGAGCAAAGATGCTCCGATCACTGTAAGGGTCAGGTTATGTGGTGCCATAGATTCACGGCCCAAGCCCATACGTTTGCCCAGCATATATGCCGCTACCAGACCAGCAACACCCGAGTTGATATGTACGACTGTACCACCAGCAAAATCAAGCGCGCCATCGTTACCTAACCAGCCGCCACCCCACACCCAGTGGGTAATTGGGGCATAGACAATCACCACCCAAAGTGCGATGAAAGCAACGAAAGCACCAAATTTCATACGTTCTGCAATCGAACCGCTGATGATGGCAACCGTAATAATGGCAAAAGTCATTTGGAAAATCACGAATAGGATTTCAGGAATCGTGCCCGAAAGTGCTTCTGTGGTGATTCCCGCTAACATGAATTTATCCAGGCTACCTATAAAGGCGTTACCTTCCCCGAAAGCGAGGGTATAACCAATAATGACCCAGGCAATACTGACCACTACAGCAGCAACAAAGCTATGTGCCATGGTCGCCAGGACATTTTTCTTGCGGACCATACCGCCATAAAATAGCGCCAAACCAGGAATGGTCATCAATAAAACCAGAGCGGTCGAGGTTAAAATCCAGGCGGTATCACCAGTATCTAGCGTTGGTTCTTCTTCTGCAGGTATTACGGCTTCGACTGGCGCTGCTTCAGCAATGACTGCTGTAGTCTCTGTTGTATTTAGTGTTGTATCGCCTGCTTCTTCAACAAGCACAATTTCTTCTGTTGGTGTTGTTGCTGTTGCAGCTTCTTCAGCCCATGCAACAGAACCACCAAAAAGAGCGCCGGCCATGCCGAACGCGAGTAGCATTTTTTTCATCGTATCCCCCAACCAAGTTTTTGTGAGTTATTAGGTACCCAGCAAACTTCGTGCCAAGTTAGACAGCGTCTGCCCCTGTTTCACCTGTACGAATACGGATGACTTGTTCCAAGTTAGTTACGAAAATTTTTCCGTCACCGATTTTTCCAGTGCTAGCCACACGGGTAATAGATTCAATTACTGAGTCAACCATGTCATCGCTGATGGCAATTTCAATTTTGACTTTCGGTAGGAAATCTACAACGTATTCAGCACCACGATAGAGTTCAGTATGGCCTTTTTGACGACCAAAGCCTTTCACTTCAGTTACAGTGATGCCTTGAACACCAATTTCAGACAATGCTTCGCGCACATCATCTAATTTAAAAGGTTTTACAATTGCAGTTACGAGCTTCATGTTTGTTTTCCTTCGGCTTATTTCACCAGTAAGGTTTTACGTTCAAATTTCATGCCAAGATCCCTAAGGTCGGGGGAAATTAGAAAGCTCGGCATGTGGTCTATTTATACCTTATTTTATACTTATAAAGTCCTTGAATCTTCAAAAAATAGACATTTTTTATGTGGATTTTTACAATATCTCTGCCCGAATAAGTCTATATTTTATCTGAAATACTATAGTCTGCATTTTAGCAATGCTAAACTGTGCGCTCCTTTCTATGGCAATGGATCAGACGATGATTGAAACCTTATTACAAGCAATTATGCAGCAAGTCGAACAACCTAAGAAAGATTTGGAACATAATCTCCGTGCCCTGTTAAATGAAGCTGTGGCTAAAATGGATCTGGTGTCTAAAGAAGAAATTGAACGTCAACGCACTGCCCTAAATAAAGCCAATTATCGTCTGGATGAATTGCTCAAACAGGTTGAGGCACTAGAAGAAAAGATTTCGAACAAAAAATAAGCACAAGTACAGTGCACAAAAGACACCAGACTTATAAAAATAACGCACCAAATTGGAACAACAATAATGTCTTTTGCCAAAATTTATACGCGAGGCTTGCTTGGCCTGCATGCACCTTTAATAGAAGTCGAGGTTCATGTCAGTTCGGGCATGCCTTCACTCACTATTGTGGGACTTCCAGAAGCAGCAGTACGGGAAAGTAAAGACCGGGTACGGTCGGCTATTTTAAATAGCGGCTTTCAATTCCCCACCAAACGTCTCACCATTAATCTGGCGCCAGCAGATCTGCCAAAAGATGGCTCACGTCTGGACTTACCGATTGCTTTAGGCATTTTAGTGGCTTCAGGCCAGCTCCCAGAAGATTGCACCGAGCATCTTGAATTTATTGGAGAATTGGCCCTTGATGGTCAATTACGTCCGGTCAGTGGAACCCTGAGTATTGCGATTGCCTGTCAGAGTGATCAGCATCAACTGATCCTGCCTGGCCCAAATGCCCAGGAAGCCTGTCAGCTCCCTGATTTTAAAGTCTTCGCAGCCAATCATCTGAAAGAGGTGTGTGAACATCTTTCCCAGACACAGTCCTTGCAGCAGATAGAATCCGGTTCACTTGCTACAGACCATTTTTATAAGTTTGATCTTGCGGATGTAAAAGGACAATTACGACCACGACGTGCTTTAGAAATTGCTGCAGCAGGTGGTCATTCCCTGCTGTTTCGTGGTCCGCCTGGAACAGGCAAGACTTTGCTGGCCTCCCGATTGGCCAGTATTTTACCGCCTTTAAAGAGCCAGGAAAATCTGGAAGTCGCCAGTATCTATTCAGTGGCGAATGCCAATCATCCTTTTGGGCAACGCCCGTTTCGGGCTCCGCATCATACTGCTTCTGCAGTGGCACTGGTCGGTGGTGGTTCACATCCCAAGCCAGGAGAAATTACCCTGGCGCATTTAGGGGTTTTATTTCTGGACGAACTGCCTGAATTCGACCGCAAAGTTCTGGAAGTCTTACGGCAGCCTTTGGAGGCAAAGGAAATTGTCATTTCCCGGGCATCACGCCAGATTACTTTTCCCGCCAATTTCCAGTTGGTGGCTGCTATGAATCCATGCCCATGTGGCTATGCCTTTAATCAGGATATCCGCTGTCAATGTTCGCCTGAAAGTATTAAGCGTTATCAGAACCGGATCTCAGGCCCCCTGCTGGACCGGATTGATTTGCATATTGATGTACCTCCATTACAGGCGCATGAGTTACAGGACAATAGACCTACAGAAAACTCGGAAACGGTCAGACAACGCGTCATTGCCGCTTATGAAATTCAGATGCAACGGCAAAACACCTTGAATATGAGTCTGAGTCCGAAGCAGCTAGAGCAGTATGCCGCATTAGATCAGTCTGCTCAGAATATGCTTGAACTGGCGCAGCAAAAATTAAATTTGTCAGCCCGAGGTTATCATCGGGTCTTGCGTGTCGCACGTACCATTGCCGATTTGCATCAAAGTCCCGATATCCAAAGCCAGCATCTGTCTGAGGCTTTATCTTATCGCGGGCAGCAGCAGATTTAGAACATTAAAAAAGGCGACCTGAGATCGCCTTTTTTAAACACCAAAGATTAGAAGCTGTAGCCTAGTCCTAATACCACTTTATTTTTCTGTTTATCTTCAAAACGGTTATAACCACCAAAAATATAATTCATGCTGGCGGTGATGCCTGTATCAGCAAGTGGCTTGCTTAGACCGATATCGAAATGACGGAAACCGAAACTGTTTTCTGTTCCTTTTATGTCGCCATCTTTGGCATAAATATATAGGCCAAGTGCAGTATCCAGACTAAAATCTTTTGGCAGTGCATAGCTATAGGTGCCTTTTAGATAGGTATCCCCTGCATTACCCCAATCAAGATCTTCCAGTAATGTTTGAGCAGTCATACCAAAATCTTTGTACGTCAGACCCAGCATGGTTTCAAAACCATTTGATCCTGTATTGCCAATATCATAATAATAATAATAAGTTAAACCCGCTGTATAATCCCAGTCTTCATTGATTGAACCGTTATAGCCCGCATAAAAATCATTTTCAAAGGCATTGGGCAAATCATCACCATAGTCTAATGTCGAACCCCACCACCCTGCATAGAAACCAGAAGCATGATTGTAGTCCAGCCCCCCCTGTAAAGTAGCGCCCTTATTTTCTGGCGTATTGGTAATACCACGCAGGTTATAGCTTGAAAGTACGCTGATATTTCCAGATACCGTATGTTCAGCAGCCGGTTCCTCAGCAAAAGTAAAAGAAGATGCAGCGCCCAATAAAGCAAGAGATAATACTTTTAATGTTGATTTCATTGTGTGACTCCCCCAGATCGTCTGAGACGTTTTTTATGGTCATTGATTAAACTCAAGCTCGAAACTGCAAGAGCTATGCCAATCTGGATAAAGGACACTCGAAACAATGAAACCTACAAAATGATTAATACATAAGTTTCTGTTTTTAAATTAAAATTTAAATTATTCTAAAAAGTATGTGCTAGGTGATTTCTTGACTCAAAAGATTTAAGCACCATTCCTTTGTTTTTTAAGGCTTATACATAATTATTTACAACTTGCCCTATTTTGATTCTGTTTTTAAAAGGATCAAAATTTATGCCAAAAAATCGTGCATATTTTTTGATCATATTTTTTTACACATTATTCAGTATAAAAGCCATTTCTTCTTATTTTGCATTCTTAAAAAGATAAGTTTTACCTTCTAACAGGTTTTTGTTTATATTAATTTTTTACCAAATGGTTATAAATCCATTTTCGTTAAGTTTCGCTATTTTTTAATTTGAGTTAAAAAAATTAGACTTTAATAGAAGATCTGCAATAAAAAATGACATTTTTTCCATCAATTCTTATACAATTCTTAAAAATTCTCTACTAGTTTGTATAAGGTCATCTCCCAATGCAAAATATAAAAAAATTAACATTGATCGTTATGATTCAAGCTGCTTTGGTGTCATCTGTGTATGCCAATGAACAAGCTGAAGCTAAAGGTTTTGTTGAAGGTGCTGACGGTACGGTTTTATTCCGCACCGGTTTTCTAAGCCGTGACAAAAAGAATGGTGTAGCGGATACACGCTCATCTGCTCAAACGGCGATAGTTAAACTGGACTCTGGCTTTACTAAAGGTGTAGTTGGTTTTGGTGCAGGTATTATCGGTGATGCATCTTTCAAGATAGGCAAAAATGCACACGCGGGGAATAACATGATTCCCCTGCATAATAATGGTGCCAAAGATGCCCAAGGCCGGGTGGATCCTTATAGTACCTGGGCACGTGGTGGGGCATATGTGAAAGCTCGTGTTTCTAGTACGACAGCTACTTATGGTACTCAGGTTCTTGATATTCCTGTACTCGCAAGTAATACCGCACGTCTGGTTCCCGAGTATTTTACCGGGGTACTGGTCACAAGTAACGAAATAGACAAGCTGAAGCTTACAGCAGGTAAATTCACCAAAGACCAATATTCAGATCAACTTAGTACTGATGGCCGTCATCTGAAAAGTGCAGTAGTTTGGGGTGCAAAATACGACTTCAATGACCACCTTAACTCCTCTTATTATGGAGTTGATGTTAAAGATAAACTGGAACGTCATTATGCGAGTGTCAACTCTACCCATGACCTGAAAGATGATTCATCTTTAACTTTAGATTTGAGTGGATATCATACTAAGTTTGACAAGGATGCCAATACCTACTCTCAGACCACGACTGATCTGGCAGACCGTCATAATACAATCTGGGCGGTTTCAAGTGCCTATAACAAAGATGTGCACAATATCATGCTGGCTTACCAACAAAACTCAGGCAATGTTGGTTACGATTATGGTGAAAATGCTGATGGCGGTCAGAGCATGTACCTTCCAAACTCTTACCTTTCTGACTTTATTGGCAATAAGGAAAAATCTGCTCAGCTACAGTACAGCTATAACTTCAAAAATCATGGCATTCCAGGTTTAAACTGGACCACGGCTTTTGTTTATGGCTGGGATATCCATGTTGCGAATCCGAATAACCGCGCTGAATTAATCACCAGCAATGCTCAGGAACATGAATTTTTTAACCAGGTTAAATATACCGTTCAATCCGGTCACCTGAAAGATGCAAGCTTACGCTTACGTCACTCTTATTACCGGGCGAGTGATGACTATCAATCTAGCTATATTGGTGACACCAACGAATGGCGTATCTGGCTAGACATTCCTGTGAAATTATTCTAATTCACGCGAAATTCAAGCCATAAAAAAACCTGCAGCATGTGCAGGTTTTTTTATACCGGGCTTTAAAAATTTAAAGCCCAATCAACAAAAAGCAATTATTTATTTGCTTCTGCATAAGCTTCAATTGAACTCATAACTTCCTGTTTTGCAACATCAGCCCCGTCCCAACCACTAAGCTTAACCCATTTACCTGGTTCAAGGTCTTTGTAATGCTGGAAGAAATGTTCGATCTGGCTGATCAGTAATGGAGGAAGATCCGTATATTCCTGAACATCTTTGTAGATCGGCGTCAGTTTATCATGTGGAACTGCAACCAGTTTCGCATCAATACCACCGTCATCTTCCATGTTCAACTTACCCACAGGACGGCAACGAATCACAGAACCTGGTTCGACCGGATGCGGAGTTACCACCAGTACGTCTAATGGGTCAC
Organism: Acinetobacter sp. SFA; assembly: GCF_001647535.1. Lineage (NCBI taxonomy): Bacteria > Pseudomonadati > Pseudomonadota > Gammaproteobacteria > Moraxellales > Moraxellaceae > Acinetobacter > Acinetobacter sp. SFA. The sequence goes on along the minus strand of NZ_LSZI01000017.1, from coordinate 23,740 downwards.
CGTCAAGTGATAGGGTGTTTGGTACATAACCGTAGTTTGCTGGGTAGAACATTGCTGTACCCATAAAACGGTCTACAAATAACGCATCAGAATCTTTATCGATTTCGTATTTGATTGGTGCTGCATTTGCAGGAATTTCGATGATCACATAGATATCGTTTGGCGCATCTTTACCCGCTGGGATATTGCTGTAGCTCATAGCATCACTCTTTAACAAGTTATATCTTTTAAAAAACCGCGACAATTATAACGGGTTTTAAAGAAATTTTTAGACTTTAAATCTCGAACTGTAAATATGTCCGTTGACTTGCTGACTTAAACGATCTTGATGATCAGCAGCAATAAAGCCACCGGGCATAACATCGAGAGCAACCATACAATAGAACGTAGAGTTGCCCAGTTGGCCAGATAGCAAATTCCGTATAAGATACGGAAAACCAGATAGGCAATACCGAACGTCATGACCAACTCTTGGGGCACCACCATATATTCTGCCATCAAGATCGCAGCAATAAAGAGTGGTAAACTTTCAAAACTGTTCTGCTGGACAGCATTGGCACGACTGGCTAGTCCTGAAGACTTTTGTAAAAATTCCCGTGGATGCTGATTGTCTTTGGCGCTAAAGCCTGCAGTTTTTTTTGCAATCAATGTGAATACATAGGGCAAAAGACAAGCGGCTAAAATGAGATAGATAATCCCACTAATGCTGTGCATCTGTTTTTTCTCATAAAATTTTATCCCTATCATAGCATGGCATTTCGTGAATAAATTTTGTTAAATAGAGTGCTTTTTATTACTTGTTAAGGATTCACTATGGTCACACCTGATCAAAATGAAATGTTCGATGTCCTCGAGAAACAACGCCAGCATCAACGTCAAGTGGATCGCGTATTAAAAATTGTGCTGCCGATTGTGGCGTTTCTGATCGCCGTCATTTGTGCCAATATGAACATCTGGTCACCGATCTTCACCTTTGCTCTTCTATGGATTTCTTTTTATGCTGTAGGGATCAAGCGCCTGCCTCTCTGGCACTGGTTGATCGCAATCCTAGTTTATTGCTTGCTAGATAATATTCTAAGTTATGGCAGCTTTAATCAAACCGGATTTACCCGCCAGTTCGGTACCATGTTTATTTTCTTGGGAGTAGTCGGAGTAGGCCGCCCTTATTTTGACCGCTGGTTAATGAAAAAATAAAAAGTCCAAATTAAAAAAAGCGCCTGACGGCGCTTTTTTTTTACAGAATTTAGGCAGATTTACGTAAATCTTTGCGCAGGATTTTACCTACATTCGATTTTGGTAATTCATCCATAAACTCGACATAACGTGGACGTTTATAACCGGTGAGATTTTCTTTAGCAAATGCCAAAACCTCTTCTGTGGTTAGAGATGGATCTTTTTTCACCACAAACAGTTTCGGCACTTCACCTGATTTTTCATCTGGTACGCCAATCGCAGCCACTTCCAGTACTTTTGGATGGGTTGCCAGTACTTCTTCAATCTCAGATGGATAAACGTTAAAACCAGACACTAGAATCATGTCTTTCTTACGGTCTACGATTTTTACATAACCACGTGAATCCATCACACCGATATCACCGGTACGGAAGAAGCCATTAACCATCACTTTGTCAGTTTCATCTGGTCGGTTCCAGTAGCCTTTCATGACCTGAGGACCACGGATTGAAATTTCACCTTGCTCGCCCAATGGAACTTCATTGCCTTCATCATCCAGAATAGCAACTTCGGTTGATGGTAACGGGATACCAATGGTGCCACTAAATTCTTCAGATGCAGGTGGGTTTGCCGTAGCGACTGGAGAGGTTTCAGACAAGCCATAACCTTCAACAATATTGGTTCCGGTGACTTTCTTCCATGCTGCTGCAGTAGAAGGAAGTACCGCCATACCACCGCCCATTGCCATTTTTAACTTGCTATGATCAAGCTGTTTGAACTCTTCATTGTTTACCAGCGCATTGAATAGTGTATTCACTGCCGGGAAGAAAGTCGGCTGGTATTTACGTAATTCTTTCATCACTGCCGGCAGATCACGCGGGTTCGGAATCAGGACATTCGCTTGGCCTTTGTACATGCCATACAGTGCGCACACCATAAACGCAAAGATATGATAAAGCGGCAAGGCACAGAAAATACGGTCATCTGGCTGACCATCTTGCGCACCAAATTTACTCTGGAAAATACCGTCACACTGTAACAGGTTCGCGACCAGGTTACGGTGCGTCAGTTCAGCACCTTTAGATACGCCTGTGGTACCGCCCGTATATTGCAGTACAGCCGTATCGCTTAGGCCTAGTTCAGGACGCTTGTAATTGTTCGGGCTAACTTTATTTAAAGCGGTATTGAACTTGACGTGGCCTGGAATATCCCATGCTGGAATCTGCTTGCGCACAGAACGCAGTACAAAATTTACCAGTGTTCCTTTCAAGGCACCCAGCATGTCACCGACAGAAGCTACTACAACATGCTTCACTGGTGTTTTACCGATAATCGCCTGGTAAACAGATGCAAAGTTCTCAATGATCACCAGAACTTCAGCACCTGAGTCATTCAATTGATGCTCAAGTTCACGTGATGTATAGAGTGGATTCACGTTGACCAGTACCAAACCTGCGCGGAACACCCCAAGTGCCACGACCGGATACTGAAGCACGTTTGGCATCATCACTGCAACACGTGAACCTTTTGCCAACCCCAAGCTTTGTAAATAAGTTGCAAATTTGCGACTCGCCTCTTCCAATTCATTGAAAGTCATGGCCTTATCCATAAAGATAAAGGCATCACGCGAGCCGAATTTTTGGAAATTACGTTCAAAAATATCTACTAGAGAAGTATTTTCTGGTGGTAATTCTACTGTTTCTGGAATCCCTGTTTTTTGGTATTCAGCAAACCAAATTTTTTCCATAATGGCCATCTCTCCAATCATAATCCTTAGTATTTCAACTGTTTTTTTCAATATCACACGCCGTTTTTAGACTTGTATATGTGCAATATTGCATCCATCTTGTCGAATCGTTGTTCATATATAACGTATTTTACAGGATGGATGCTAGTCTTATCTTTGAATCAACAGTTTATTTGCTTTTTGGTATCCGCGTGGTAAAAGCTGACCTTTTGCACCACGTTTGCCGAGATATTTTTGCAAATCATCCCCTTTTAATTTTAACTGCTGCTGTCCTGCAAGCACTTGAATTGTTTCATCAAGCTTCAATAGTGTCATGGACAAAATTTGATCACTAGCCTCAAGTTGTATCAATTTATTTCCTTTGCCTTTATTCAACACCGGCAACTCTGCTAAATCGACAATTAACAGGCGCCCTGCCGAACTGAGCAGTGCAACATGCGTGGCATCTTCGAGTAGCTGCAGGTTCATCACTTCAGCTCCTTCAGATAAATTCAGGAAAGCTTTCCCGGCTTTGGCACTGGTATCCAGCTGCTTGGCCTGGGTTTTAAAGCCATACCCTTTACTACTGATGGCCAGAATTTCAGCTTCGTCATCAGCCACCAGAACCTGTTTAAAACCCACTCCGCTGGCAGGAGAAAGTTTTGAACTGAGTGGTTCACCGAGACCACGTGCCGATGGCAGGCTATTGATTGGTAAGGCATAGCTACGGCCGGTATCATCAATCACATAGACCCGCTGGTTGGACTTGCCTTGAGCATGACTCAAGTACTGGTCACCGGCACGGAAATTCAGATTTTCAGCCTCCACTTCATGACCTTTGGCACAGCGAATCCAGCCAGCTTCAGATAACACTACCGTCACCGGATCGGCAGGCAACATTTCAGTTTCATTGATCGCAGCAGCTTCGGCACGCTGTACGATTGGCGAACGGCGATCATCACCAAATTTCTTGGCATCTTCTTTTAGTTCAGAAATGATCAGGGTCTTCAAGGATTCCGGATTGGCCAGCTGTTCACGAATCACCGCAGCTTTCGCTTCAAGTTCTTCCTGTTCACGGCGCAGTTGCATTTCCTCAAGCTTGGCCAGATGACGTAACTTGAGTTCCAAAATGGCTTCAGCCTGAATCTCGTCAATGCCAAAACGCGCCATCAATACCGATTTTGGCTGATCTTCTTCACGAATAATCCGAATCACTTCATCAATATTCAAATATGCAATAATCAGACCACCCAAGATATGCAGGCGTTTTTCGATCTTGTTCAGATGGTATTGCAGACGACGTGTTACCGTGGTTTTACGGATTTCAATCCATTCCAGCAGAATACGACGAATCGATTTTACCTGTGGACGGCCATCGGCACCAATCATGTTCATATTGACACGATAGCTGGATTCCAGATCTGTGGTCGCAAACAGATGGCTCATGACTGCTTCTGCATCAATGCGGTTGGAACGCAGAACAATCACTAAACGGGTTGGATTGACATGATCCGATTCATCCCGTACATCGCTGACTAAAGGCAGTTTCTTGGCCTGCATCTGGTCGGCAATCTGGGTAATGATTTTGGAGCCTGACACCTGATATGGAAGTTCAGTGATAATAATTTCGTTTTTATCTATGGTATATACCGCACGCATGCGATAACTGCCACGACCTGTAGTCTGAATTTTTAACAGTTCAGCAGGAGGAGTAATAATTTCGGCTTTGGTCGGCAAATCCGGTGCAGGAATATAGTCTGCGATTTTTTCATCGGTCAGGTTCGGATTACGAATCAGGGCAATGGTGCCCTTGACTACTTCACGCAGGTTATGCGGTGGAATGTCAGTGGCCATCCCGACTGCGATGCCAGTGGTACCATTCAGCAGGATATTCGGTACACGTGCTGGCAAGTTCACCGGTTCTTTCATCGAACCGTCAAAGTTGTCCTGCCATTCACAGGTGCCCTGACCCAGTTCAGATAACAACAGTTCGCTGTATTGAGACAGTTTGGCTTCGGTATAACGCATGGCTGCGAAAGACTTCGGATCATCCGGAGAACCCCAGTTGCCCTGTCCCTCAATAAACGGATAGCGGTAACTAAAGGGCTGTGCCATCAGTACCATGGCTTCATAACAGGCCGAGTCACCATGCGGATGGTATTTGCCCAGTACGTCACCCACAGTACGTGCCGATTTCTTTGGTTTGCTGGTCCATTTCAGGCCCAGCTCACTCATGGCATAGACAATCCGGCGCTGTACCGGTTTCAGGCCATCGCTGATATGAGGGAGTGCCCGATCCATAATCACGTACATGGCGTAATTCAGATAAGCTTGTTCGGTAAATTCTGCTACGGAGCGGTTTTCTGTCGCATGATGCGCAAGGCTTGTCATAACAACCTATAGTCCTAAATAATTCGTTTTTGTATCAATGTTTCTTATGCTATGTCGCGGCTGTGGATGACACAAGGGCATCAAATAGCTCAGCGCGACAATTTGTGTCTTATGGCCTAAAAATATCCACTTTATAGGCCTCAAGCAACTAAAAAATCATTCACTTTATAAGCCCATCGATTCCAGGGTCTTGCCTTTGGTTTCTTCACCCAAAATCAGAATCACAATCGCGACAGCGACCAGAACCGCCGTAAACATGGTGAAGACATAGCTGAAACCATTGGGCATACCCATCAGATGGGTTACGGCAAAAGGCGCTGCAATACCGCCAATCCGGCCAACCGCACCAGCCCAGCCTGAACCAAAGGCACGGATATTGGTCGGATATTGTTCCGGCGTATAAGTATAGAGCACACCCCAAGCACCCAGATTGAAGAAGGACATCAGACAGCCCCAAATCACGATTTCAGTAACACTACCCGACTGGCCAAAGAAATAGGCCGAGATCGCACACATGCCAATAAAACCGGCCAGAGTAGGCTTACGACCCAGCTTTTCGACCAGCCAGGCTGCCACCAGATAACCGGGCAACTGCGCCAGAATCATAATCAGTACATATTCAAATGACTGTACGATGCTATAGCCTTCTTTGACCAGTAAGCTTGGCAACCAGGTAAAGATGCCATAATAGGAAAAAATAATACCGAACCAGATCAGCCAGAGCATAAGCGTACGGCGTGCAAATATACCTGACCATAACTGGGAAAATGAAATATTCTGCTTCTCTGCGACCGGTTTCACTTCAAAAATTTCATAGACTTGAACGCCACATTGACGCTCAATCTTTTTGACCAGTGCCGAGGCTTCGTCTATACGGCCACGGTTAATCAGGAAAGGAATAGATTCCGGTATCATTTTCCAGATCACAATTGCATACAGCGCAGGCAGGCCACCAATCAGAAAAGCGGTTTGCCAGCCAAAATCAGGAATGACAAAGCGCGATACTAAAGCTGCAACTAACCAGCCCAGCCCCCAAAAGCTTTCCAGCAGGACAATAAAGCGGCCTCGCACATGCGCAGGAATATATTCACTGACCAGCGTCACAGCCACGGGTAACTGACCACCCAAGCCCAAACCGACAATAAAACGGAAGACCAGCAGCCAGGTCAGATTCGGTGCAAAAGCGCAGGCTGCCGTGGCCAGGCTATAAATGACCAGCGTTGCAGCAAAGACTGTTTTACGCCCAAACCGGTCGGCCAGTCCCCCGGAACAAATCGCCCCAATCGCCATGCCAACAAAACCGATCGACACCACCCAGCTTTTCTGATCTGCAGTCATCTGCCAGTCTTCAGCCATTTTTGCCAGAATAAAGGAAATTAATCCGGTATCCATCGCATCAAACATCCAGCCCAGTCCAATCACCACCAGCAAGGTGTAATGAAACTTACCAATTGGTAAGCGTTGTATGCGAGAAACTAGATCCATAACAAAAATCTCTGATCAGGTGGAACGGGAGATGCTGCTTTCTCAACAGGTGGGCTGCTTTATATTTTTTATACTACGAATTAAGCACAATGCGGTGATTTTATTACTGCATTCATGTCAATGAAAAATCAAGATTCGTCTTTGGAGGATGCCGATTGCTCATCATCATCTTTATAAATAAATTTTGGCATTTCCAGACCAAAATAAATGGCGATCAGACGTAAGCTAAAACCAAAGATCAGGGTAGAAAGAATGGTGACGTCTTGTGACAAACCATAATAACTACATAACCAGTAAAAGATTACTGACACAAAAGCAATACTGGCATACAGTTCACGACGGAATACCAGCGGCACATCATTACATAAAATGTCACGCAAAATCCCGCCAGATACGCCAGTCAAAACCCCGGCAACTGAACTGACCACAAAGCCATGTCCCATTTCCAGAGAAATCTGACAGCCAATAATGGTAAAGCCGATAAGGCCTAAGGCATCCAGCACTAGGAAGATATTGCGCAAATGCCGCATCCATTTGGCAATCAGAATTGTCACAAAAGCTGCACAACAGGTCAGTATCAAATATTCAGGATGCTTGACCCAGGTCAAGGGATAATGCCCAAGCAGGACATCGCGAACCGAACCCCCACCCAGTGCCGTGACACAGGCAATAATCATGACGCCAAACCAGTCCATACTGCGCCGGCCAGCAGACAGTGCCCCGGTCATGGCTTCAGCGGTAATCGCAACAATATAGATAACGGTCAGTAACATCGCCCTGCTTCCACCTGAGGCTTTGAGATGGCGGCTATTCTAAGCTAAATCTATGTGAAAGTTATAAGAATCCGGCACAACATTGCTTAAATTTTTTACCTGAACCACAAATACAGGGCTGTTTCATGCCAAGAGTCTGATCCGTGGTCGGATCCAGAAAATACCAGCGACCTTCCAGCTTCACAAAATGTGAAACTTCATGATGCATCTGTGCCTGCTTGCCATCATGATAATGAGCCTTGAACTCAACCAATGCATGATTTTTATCCAATTTTTCATCGGCTTGAACAATCTCAAGCTTTAACCACTGATTGGCTTTGCTCCAATCACTAATTGCCTGCAAGTCCAGTGCCTGTTGCTGACCCAGCGCGGTGGTGGTTTTGATGTAATCGATTTCATGCTTCGCGAAGGCACTGTAACGGGAACGCATGAGTTGCTCCGCAGTCTCTGCGACCCGTTGTCCTGCATGTAAGGGCTGACAACAGCTGTGATATTCACCTTGTCCACATGGACATGCTTCTGACATTTCAGTTCCATAAAAATAGCCCGACAATGCGAGCTATTTTAGCAAATTTTTGCGTCCGAACCTTCGCTATAGTCTATTCCTGCGCAGGAAGCGGAATGATATGCACTTTATCGATCTTATGGCCGTCCATGGTGACCACTTCAAAGATATGTCCATCTGCTTCAAATTTTTCACCACTATGCGGTAAACGTGCCATATGGAATAACACATAACCGGACAGGGTGGAATATTCTTCAGTTTCATTGACCAGATCACGATCCAGCAATAAGGAAACATGACGGATATCGGTAGAACCATCCAGAATCAGGCTGCCATCTTCCAGACTTTCTGCAGCAGCTTGCAGCTCATCTTCATCTGGGAATTCACCGGCAATTGCTTCAAGGATATCAATTGGCGTGACAATCCCTTCAATCGAACCATATTCATTCAGGACAATCGCCATTTGCAATGGAGCCTGACGCAATTGCTCCATCACCATCAGGACTTGGGCATTTTCATGCACGATCACCGGTTCACGTAAGTGCTTTTCAAAATCCAGCACCCCGGTTTCAATGTATTCGTTCAGAACTTTATGGGTCAGTACCACCCCGGCAATATTATCCAGTTCACCACGCGCCACGATCAGACGTGAATGGCTCATTTGCAATAACTGTTCTTTGATACTGTCGGGCTCATTGTCCAGATCAATCCATTCCAGTTCAGGACGTGGCGTCATCACCGACTTGACCGGCCGTTCCGACAGACCCAGTACCCCCTGCACCATGACACTGTGATAAATACCATTTTCATCATTAAAGACTTCATCAGCAAAGGCACGTGTCGCCAGAACATCTTCCGGCTCAGAAGAATCATTGTCCTGAGCAGGTTTGCCACCGAGCATGCGCATCACTGCTGAAGCAGTACGGTAGCGCATGTCGGTGGTGGTCACCATTTTTTCCTGATTGCGTTTCATGGTCTGGTTAATAAATTCGACAATCACCGAGAAGCCAATTGCAGCATACAGATAACCTTTCGGAATATGGAAACCGAAGCCTTCGACTACCAGCGAGAACCCGATCATCATCAGGAAGCCCAGACACAGAATCACCACGGTCGGATGTCTATTGACGAAATCCATCAGGGCTTTGGATGCCCAGAGCATAATCCCGATAGCAATAATCACGGCAATCATCATGACTGACAGGTCCTTGACCATGCCAACCGCAGTAATCACGCTGTCCAATGAGAAAACGGCATCCAGCACCACGATCTGCACAATCACCATCCAGAATACAGCATGGACCGGATTTTCTTCTTTGATGACCGGTTTGGCTTCCAGACGCTCATGCAGTTCCATGGTGCCTTTAAACAGCAGGAACACCCCACCAAACAATAGAATCAGATCTCGGCCTGAGAAAGCATGATCAAAAATGTGGAACAGTGGATCAGTCAGAGTGACCACCCAGGCAATCGAAGCCAGCAAAATCAAACGCATCACCAAGGCCAGCATTAAGCCCACAATCCGCGCGGCATTACGCTGTTCTGGCGGCAATTTCTCCGCCAAAATGGCAATAAAAACCAGATTATCGATCCCGAGTACAATCTCAAGAACAACTAATGTGAGTAAACCGACCCAGGCTGAAGGATCCGACATCCATTCAAAGATCATACGCTTGGCTCCTGACACTCAGGACTGCTGCATTGAATGAACCGAGACTGTAAAGAAACAGCATAATATTTTTGATATTGAACAATACCAATTATTTGACGGCGATTTATAGAGTTACACGGCCAACTACCACTACCCATTTTCGTTCTATTGTTGTGAAACCAATTTTTAGTATAACAAGATCAAATCGAAATTCACCTTTTTTCATGGCTGTTTATCGATGAATTTTGCCTGGCTGGAATGCAGTAAAAATACAGCTGCTCACAGAATTGTCATATTTATTAATTAAGCTAGAGTCACCAGAAAGAAAAATGATAAGGTGAAGAAAATAAATGCAAAGCGTAATTCAAATGACAGATTATTTTAAAGACAACTCCCCAAAAACAACTCGCCCTTTAGTGGCACTCTATTGTGGTTCACGTGCAGGCAACAAGCCGATTTATTTAGAAAAAGCCCTTCAAATCTCGCAAGGACTGGCAGAACATGGTTTCGGGCTGGTTTATGGTGGCGCCAGTATTGGCCTGATGGGACAAGTCGCGGATGCCATGATCCAGCATGGTGGTGAAGTAGTGGGAGTCATTCCCGAATTTATGCTGGACTATGAAATTGCCCATAACCAGCTGACCGAGTTACATGTGGTGACCAGTATGCATCAACGTAAAGCCATGATGGCTGAGCGAGCCTGTGCCTTTGTAGCCTTGCCAGGTGGACTAGGTACTTTTGAGGAAATTCTGGAAATTGCTACTTGGGGCCAGTTGAACCAGCACCAGAAACCGATGATGCTATATAACGTCAACGGGTTCTATGATGCCTTGATTGCACAGCTGGACCGTGCCGTTGAAGATGGTTTTTTACCGCCGCAACATCGCGCCAAACTGATCATTTGCGAACACGAAGAAGAAATTTATACAACTTTAACCAATTTAGGCCATCCACAAAGATTTGTGGTTTAAACCGTTCCAATTAAGAAAAAAGCGAGCACCTGGCTCGCTTTTTTATGGATTTTCAGTGCTCGGACTTATTGACCATAATTCGTCACAAACTCATAAAACATCGGCAAAGTTGTTGCCAGAATGACCGACATGGCCAAACCGAACATCAGTTTCATGGCATCTGCACTGACATTACGTGAAGTACGATGTTTGTTGACTTCATCCAGAATCATCGACATGGCAAATTCACGACCTGCGAGTAAGCCCAGGAATACCCAGGTGGTACTCATTGGAATGTTGCTCCACTCTTTGAAAACTAACAGGATAATGGCATACATGAAGTCGATAATCGTTGCAGCACGAATGTCGGTTACACCGGTTTTGGTGTCGACAATGTTCTGGATAGCCCCACCACGTTGATACAGAATCACGCCCAGCAACACCACGAATACCGTAATCGCAAACATCAGGAATTCAAACGGCACCTGACGTGGTACATACACGAAGATGTTAGCCAGATCCTGAATCAGCCATTGGCTCCACAGAAAACCGGTAGAGACCCACTGCAAGCCCATCCAGACCTTGGAGTGCTCCTGATGACGTGTCTTGGCAAAATGGCGTGCCAGCTGCTTGGCCACAAAACGATAGATGACAATCGCCACGATAAAGGCGACGGCATAGCCCATCATCGATTTAACCATCATCGAGCCCAGGCTGGCAGGAGAGAAGATCGTAAGCACCAGGAAGGTAGTACTGACTGGAATCCCGTATCTGGTCAGTATTAACAGGAGAATAGGCGGCACAATATACAGCCAGGTAATGCCACCTTCAGGGAAAGGAATGGTTTCTAGACGACCGTATGAGGCATCACCTACCCCGGATGCATACCAACCATAGATCAATACGACAATTAAAATTGAGCTGATATAAATCCACAATACCCACCATGGGCGATGGGAATTTGATGAAATAAATGTCCCTAAGGTTTGAGGCACATCATTTCCGACAATAGAATAGGCGGCTAAACAGAAGCCGATCACCATCAAAATCTCGATTGTCATAAAAACAAACCTATACGCGAGGAGATTTCAGCACTGCTGAAAAGTTGGCCCAAGATTATGACGGTTTTATTTCATTTTAATGACAACACTGTCATATATATGCCGGTCTTACAAAAAAGAGCAGCGAAGTGCTCTGAATCTAGCAGCTTTTAGCGGCTCTAGATCGACTTGATAAATCATAGGGCGACTCCCTGATGTCATTGCTCCCTTATGACCAGAACATGACTTTACCATGACAGATTTCTTGCAGTTCATTGACACACGACGCTATAAAAGTTGACACGCTTTATATAGGACAGACCCGGCTGTTTCCTTTAAACTATTAAAAATTTTAAGCTTTCCATAATTATGAATGCCACGCCTACGCATCAAGCCCTAGATCCTGAATTCAGACTGCTGGTCTTGTTGGTGTCGATCGGCTTTTTTATGCAGGGGCTGGACAGTACCATTATCAACACGGCCCTGCCCGCAATTGCTAAGAATTTACAGGAAGATCCGCTGCGGATGCACGGTGTAGTCGTGGCTTATGTCCTGTCAGTGGCAGCCTGTATTCCCTTGAGTGGCTGGCTGGCAGACCGTTTTGGGGTCAGAAACATCTATTTTTCTGCCATTATCATTTTTTCTCTGGCATCGCTGGGCTGCGCTTGGGCTGAAAGTCTGAATGAATTACTCATCTATCGGGTATTTCAGGGCATAGGGGGTGCCTTTTTACTCCCGGTTGGCCGGCTGGCGATGCTGAAGATTATTCCGCGAACCCAGTTCTTGGCTGCCATGAGCCTAATGAGCCTGGCCGGACTGATCGGTCCGCTGATTGGACCGACCTTAGGCGGATGGATGGTCGAATATATGTCTGTGCGCTGGATTTTCCTGATTAATTTACCGATTGGCATTCTGGGTGCCCTGATTACCCTTAAAGCCATGCCCAATGTGCTTGAACCTACGGTAGCACGTTTCGATTTTGGCGGTTTTATCCTGCTCATCATCGCCATGGTATCGCTATGTCTTGGTATTGAAAATTTTGCCAGTCCACAACATCCGCTCTGGTGGAGTCTGGCCCTGATTCTGACTGGATTGGTAACTTCGCTTATCTATGCCTATCATTCGCACACCCATCAGAATGCATTATTCCGTAGCAAACTGTTTAAGAATAAAGTTTATTCGATCGGAATTCTGGGTAATTTTTTTGCGCGTCTGGGCGGTAACTCGATTCCATTTTTATTGCCTTTAATGCTGCAGGTGGCATTTGGTTTTGAACCCTTTGTGACCGGCTTGCTGATGATTCCAACTGTACTCGGTTCCTTGGCCTCCAAACCGATTATCCGCAGTATTGTGCAGCGCTTCGGCTATCGTCGTGTCTTGTTGGTCAACACCTTGTTGGTCGGCCTGTGTATTGCCAGTTTTTCCCTGACTACAGCAGACACCCCGCTCTGGTTAAGAACCATGCATTTCTTTATTTTCGGGGTTCTGAATTCACTCCAATTCGTTTCCATGAACACCCTGACTTTAAAGGATTTAAACCAGCAGGATGCCAGTAGTGGCAACAGCTTTCTATCAATGATCATGATGCTGTCGATGAGTATCGGGGTGGCACTGGCCAGTACACTGGTCAACATGCTGGGTGCCTATTACGGCGCTGACAATCTGGTGGCTGCTTTTCATATGGCACTGATCTGTTTGGGCTGCATCAATATTATTGCGGCCTATATTTTCTGGCATATTCCGAAAAACACCCCTGTCTAATGCGATAATAAACTTCAGACTGATACAGTTTTTAGACCAGCTCAGATACAGGTAAGGACTGAAGATGCAAAAACATCAGACTTGGAGCAGATATAGCAAGCCGCTTTTAGTAGGGTTTGGCTTTCTGGTCATATTGGTTACGATCGCCATGGTTTATCTCTATCTGATGAAAACCCCGTCTTCCCATGCGGCCGATTATCCAATTCAAGGATTTGATGTATCGCATCATCAAAAAGAGATCCAGTGGCAGCAGATTCCGCCTGAAAAGTACCGTTTTGTTTATCTGAAAGCCACTGAAGGCGGCGACTTTAAAGATACCCGTTTTCAGGAAAACTGGCTCAAGGCCCGGGAACGCGGCTTTCTGGTCGGCGCCTATCATTTTTACCGGCTCTGCCGCGATGGCAGCATTCAAGCCCAGAATTTTATTGACTCCGTACCCAATAAACCGGATACCTTACCGCCAGTGATTGATCTGGAATATGACAGCAAATGTATCAATACCTATTCTAAAGAGCAGCTTTTAAACGAAATTCAGGTGATGCACGATGCCCTGAAAAAGCATTACGGCAAGCAGCCGATTTTCTATATTTCTAAAGCTTTTTATAATATTGTACTGGCAGGAAATTTCCCCGACGTACCGCTCTGGGTACGTGAATACAAGGGTCTGCCTGATTTAAAAGGTCAGCCAGCGTGGCTATTTTGGCAACATACCAGTCAGGGGAAAATTCCCGGTATTACCACACCGGTAGATCTGAATGTATTTTATGGCTCAGAACAGCAATGGCTGGATTTTCTCAAGAAGAATGCAATTGCAGCACCTTCATCTGAAGAGCAGGCGAAATAAAGCTGATCACCTGAAAACAAGTTCTTTATAAAAACAACAAGGAAATAAAAAGATTGAAATGGATAAAAGGCGTTTTACTCGGTCTGCTAATTCTTCTCCTGCTCATCGCGGGTACACTGGCTTATCTGTTGCAAGCTTCAGGAAAACTCAGGGACTTTCAAGCGTGGCAGCCGAAAACCGGTACCTCCTTTCACGGTCTCACCGTTAAATTTTTTGGTGTGTCCACCCTGTTACTCGATGATGGCCACGATCAGATCCTGATCGACGGTTTCTTTAGCCGGCCATCTTTGTGGCAGGTACTTAGCCGCCCTATTCAAAGTGACAGGTTACTCCTTGAACAACTGGTGCAACGCCATGAATTGAGTCGAACCCAAGCCATTCTGGTCACTCACTCGCATTATGATCATGTTCTGGATGTACCGGCCTTACTGGAAATACTTCCGAAAACTGCTGTCGTCGGTTCGCCGAGCACCCTGAATATCGCCCGGGCAAACCCTAAAGTTATTCCACAGCAATTACAGCCGGTTAAGCTTGGGCAAGTACAGCAATGGGGAAACTTCCAGATCACTGCCATTCCCTCACAACATACCCCGCCCACAGCGGTAAATGATGATTTAGGCGAAGAGTTGCTGCAGCCTTTTACCCTTCCGGCCAAATTTTCCGAATTTAAAGAAGGTGGCAGTTTCGATTACCTGATTGAGCATGTGGGATATAAAATTCTGGTCAAGGCCAGTACCGGATTTATTCCAGAGCAATTACAACATCTGGAAGTCGACACCCTGTTTTTAGGCATTGCCCAGCTCTCCAGACAATCTGCTGCCTATCAGCAGCAATATCTGGCTGAAACCCTGAACCTGCTCAAGCCCAAAGTGGTGATCCCGGTACATTGGGATGATTTTTTTCAGCCTTTAAACCAGCCGCTGCAATTTTTACCCCGTCTTGCCGATGACTCCCCAAAAAGTTTACAACTTCTGATTCAGGCTGCCGAGAGACAAGGGACCAAAGTTGTCCTGCTAAGCGGACCACAGCCCTATTTACTCAACGCAGCCGTCGCTTCCCAATCCGATTAAAGCCCCTTAAGATAGCGAACATGCGCAAAATTATTCATATCGATATGGATGCGTTTTATGCCTCGGTAGAGCTGCGTGAACGTCCAGAACTGAAAAACTTACCTATGGTGATTGCTTCGCATCATCCTCGGGCGGTGGTCGCGGCTGCCTCATACCCGGCACGGGTTTATGGCCTGCGTTCTGCCATGTCCATGGGGCAGGCGCGCAAACTGTGTCCTCAGGTCATCGTGATTGAGCCGGATTTTGCCAAATACCGGCAGGTATCGGCACAGATTCATCACATCTTCCAGCAATATACTTCCCTGATTGAGCCACTGTCTCTGGATGAAGCCTTTCTGGATGTCACAGAGAATCTAAAACAAATTCCAAGTGCTACCGAAGTCGCCATGCGGATTCGCGAGGATATTTTTCAAGCCACCGGATTAACCGCGTCTGCTGGTGTAGCGCCCAACAAGTTTCTCGCTAAAATTGCTTCGGACTGGCACAAACCGAATGGCATCTGTGTGATTAAGCCATCACAAGTTCAGGGATTTATCCAGAATCTGCCCCTAAAAAAAATTCCCGGTGTGGGAAAAGTTACCCAGGAAAAACTGAGCAGCCTGAACCTGAACACCTTGGGAGATTTACAGCAGATTGATGAAGCCTTACTGATTCAGCATTTTGGCAAATATGGACGACGGCTGTTTTTATATGCTCAAGGTATTGATGAACGACCGGTCGAAGTGGAACGAGAACGCCAGCAAATCTCTAAAGAAACTACTTTTGATGATGACCTGTATCTGAGTGAATGTCGTCCCTACTGGGAGCCCTTACTGGTACAGGTTTGGCAAAGTCTGCAAAAGAAACAGCTTTCGGCTCGCGGCGTTACGGTCAAATTAAAACTCAAGAACTTTCAGGTGATGCAACACAGTAAAAGTTTTAAACAGATACTGCGTAGTCCACAGGAATTAGCCCAAGCCTTGGACTTACTGCTCGACGATCTGCATATTGCCCCGCAGATGCAATTCCGGCTGATCGGTGTAGGCGTATATCAGCTCAGCGTCCCCGAGATTGAAACCCAATTGTCACTGCTCTAAGCAGTTTCTGTTCATGTTTTAAGCATCGGTTTAAAAAGACGGCAACTTTGTTTTTACATTTTGATTTTTTAGAGTAATCTATCTGCGCAATGCATTATCCATGTATGTGCTGAGATGCTGAAAATCACCTTTACTTTCAGCATGCTGTCCTGTAATTGGCGTGACGATCAAATCCGAATATTACAGGGCAACTCTGATGTAACTCATGGAATTCCCTCCTGCATGTCTTCTGTAAATTCTTCTGTTGTTCAAGAACAACGCGCACGTAAAGCTGCGCTATCTAGTTTTGTTGGTGCTGTTGTCGATTGGTATGATTTTCTCCTTTACGGCATTGTTGCAGCCTTAATTTTTAAAGATCAGTTTTTTCCCAGTATTGGCGAGAACATGGGTACCCTGGCAGCGCTGGCCACCTTTGGGGTCGGCTTCCTGTTTCGTCCTTTAGGTGGTGTAGTATTTGGTCACTTTGGTGACAAACTCGGCCGTAAAAAAATGCTGGTACTTACGGTAATCCTGATGGGAATTTCCACGGTAGGGATTGGCCTGCTGCCAAATTTCGAGGCAATTGGCTGGTGGGCACCGGTACTACTGGTGTTTTGTCGTGCCTTGCAAGGCTTTGCCGTCGGTGGTGAATGGGGCGGTGCAGCCCTCATGGCCGTAGAAAATGCACCAAAAGGAAAAAAGGCCTTTTATAGCAGTGGTGTTCAGGTCGGTTACGGCGTCGGTCTGGTTCTGGCCACCGGTGCAGTATCGCTTATACTCGCGACACTGGGTGAAGACGCCTTTGCTGAGTGGGCATGGCGTATTCCCTTTTTAGCCAGTATCGTGTTGATCGGCATTGCCATGTGGATTCGCCGTGATCAGGATGAATCTCAGGAATTTGTAGAAAAGGTGGTGAAAGCAGACCATCAGCCAGAAAAGCTGCCAATCTTGCAGGCCATCAGTAAACATCCTAAAGCTTTTTTCTATATCATTGCTTTACGTTTGACCGAATTGCTGACCATGTATCTGGTCACCAATTTCGCCCTGAACTATTCCACCAGTAATCTGGGCATGGACAAACAGTTCTTCCTGAATATTACCTTGATGGTCGGGGCCATTAGCTGCTTCAGTATTCCCTTCTTTGCCTGGCTGGCAGATAGATTCAATCATCAGAAAATGTGTGTCTGGGGTGGTTTGATTGGTGCACTCTCAGCCTTTCCATTTTTTATGGCGCTCGATGCACAAAATACCTGGATGATTATCATCGGGGCAATTTTACTGGCAAACGTTGCCCATGATATGGTGGTCAGTGTCCATCAACCGATTTTCACCTCACTGTTTGGCACCGAATACCGCTACAGCGGTGCCGGAGTTGGCTATCAGGTGGCGAGTATCATTGGTGGTGGATTTACCCCATTTATTGCAGCTGCACTGGTGATTTGGGCAGACGGTTCATGGCATTATGTAGCGATCTATCTGGCGGTGGGTTGTCTGCTGACTGCACTGGTCGCAGCCCTGATGCCCAAAACTCAGGATGAACAACATGACAGTTGAACGTTTACACGTATCGAAACGCTTTTCGGAAATTGCCATTGCCGGTAATCTGGTACATCTTGCAGGCCAGCTGGCTACAGATGTCGAACTGGATATTAAAGGGCAAACCCAACAGACTTTAGATATTATTGACCAGTTTCTGGCAGATGCCGGTACTGATAAAAGTCACATCATGTCAGTCACAATTTATCTCAAGGATATTGAGCATGACTATGCGGCTTTTAATGAAGTCTGGGATGCCTGGGTGGCGGATATCGAAGCGCTGCCTCGTACCTGTGTCGAAGCAAAACTGTATGATCCACGGGTATTGGTCGAACTGACCGTCGTGGCGGTTAAACCGGAATAATTTTCCTAGATCGATTCATAAAAAAGCATGCTTCTGGCATGCTTTTTTGTTTTAACCGACTGCTTTAATTTTACTGCGCTCTAAATCTGAATATAGATAGTATTTTTTCAGATCATTGCTAACTGTATATTTGGGCATTTTCTGCATTTGCGCTTGCTCCTGCAAAAAGTCTTGGCGCAACTGATAATATTCCGGCACATCGTCGTAACGGATCACCCGATAACCAGCCATGGTCAGTAATGCATCCTGGAACCCTGTCTGTTGTGGACGCTTAAGGATTAAAGGGTCATCTACCGCTACAACTGCCAGAATCTGATATTGCTGATCCAGAATTACAAAATCGGCAGTCAGGTTACGGTACTTGTGTCGAGTCCGGTTAAATTTGGTGGTCATTAAGGCATCATAGGAAACATGAGCCAGAATGATGCATTCTGGTAAAACTTCTCTCAGGCGAGTGAAGGTCAATTGCTCATTCAGATTGAAAATTGCACGCTGCTTCAACGCGCTGTCTTGTGGTTTGGAATTATTTCCGAGCTTTTTCCATGCCATGAGCACGACACAGAAGAGCAGGAAACTCCCAATCATAATATAGGTGGTCATGCCTAAATCCTTGCATTCTTATAATCATTTTTGTTTTATTGTTGTGCAGTATAAACCCACGCTTTATTTTAAATAGAGCTAACAACCAATCTGCTTAAATACCCATACAACCGGTATCAAAACTCGATTTTGTGTTACCTAAAATGACATCTTTTTGAATGCCAATGAAAGTGGATTTAAAGTACTGATAACGCACTCTAAAACATCCATAGAATTGATCGCAATACAAATCTGCTTAACTGTAGGACAATTCCGACAAAGTGTTATTTTTATACCACTTTTTAGCAATACATAATGCAAATAATACATCCCTTTACATTTTTTAATCATAGTCCTTAGCTACGTTACTTTACCTCAGCGCTAAAAAAAGACACCGAAGTGTCTTTTTATTAACTTAATTATGCACGTGATTTTGATTTAGCTTTAGGCTTCTGCCCACCAAAGGGTTTCTTGGCATCGCCTGTTTCACGTGGTGGCAAACCGGTGTGCTGGGTCAGAATTTGACCACGCTCAGGACGCTTCTTGGTATTTGAAGGACGTGACTGAGCTTGTGCAGCCTTGCTACGGTTCCCCTGCTCGCCGGTACGTTTTTGCGAATCACCGGCAACCGTCGAATTTTTCTTACGTGCCGATTGATACTGACCGTCTGCGCTGCCTGCAGGTTGATAAGTCGGAATCAGATGCTGTTTCGAGTTACCAATTAAATCCTGACGACCCATTTCTTTCAGGGCTTCACGCAGTAAAGGCCAGTTATTTGAATCATGATAACGCAAGAAAGCTTTGTGCAGACGACGACGCTTCTCACCTTTCACAATGTCGACATTTTCAGTGTAACGCGCTACTTTCGCCAGTGGGTTTTTACCGGTGTAGTACATGGTGGTTGCAGTCGCCATGGGTGATGGATAGAAGGTCTGTACCTGATCGGCACGGAAGCCATTCTTCTTCAACCAAATCGCCAAGTTCATCATGTCGTAATCGGTGGTGCCCGGATGCGCCGCGATGAAATAAGGAATCAAGTATTGTTCCTTGCCTGCTTCCTTACTATAACGATCAAACATTTGCTTGAATCGGTCATAAGTTCCAATGCCCGGCTTCATCATTTTATTGAGCGGACCTTTTTCGGTATGTTCGGGCGCAATCTTGAGGTAACCACCCACGTGGTGAGTGACCAATTCTTTAACATATTCAGGGTTTAAGACTGCAAGGTCATAACGTAAACCAGAACCAATCAGAATTTTTTTAATACCCGGCAACGAACGCGCTTTACGATAAAGCTGTGTCAAAGGTGCATGGTCAGTATGCAAGTTTTGACATACGCCCGGGAATACACACGATGGCTTACGACAGTTCTTTTCAATTTCAGGATCTTTACATGCCAAACGGTACATGTTTGCTGTTGGACCACCTAAGTCCGAAATAATGCCTGTGAAGCCAGGCGCTGTATCACGAATCTTTTCTACTTCACGCAAAATCGATTCTTCAGAACGGTTCTGAATGATACGACCTTCATGCTCTGTGATTGAACAGAAAGTACAACCACCGAAACAACCACGCATGATGTTCACAGAGAACTTAATCATGTCAAATGCCGGGAAACGTGCTTTACCATACGATGGATGTGGCAGACGTGCATAAGGCAGATCAAACACATAATCCATTTCTTCCGTGGTTAATGGAATTGGCGGTGGATTTAACCATACGTCACGCTCACCATGCTTTTGAACTAATGCACGTGCATTACCTGGATTGGTTTCAAGATGCAAAATACGATTGGCATGTGCATATAAAACTGGATCATTCGATACTTCTTCAAACGCAGGCAAACGGATTACGGCCAATTCACGCGATGGTAGTTTATGTTTAATTGCTTTAGATGCCGGTTGTAACTGCACAATTTGCGTGTCTTCGCCCAAGTTGTCGCCTTCACGTACAATTGGATTTGCCACATGTTCTTTTTGGAAACCTTGATATTGGCTTAAGTCTTTGCCCTGCTCAATTTCACAGCCTTCCAAATCTTCCGTCATCACATATGGGTTGATGATTGGATCAACACGACCAATGGTATCGACATCATTTGATGCGATTTCAACGAATTTGGCTTTTGATGGGCGGTTGTGTTTATTGACGATAAATGCAGTACCACGAACATCGGTAATATCTTGGATTTTTTCACCACGCGCCAAACGGTGCATGATTTCAGTGATTGAACGCTCACCATTACCGTACATCAATAGATCGGCTTTAGAATCCATCAACACTGAACGACGTACTTTATCTGACCAATAGTCATAATGAGCAATACGACGTAAAGAGGCTTCAATACCACCTAATAAGACAGGTACATCAGGATAAGCTTCACGTACACGTTGGCAATATACCGTTGCCGCACGGTCTGGACGTTTATTTGGTTGATTATCCGGTGAGTATGCATCATCAGAACGGATCTTACGGTCAGCCGTATAACGGTTGATCATCGAGTCCATGTTACCTGCGGTCACACCCCATGCAATATTTGGCTTACCCAATACACGGAATGCTTCAACATCGGTCCAATCGGGCTGTGCAATAATACCAACACGGAAACCTTGTGCTTCTAAAGTACGGCCAATAATGCCTGAACAGAATGATGGGTGGTCTATATAAGCATCGCCACAGACCAAAATAAAGTCACAACTGTCCCAACCGAGTTGATCCATTTCTTCGCGTGACATCGGCAAAAATGGCGCTGGGTCGAAACATGACGCCCAATATTTGTCGTAATCAAACAACGCTGTAGGCGCAGTCTGCATGGTATAAGCAGTAGACATGGCTAGCAATTCTCGGCTGGCAGATGGAAGATCAAAAAATAGATCAAAGATGAAAGCCGAGCATTTTAGCATGAATTCGGCTTGGGTTGCTTGATTATAATTTATACAACATAGGCTTTAGGACCTTAATCAGGAATATATACTCATTTTATTTCTAGCTTGCTTATTTTAGGTTTTAACTGTTGAGCTACCAATAAACCGATTGCCAAAATAATGCCGATGAACACACTGAGGCCGAGCCATCCCGCCTTTTCCCAGACCAGACCACTCGAGCTGCCGAGTACACTGGACCCAAGATAATAGCAGAATAAATAGAGTGATGATCCTACAGCACGATACTGTAAAGATTGCACAGATACCCAACTGCTGGCCGTGGAATGTGCAGCAAAAAATGCAAAGGTAAAAATGAGCAGACCAATAAAGATCAGCACCAAGCTGTTGACTAGCATCAATACCACTCCTAGCAGCATGCTGGCAAGCATGGCCACCAATACCTGGAAACGTCCAAATTTCTGGCTCCATGCCGCCGCACGAGGCGAACTATAAATTCCTGCCAGATAGGTAATAGAAATCACGCCAATCCAGACATGCGACAGCTCAAAAGGTGACTGAATCAGGCGATAGCTGAGATAATTAAAGACTGAAACAAAACAGCCCATCAGGATGAAACCTTGCAAGAACAAGATTCGCAGTTTGGGATCACTCAGATTATGCTGAAATGCGGTAAGGAAACGGCTCAATTTAATAGGATAAGCTTGAAAATTCCTGGATTTAGGTAATAAGAAATAGAAGGTTGTCGCAATACAGAGGTTAATTAGTCCAATGATTAAAGTCGCTGACTGCCAGGAAATAAAGTCTACCAATACCCCGGCAATCAAACGGCCACTCATACCGCCAATCGCAGTTCCAGAAATATAGAGTCCCATGGCCAAACCGATATCTTTCGCGGCCACCTCTTCCCCAATATAGGTCATCGCCACTGCGGCCACGCCACTCACGGTTAAACCAATTAATATTCGGGTAGCCAGAAATACTGACCAAACTGGCAATACAGCACTCAGTAACAACAATACTGAAACTGAAAATAAAGACCAGACCATAATCGGCTTACGGCCAAAACGGTCCGAGATCAGTCCAGTAAAAATAAGTCCAACAGCTAATGCAATGGTAGAAAATGAAAGTGGAAAACTGCTTTGCGTAGGAGAGATATGAAAATAGTCTGCCAGAATCGGCATCATCGGCTGGACACAATACAATGATGAAAAAATTGCAAATCCAGCCAAAAACAAGGAAAACAAAACCGCTTTAAAGGCAGAGGACCCATATTCAATATGGCTTGAAGATAAATTTGAAGACATATCCACTCCAGAAACCTGTTCCAGTATACGCCTACCCTACGGATTTTTTGCTGTGGTTTTATGTGAAAAATAATATTTGGAAGCTTTCGACTAAATTCCCCGCATAAAAAAACACCCCCGGCCTGATGACCGGGGGTGTTTCGAATAATGAGCTGGCGATGACTTACTCTCACATGGGTAATCCCACACTACCATCAGCGCTAAGAGGTTTCACTTCTGAGTTCGGGAAGGGATCAGGTGGTTCACTCTTGCTATGGTCGCCAGCACAACTGTTTATGGATACTCGCTTGGTCTTACATTTGCCAAGGTTTTTTCCAAATAGTGATTAACAGAAGTACTTGAGTTAAATTAGACTGTTCATTTTATCTAGCTTTTCAACTAAATCAAGTTTGATCGTTTGATTTCGAATCAATTGAGCGTTATACAACAACTGTTTGGGTGTTGTATAGTCAAGCCTCACGAGCAATTAGTATTGGTCAGCTTCATGCATCACTGCACTTCCACATCCAACCTATCAACGTCGTAGTCTTCAACGGCTCTTTAGGAGACATAAAGTCTCGGGGAAATCTTATCTTGAGGTAGGCTTCCCGCTTAGATGCTTTCAGCGGTTATCCCTTCCGAACATAGCTACCCGGCGATGCGACTGGCGTC